>CAIWJG010000631.1 GCA_903912925.1 uncultured Verrucomicrobia subdivision 3 bacterium | reverse complement strand
GTCCTTCATCAGTGGTTTGATGTGGTACGGGCAGTTCTTCTTCTACGGGATGGGCACGACGAAAATGGGAAGATTCGACTTCGCCAGTTGGAGCATCCACATGGCGTCCATTATCATCTTCAGCAATCTGTGGGGGTTGTGGCTGAAGGAGTGGGCGCACGCGAACCGCCAGACTCGCGCTTACCTGTGGCTGGGCATCATCACGCTCCTCATATCCGTAATCATGATCGGCATCGGAAACAACCTGGCTGCTGCGCAATAGCCGGGAAGCATGGTTTATAGCGGACAAGTTCCCAGCCTAGCCAGGCAGGTTCTCGTTATTCGAGCTATTGGTGCCAGTCGCGATGATCGCCATCTTCATTTCCTTTTTCCGCCAAGGCGATCGTGTCTCCACCAGCCTGATTCCACCGGCAGCATACCCGCACAAACAAGCAGCATCCTGCCGGTAGCCGATTTCTGGCTTCTGCCGTACCTTTAGCCCATAACCTGATACAATGAATGACAGTATCGAGTCAGGGCCTATCTGGAGCGAGCAGAGGGTGACCGACGAATCATCCGGATTAACAGTGACTCTCGGATTCCGTCCGCGACGCACCGGGTTTACCCTCATCGAATTGCTGGTCGTCATTGCGATCATCGCCATCCTGGCAGCGCTGTTGCTTCCTGCCCTGGCCAAAGCCAAAGCCAAGGCCCAGAGCATCCAATGCCTGTCGAACATGAAGCAGTGGGGCCTCGCCACGGTTATGTATGCGGGCGACTACGAAGACAAGATCCCACTCTTTGGCGACGAGTTCCCCCCCACCCCAGACACGATGTGGTGGTATCAGAAGCTGGCGCCCTACGTGATGAAACAGGCCGCCGGAGACAAGGGCAACTTTGAGGCCATGACCGCGCAAATCCGGAAATGCCCTTCGGGCAACGCGGGGCCGCCGCCGTTCACTGGCCCCGCGACGGCCGCATACGATCAATGGAACTGCTGGATCGGCGTCTATTATGGGGCTTTCGGCAAGCCCCTGACCGGCACTTTCTACTACGGCAACGACATGAAGCCGATCACTACCGCCCGCATCAGGAAGGCCGCCGATGCCCTGCTGTACACGGATACCGTAACCCACTATGTTTACTCCCCGCTGGTTTGGGATTTCAACAAGGACGTCGATGGCGACAAGATGATGGACAGCCACGAAGGGGTTTACGCCGGGGAGTTTTCGTTCAATGACGGTCGGCCTACAGTTCACAGCAGCGGCGCCAACGTCACGTTACTGGACGGACATGTCGAACGCGTAGCCTTCAAGAAGCTTTGGGAATGGCGCAACAATAAGATCGTTCACTCATTCTGGTATTTGGAGGATTGAGACAGCGTCACAACCTACGAGGAATAGTGTTTTTCTCAACTTGACCAATCCCGATCACAAGACTCGGGGGGCGCATTTAACCGGACACCAAGCTGCGGCTCAGCCACTCCACCAATAGAAAAATGAGAAGCCAAACCTCAATGGTATCCTCGTTGGCACTTCTGTCGGTGGTAATGCTGCTTTTCCCGCTAGTCGGTCGAGCGGCGGGCCTCGAAAAGACAGGTGAAGACAAAAAGCAGGGAGACCGGATTACCTGCGTTGACGTTTTTCCGGACGGCAAGCCGCAGTTCGACATCCAGGACAAGCACTTCCCAACCCGGCTGCACGCCTTTGTCTGGCGAAACTGGGAATCCGTCAGCCTCGAACGCATGGCCAAGACGGTCAAGACCTCACAGCGAAATATTCGGCGAATGGGTTTATCCATGGGCCTGCCAAAAGAAGTTGGGCCGGTCGCGGAATTCAAAACCCGCGGCTATGTTACCATTATCCGCCATAACTGGCATCTCCTGCCTTACGAGCAATTGCTCACCCTGCTTGATTGGGACATCAAAACGCTGGATTTCCACCTCAATGAGGATGATTTTCTTTTTATCAAGCTGGGCAACTTCAAACCTGTCTGCGAACCTATCGAGTATGTTGAGCCCGATGCAGCGACAGAAAAGCGATCTGCGGAGATCAGGTCCGTGGTGGCCTCCTGTTTCGGCAACGAGTTGAATCAGGCTGGCCAACCGAGATTTGATTTCATCAGAACCTTGTCGCAGATCGACAAGTCCAAACCGCAATCAAGCTCCGGCACTGACAAGGATGGCCAGATTCGGTTTCTGTATTCCTATTTTGCGCTCTATGGCGACCCGCTGGCAAATCCCGGCCTCGACCCATTCCCCGACGGCTTGCTGCAAAATCTGTCCTCGTCGGGTGTTAATGGCATATGGATGCAGGCCCTTCTGCGCCAGATATCGCCTCCCACAAAAGCCTTTCCTGAATTTGGCCAAGATTATGAAAAGCGTATCAGGAACCTGCGTCATCTGGTTGATCGTGCGGATGGCTATGGCATCAAGATATATCTCTATATCAGCGAACCGCGAGCGATGCCGCTGGATTTCTTCAAGGAGCGCGAGCAGCTAAAGGGGGCTCCCCTGCGGGGCTTCTACGCGATGTGTACCAGCGCTCCCGAAGTGCGCCAGTGGGTGACCGATTCGCTCGCCTTCGTCTTCAAGGAAATCCCCGGACTGGGCGGCGTCTTCACGATCAGCAAATGCGAGAATCTAACCAGTTGTTACAGCGATTGTGTCGCTACCGACGCTAACAACTGCCCTCGCTGCTCCAAACGCACCGGGCCGGAAGTCATCGCTGAAATCAATGGCGCCATCGCGGCTGGTGTCTGGCGAGGCAACCCCAAGGCCAAAGTAATCATCTGGGACTGGATGTGGCCGGATGAATGGTTTGAGCCGATTGTCAGCCGCCTGCCCCGGAACGCCTATCTGATGACCGTGAGCGAATGGGACAAACCCATTGTCCGAGGCGGTGTCGCGAGCAAGGTGGATGAATACTCGATTTCGGCGGTTGGACCCAGCGAGCGGGCCGAGTATCGCTGGTCGCTGGCTAAGAAATACGGTCTGAAAACCTCCGCAAAATTGCAGGTCAATACAACCTGGGAGCTATCAACCCTGCCGTATCTCCCGGTCCTGAACCTGGTCGCCCAGCACTGCGCAAACCTGACCCACGAAGACATGAACTCGCTGATGCTGAGCTGGTCGCTGGGCGGTTGTCCTTCGCCTAATTTGAAACTCGTTAAGGTCTTCAGCCAGAAACCGGCGCCCACGGTCAACGAAGCGTTGACACAAGTTGCCACGGAATACTACGGCGCGGCGGCAGCGCCCGATGTGCTTGCGGCCTGGTCAAAGTTTAGCGATGCCTTCACCGAATACCCGTTCAGCCGGGGCATGCTCTATCTTTGCCCCATTCAGCAAGGCCCGGCTAATCTGCTTTACCCTGCACCCACCGGCTATCCCGCCACGATGGTCGGTTTTTCTTATGACGCCCTCAGTTCCTGGGTTGCGGTTTATCCGGTAGAGGTCTTCGCCTCCCAATTTGAAAAAGTGGCGGCGGGCTGGCAGTCGGGATTGACCGCGTTCGAAGCGGCGGTGGCCAAAACCAAGACTGACGTCCAGACCGCCAATGCGAAAACCGACCTTCGCATTGCCGAGGCGGCTTACCTCCATTTCAAGAGCGTCGCCAATCAGGTGCGATTTACCCAAGGCAGAAACATGCTGTTGAATAAGACGCTCGCGGCGGAGCAGCGCCATAGCCAGATTGATATCATCAAATCCGTCGCCGCTGATGAAATAGGACTGGCCCACCGTCTCTACCAACTCGCCAAGGAAGATTCCCGTATTGGATTTGAGGCCTCCAACCAGTATCATTACCTGCCGTTGGATTTTGTTGAGAAAGTGGTCAATTGCGAATACGCGCTTAAATACTGGCTTCCAAGTCTGTCCGATTAACAACCTCGACGAGTCACTGCATATGAAAGAACACTTGTTCACCACGCGTCGATCCATCGGAAACTTCCTGGCCGTTTGCACGGCCTCGCTGCTGGCGATTTCAAGTGGCGCGCAGACCATCGGCAACCACGCTGCGGTCTACGATAAACGCGGCAATCTTCAGCCGTGGACTAGCTGGCGCGACGCGCTCAAGCGCGAGGTGAACTGGTATCTGAAATGCCCGGCAACAAACGGCTATCCCAACTTTGTCGCGATGACGTTCATGCGTGACGACTATAATCCGCGGCTGGACCGGCCGGATTTCATCCCTGCCACACAGAACGGCATGGGAATCATCTCTTACCTTAAATACCACGCGTGGACCGGACGAAAGGACCCCAAACTCATCGAGATCGCGCGCGCGATGGGCGATTACCTGGTGAAAGAAAGTCTCACCCCGGATGAAGGCAAGTATCCACGCTTCCCTCGCTCGACCGGCATTCGCCTCAAATTTCCGCAACCGCCGGATTGCGGGTCGCAGGCGGACCAACCTTACGAAATCCAGCCCGACAAGGGCGGTATCGCCGCTTACGCGCTCGTGCTGCTTTACGAAGAGACGCAGGACGAGCGCTACTTGAAGCAGGCGTTGCAGACTGGGCGAGTGCTCGTTACAAACATGGTTGCAGGCACGGATCAAAAATCTCCGTGGCCGTTTCGCGCCGACTATCGCACCGGGGCGGGACGCGGTGATGTAGGAAGCAACCAGTCGTTCACGCTCAGACTCTTCGACAAGTTGCGGGATTTGGGATATCGTGAGTTCAGGGAGCCACACGCAAAGTTATGGACGTGGATCAAGAACCTTCAAATCCCGAATGCCGCCAAGGATGGGCGGTTGTGGGTGCAGTTCTTCGAAGATTATGACTCGACGACCAACCGCAACTCCTGGGCGGCGATGAACACCGTCCGTTATCTCTGCGAAGAGCAGGAATCGCTCGATCCCGACTGGCAGCAAGACGCGCGCATATTGATTAACTTCGTGAATAAACACTTCACCAGCATTTACAGCGGCGTGCTCGTGTGCGGCGAGCAGGATGTTGACACCAAACCATGGGGCGGGGCCGTGTCCACTTACGGCGCCGGGTTGGCGATGTTTGCCCGGGCGACAGGCTCGGACGAGTTCAAGGGGCTTGCCTGGCAGTCAATGAACTACGCACTCTACTCGATTGATAACGATGGCTGCCCATCCGAAGCGGTCTGGAAGGGGAGACGCCGCGGTGGTTGGCAGGAGGACGCGCACACCGACAAGCTCCACAATTTCGTGGACGCAATGACCGCTTTCCCTGAATGGGCGAAATGAGCCAAGTGCAACTCCTTGCTTTTCTTCGGGGTCTTGCATTTTCATGGGTCCTGGCCACCGCCACTTGCGTGGCGGAAGAGGAATACACAAGTGCGCGCTCCAGGGAGGCCTGCCTGGCTTACCGGGCGAGCGCGTTTTCCCAATTGTCAGTGGACTACTTCGCCCGTTTCAGTCGCGACCCGGAGGCGACGCCTGCCAAGACCGAGATGGTGATCGGCAAGACCTGGCGCATCCTTCTGCCCGTCGATGCTAAACCACTGACAGGACTAATGGCGGGCCATCTTAGGGATTTTCTAAACCAAAGAATGGAACTGAACGTGTCTGTCGAGAACCGGGCTCCCGAAGCCTTGTCCAAGAATACAGATGAAACTGTCACGCTCCTTGAAACTGAGGTTGGCGACACAAACACGCCCCCGGAATCTTTCAGTATCACCGCCGAACCACGGAGAATCATCGTGCTGGGCAAAGGCTCGATCGGTCTTCGCAACGGCATCATCAAACTGGTCAGTGTCATCGGGCTCAGACAAGCGCCCATTCTGGAACTGGGTAAACAGGTTTATGAGCCCCGCGTCCGCCTGCGCGTCGGCGAAGTCCCCTGGATGGGTTCGTATCGCGACCTTGTCTTCATGGGGTACAACGGTGTCGTCCTGTCCGGAGCAGAAAGCAAAGGCAGCTTCCGTCCCATTCCCGATCCGATCTTCAGCATCTATGCCCTCTCCACCAGTGACGCCATTCCTGAACTCAAGACCCTGCGAAATCCAGAAGCCTCTACTCGATTGAACCGGTACGCTGAAGGCGCCCGGAAGTATGATCTCAAAACTTACATTTGGTTAAACTTGCGCCCCATATTCACGCAGGACCACCCCGCCTTTAAAGCTCACCCTGATATCCGCGGTGCATTGATGTACGACGACACGACCTGGTATCAAAAATCCGGGAAATACATCCTTTGCACCGAATCCCCCCTGGTCCGGCAGTATATTTCCGAAACGGTAAAAGGCATCTTTCAGGCGCTGCCCGGTTTGTCCGGCATCGGCGTGATCATCGGGGGTGAAGAATTCCACCACTGCTTCATGCGGCCCTATGCGGCCGAAAAAGGCCACACGACTTGTCCACGTTGCGAAGCTCTCGGTCACGACACCGTGGTGGCGAATCTCTGCAATTACATGGCTGACGCTGCGCGCCAGATCAATCCTGCCGCCGAAGTCTTTGCCTGGCCTTACTCTGCCGTCGCTGTCTGGTCCATCGGCGACCCCGCCCAGTTGGGTTTCATCCGCAAACTCAAACCCGGCGTGGCTCTGTTCACCGATATCGTGAAAGACGACACCGTCAGTAAGCCCGAGGGTGTCAGCAAACTGCTCTGGGATTACAGCATTGATCTGCCTGGCCCCGGCAAACTTGCCCAACAACAACTCAATGCCTGCCACGAGCGAGGCATCCCCATCCACTTCAAAAGCGAACCCGAACTGGCCTTCGAGGCATCGAGGCTGCCCGGTTTGCCCTGTCTGGATCGCTGGGTGAAACGCGCTGAGGCGATGACCTCCTGCAACGCCGACGGTGCCTGGGTATTCCCCTGGTTTGTGCCGTATTTCGGCGCGAGCACGGCCGAAGTGTTCAGCTATTTCTGGTGGCAGCCCGCGCCGGCTGCGGAAGAATTTCTGCGGCGGTTCGCGGACCGCATCGCCGGCCGAAAGGCAGGTCCGCATCTCAGAAGTGCCTGGCATTACGCCTCCCAAGCCGTGGACTATTCGCCCGAAATCGGTCCCTACTTTACCGGCGTTTATTACCTGGGCCCAGCGCACCCGATGTGCGCCGACCCGACCGCCCAGCTGCCTGATGAATTCAAGATGAGCGGTGGAGCAAGTTTCGTCCTGCCTCCGACCGGAGATGTCCCCGTCTTTGCCAAGCTCTATCGAAAGATGGCGGATTCCCTTGACATGTCGGTCAAAGAAATCAACTTGGCCGACCAAGTTGCTCCTAAGACAAACTGCTTCGCCTACGATGCCGAGGTCTCAAACCTGCGCTGGTTCTACCACACCTTCAGAAGTGCCGCCAATTACTATGAATCCTGCCTGCTTCGCGACAAACTGCTCGCCTTCGCGAAAGGACGCGAACGGTCCCCAAGCGAAGTGGCGGAGGCCAGGGGGCTTTACGGTCAGTGGCGGAGAGTCCTGTTGGATGAAAAGCGAAACGCAAGGGAAGCTATGCCCGTTATGGCTGCCGACATGAGGCTGGATTTCTATTATGGCTTTGCCGGCAGTGTCGCCCCTGGCCAGGCCCACGGTGCCGACATGATTCGCAAGAAGCTCGAGATTCTCGAAATCGAAATCAACCAGTTTCTCCCCGCGCTCGCAAAACATTGTGGGTTCGTGACCGAGACCTTCCGCCTCGATGATCCGTAAACAACCCTGGCGAAGCAGTTATTTCCAATGAGTTTGCTTTCTTGATGTTGCGCGGTTCATCCAAAGCTCGACCCACACCGGCATTCCGACCCACCCGAGATAGCGCAATTATTCGGTCTTCCAGTCCGCCGGGTCAACCCCGAGAGGGCTGACCAGCCGCCGCGGCAAGTTGCGCGCCGAACTCCCGAAAGCTCCACCGCGACCTGCCGATTTGCCATGCATTATCCGGGGCCATGCCCGGGTCAACGTCGGCAAAAATAAAATCCTCGCGATGCCTACGGCTGCGGACCACGATCTCACCATACGGGTCCATGATATAGCTATCGCCGTAGCCGACGCCCTCGTAACGCTGGACACCTGGGTCGAGGCCCTCGCTGACGTTGTTGCCCCGGACGAAGTAAACGCGGTTCTCAACCGCCCGGGCAACATGATCAGCCCGCACCTCCTGAAAGTGGGTCAGGAGATATTCCTTGCTGATGTAGTTGTAGTGAGGCGAGAAGATGATCTTGGCCCCCTTCAGCGCCAGGATGCGGGCCGGTTCGATGTAACCGCCGTCGGAGCAGATCACGATGCCGAACTTCACGCCATTCCGTTCGAACACGGGGAACTCGCGCCCCTGCTGGTGAAACCGGTGGTAAGCCGAGCATTTGCTGTAGATGCCCTGCACCCGCCCTTGGCGGATTACCGCGGCGGAGTTGTAGAGGTCCTCTCCGCGCCGCTCATTGAAACCGACAATGAAGGTGGCCTCAAACCGGCTCGTGCGGTCGAGGAGCTTGAGCATGCTCGGCGAATCAACGGCGAAGGCGTCCTTGCGAGCCGGCGCTTCGGTGTCGGGATAGCCGGTGAGGAAGCACTCGGGAAAGCAAACGATCTCGACGTGCTCCCGGTCGGCTCGCTCTAACCCTTGAACAACTTTGCCCAGGTTGGTTTCAAACGCCCCGCATTTGGATTCAAGCTGACAATGCCCGATCCTCAGGGTGGTGTTCTCTTTTCGATGGCTATCCGCGGTCGGCAACGCCGATGAATTGCGAGCAGTCTGTCGTTCCGCAGGCGTGGCAGGGAGGGTTGAAGGTGCATTTGAATGGGCGCCCGCCGCGGCGGCAACGATGGGTGCAGCGCCGCTTGCGATGGCAGACAGGCGGACAAATTTGCGACGGGAGATCGGTTTCATAACACGGTCGTTGGCTGTTGGCCGGCACAAAGTTACATGATGGTGCATTTGGAAAACAGATGAAAGTCACGCCGGTGAGAATTGACCGGACCGGCCTCCTGACGATATGTTCCATACTGTTTCCATAACTGCCGTCGGCAGCATACCAGCACAAACAAACAATATCCTGACAGTAGCCGTTTTCTGATTTCTGGCTTCTGCTATACGTGTCGTCCAACAGACCATGAGCTAAACATTTGAACCAAATCCGCAGTCACCCAAGTGGATCCAAATAATTACTGCAATAATAAGGTCATAAAACATGAACATTAATCGTCGCGATTTCGTTAAGACCGCATCCGCCGCTGGGCTGGGTCTGTTGGCCCGCAACGCATTATCGGAAACCAATCCAGCCTCCAAAACGCCACTGATTGGCAAGCAGGCCATTACCGACCGAATGGCTTTCGGTGCGTGGATCAACGATGTCCGGACCGAGCCGCTTCCGTTTGGTTCCTGGCCGCCAGTGATTCTCGATGATATCGCTGAGCAGAGCATAATCCGGACAATGGATTTGCAGGCCAAGTCGGGCTACAACATGTTTGACATGTTCGGTCTGTTCGCCGCCTGGGGTTGGCCGGTGGACATCGTCAGCGCCGTGGATAAAGACCGGGATGCCCGCGTTCGAAGAATCATGCGAGCTGCACATGACCGCGGCATAAAGGTGGTCTATGGCCTCGGAGTCTATAGTTGGGGATTTGACAAAATCATCGAAGCCGACCCTGCAGTGAAAGGGCCCAATCCGCACGCGATGTGCGCTTCCAAAGAAGAATCGTGGCAGTGGCAGAAGAAGATCATCGATTTCATCCTGCGCTATGATTTTGACGGCTATCACCTGGAAGCCTCCGATTTGGGCCGCTGCACTTGCGATGCCTGTATGAAGAAATGGCCGGTTCAGGCCACCTACTACAATGGCATCACCGCGCGCTGCGCCGACTACATCCGCAAGCAAGCGCCCGACAAATATATTGCCGCAATAACGATCAGT
The DNA here is from genome assembly GCA_903912925.1 of uncultured Verrucomicrobia subdivision 3 bacterium. GTDB lineage: Bacteria > Verrucomicrobiota > Verrucomicrobiia > Limisphaerales > UBA8199 > PALSA-1440. The sequence continues at coordinate 61,929 of CAIWJG010000631.1, read as the reverse complement.
TGGGCGGACTGGAACACCGGCTTCACCGAGGAAGACAAGACCAACCTGGTTGAACTCAGCAGCAAGGTGGACAGCATCCTGGACCAGGGTCATCACGGGCAATACATCAAGCAGGCTGAGCGCAAGGCGTTCATTGAACGACTGCACTGCAAGTTTGGCACGTCGGGAGGTTTCTGGGTTTATCCACCGTTCCGTTGCCATCGCCAGCGTTGGTTCCTGCCCTACACCCAGAAGACCGGGGCGCATATCAAGCAGCTTTATGCCGACGGCGGCCGCACGACCCTTTATTACCAGGGACCGATTACGAATCCCGGGGTGGAGGTGAACATCGCTTTCGGCGGCAAGATCATGTCGGACACCAGCCGGAGGGTGGAGGATGTACTGGCGGAGGTCCTCGAGGAACTGTACCAGCCCAAGAGCCCGGCTGCGCTGGCCAAGCTGGTGGAAACCTTCCAACTCGCGGAGAACGGTTACTTCAGCAACATGGACTATGATGCGGATGGCGTCCATTTGAAGGCATTACCGGCTTATCCGGGGCCGGGAGAACTGCACATCGGATTCGGAATCGGATTGGCAGGCGGCACATCGGCCGTTCCCGTTTATCTGCTGGAACCCAACCTTATTGATAAAGGCAGGGCAGCCTATGCGAAGGCACTGGAAGCGTGCCTTAAGAATGTTTGCGACATAGAGGATCAATTCACGGCTACCCAGAGAATCCAGCGCCTGAAGGGCTCTATCTATACTGCCCTGGACGACGTAATTACAATTGCCTACGCGAGGGAAACAGCAAAGAAACCTTGATAGCGGTATCCTGTGACTTCTGACCTTGAGTTGGGCACGACGCGCGTTCCCGAAAGGCGCAAACAGTCGCAGATTAAACGTAAAGGCCAGGTCGCAACACTCGAAGCTTACAGTTATCAATTGGCTCTGCTGCTCGCATTGTTCGGATGCGCGAAGGCAACCAGCGCGGAGATTCAAAAAGACAAGACTTACTACCAGGGCAGCAGGATAGAACACTAAGGAATAGCCGCGAAGAGGCGCAGAATACGCACAAAACGAGGAGAATTGTAGTGCAAGCCACTTACTCCGTAGTATGGCACGGACCAGCAGCAGGCTAGCGAATGTTTCTTGCCCGACGTGTTCTCCTTTCGATACGGATGTTTCCGGCCTCGGGTGGATCTGAATGGTACCTGGCAGTTCCAGTTGGACAAAGACGGCGTCGGGGTCGCCCAGGGTTGGCAAGAAGGCAAGGGAAGCTTCGACCGCACCATCGAAATTCCCGGCGTGCCGCAGGCCCAAGGGATCGGCACGCCGAATTCCCGGCAGAAGTGCCAGTTTCTGGATTCGTTCTGGGTGAGGCGCAAGTTCCAGATGCCGCACCTTGAGTCTGGCAAGCGCGTCTGGCTGAGGCTGGGCGGCGTCCTCCCCGCGGCGGAAGTGTATCTCAACGGCAGGCGTGTTGGCTATACCAAGAGTTCGCGCACACAGCAACGAGTGGACGTCACCGAATTCGTGCAGCCTGGGGCGGAGAACATGGTGGCAATCAAGGTGTGCGACTTCCCCAAGGTCCGGCTGGATGGAATGTATGAATGGCAGGAATTGAGCATGACCTGGTCGGGTGTTTACCGACCGGTGTGTCTGGAGATCACCGACAAGGTCTCGTTAATAGACGAATACATCCAGCCTAGGCTGATGCAGTCGAAGGCGGTCGTGAGTTTTGCGCTGTCGCATCCTTCGCCGTCGCCGCTCCGGGTCGTGCTCAAGGCGACGGACGGGCAGCGAACGCTGGGCAGCGCTGAGGTCACGCTCCCTGCGGGTGAAACCGAAGGCAAAGCGGAGGTGAAGCTCCGCAAGTTCATCACCTGGTATCCCACCCATCCCAAGCTCTACACGATGGAGACACTGATCTATCGCGAAGGGGGGCGGCAGCCCATTGACAGATCCGGGCTGCGCTTCGGCATGCGCGAAATCTCCACCACCACAAACAAGTTCATCCTGAACGGCAAGCCCATTTATGTGCGCTGTATGGGCGACATGGCCCTCTATTTGGATACAATTGCTCCGCCGGTGGACCTCAACTGGTACTTGCCCAGGCTCAAGCTCGCGCGCGACTTCGGGATCAACATGGGCAAAGTCTGCGTGGAAACCTGGTCGCAGGACTTCGTGGAAGCCGCAGATGAAGCGGGGATCATGCTCATCCAGGAAATGCCCTTCGGCGTGGGGCCGGTGCTCAGGGCCAACCGCTACACGATTGACAAGGAGTTTAGAAACTACTTTTCACAGGAGCTGGACGGCCTTGTCAAACAAAGCCGCAATCATGCGAGCGTGGTCAGCTACAGCATGTCGAGCGAATTGGAGTTTGGCGCCCAGACCCAGGAATCATTTGACTTCTTCAGCCGGGAACTTACCTCGCAGGCGAAGAAGCTGGCACCACACGCGCTGGCCATCGACTGTACCGGCTACCTGGACTCCGTGAAGACCGCCAAGGGCGACAGGCTCACCGACTTCTATGCGTCGATCATCCCGACTTGGAGCAAGGAAGTGCTGGACGAAACGGTGGTCAACAACGATGGTCAGCATCCGGCCTTGTTGCACGAGTGGAACTGGTGGAGCTGCTACCCTGACCCCAATGACAAACCCAAGTACAAAGACACGCAGATGCTGCCCACCTGGTTCGACACGCTAGTCGAGTCGGCGCGCAGGAACGGCCAGGAGGAACTGATCCCGACCTACCGAAAGAACTCACTGTGGGTGCAGGCCCTTTCCCGGAAGGACGGACTGGAGTATGCCAGGCGCTGCCCGCACGTCGAAGGCTTCATCCTCTGGTCATGGGTGGACTTTCATCAGTATGCCGAAGGCGTAGTGGACGATTTTTGGCAGCCAAAGAACGTCTCAGCCAGGGAGTTCCTGAAGTCCGTCGGCGACACCGTGGTCGTGTTGGCCAAAGAAGGCAACCGCGCGCTCAGGATGGGCGGGTTCGAGCAAATTCCATTGGCCGTGAGCCACTATGGAGAAGCGAATCTTGCCGGCTCCGTTCTCAAGTGGAAAGCAGTCCGTGGCAACAAGGTTTTTGATCAAGGGCAGCTAAAGCTGGCATCCGTCAACTACGGTGAGCTGACCCAGGCTGGAAGCGCGGAGGTAAACCTGCCGAACGCCGACAAAGGGTATAAGATCGAGCTGCTGGTTTCGCTAGAGAAGCGCGGTAAAGTGGTAAACGCGAACAACTGGTCTTTTTGGGCGTTTGCCGAGCCAGCGCTGGATGTGGTCTCGCTTGGGCAGGTGACAAACGCCGGCCATACCATAGGTGATACGGTGTTCCTCCGGTTGAACCCCGCCAGTTCTGCGCTGATACCCAGGGAGACAAAGTTGGTCGTAGCCGATGGGTTGGACCAGGCGCTGGAAGAGTACATCAAGGCCGGGGGCAAGTGCCTGCTAATGACCAGAGGCGCTGTGATCGAGCAGGACAAGATATACTACAAAGGGATGCCCAATTTTTACACTTATTTCCGGGCGCTGCCTTGGAACGCCGGGCCGGGAAATGCCGGCTCGGTGATAACGCCTCATCCGGCGCTGGCGGGCTTTCCCTGCGAAGACTTTTGCGACCTGCAATTCGTTTGGGCCATCAGGGGCGTCGTCCCCATGAACTTCGAACCGTTGCGGCAGTACGGGGCGAAGCCGATCATCCGCATGATTGATTTTTACAAGAACAATGCCAACAATGCACACCTGCTGGAGTTCGGAGTTGGCCAGGGCAGGGTGCTTGTGACCAGCCTCAACCTCAGGACTAACCTGAACCAGAAGCTCGATGTGCGAAATCTGACGGCGTCCCTGATACGTTATGCCCAGAGCGAACAGTTCGCCCCAACCGCCCAGGTGCCCGAGGCGGAGTTCGTGCGGCTGTTCAGCCCCCGCCCTGAACCCAAGCCCCCGGCCGAAGCTCAGCAGAAAAAGGAACAGGAATAGAGGGGTAACAAGGATGCAATCAAATACCCGACTAAGACGCGGACTGGGATTACTCGCTCAAGCATTCGTGCTGGTGGCGGCGGTGCTGGCTCTCAACGCGGAAACGGCCAGGCCTATCGAGCTTGAAAACGAGCACGTGAAATATGTCATCGCGGCAGATGGCTCGAATTCCGGTTTTGTGGACAAGAAGTCGGGCACGGACTACTGCGACCACAAGGGAGCCGCTAAGTTCGCGAGGTTGAGAAAGGCCGGGAAGCAATACGGGGCAACGCAGGCAACTTATGCCGATGGCAAGCTACAAGTGCAATTTGGCGAATCCGGCGTAACGGCTGTCATCCGGGTGGCCATTGAGAAGCGATATTTCACCTTCGAGTTGCTGTCGGTGAGCGATGCGGCGATTGATGAAGTAGTGTTCGTTGATGTGCCCCTGAATGTTGCGGGGTCGGTGGAGGATAAGTTCCAAGCCTGCGCGCTGGCTTTGAGTATCCAGACGGACATCAACGATCTGCCCGGCCCGAGCCGGCACCTGCTCGCAAGTTGTTTTCCTCGTCCGGGTTTCGTGGGCGCCAAGGCCGCGATCCTGGGCTGCCCGCAGGGGGAGCTTCGCAATGTCATAAAGGAAGTTGTCCGAGCGAACAGGGATCTTCCGCAGACCGACCGTGGCGGACCGTGGGCACTGGATGCGGGAGCCAACCGCGGCTCCTATCTGATCGATTATCCGGGTTCCATTTCGGAAACGAACGTGGATAAATGGATTGCCACTGCCAGGGGAATAGGCGCGAAGCAGATTGATTTTCATACGGGGCATACGCTGCGTTTTGGAGATTATGAGCCGGACCCGAAGGTCTATCCGAAAGGCTTCGACAGTCTCAAAGCGGTCATTGATAGGCTCCATGCAGCGGGGATTGCCGCCGGCCTGCATACTTACGCCTTTTTTGTGGCCAAGGACAGCAAATGGGTCACACCGGTGCCGAACAAGCGGTTGGGGAAAGACGCAAGTTTTACGCTGGCCGCGGCCCTGGGGGAAACCAACCAAACCGTCGCGGTGGAGGAAACTACAAAGGACATGTCCACGCTGACGGGCTTCCAGGTGCGCAACAGCGTGACGGTGCAGATTGACGATGAATTGATCACCTACGGCGGCATTAGCAAGGAACCACCTTACGCATTCACCGGTTGTCAGCGGGGCGCCCACGGCACTAAGGCGACCACTCATGCGGCGGGCGCCAAGGTTTACCATCTTAAGGAATGTTTTGGCCTGTTCACACCGGACGGCGACTCGTCGATGTTCGAGGAAGTGGCCGAGCGGACCGCCGATGTGTATAACCAATGCGGGTTTGACATGATCTACCTCGATGCGCTGGATGGGACGGACATTCTCGGCCGCTGGCCCAACAGCTATAAATATTACGCCACCAAATTCGTCCATACCCTCTGCCACTCCATGAAGCGGCCGGCGATCATGGAGATGAGCACCTTCAACCATGATCTCTGGTTTGCGCGTTCTCGCATCGGGGCTTGGGACGCGCCTTCGAAGGGATATAAGCGCTTTATTGATCAGCATTTTCTCGACAACAAAAGCAGCCAGCAGTTTTTCCTGCCGGCCAACCTCGGCTGGTGGTGCGTCTTTGATTGGTCAGCGAAGGATAGGATGCGGACATTTTCGGATGACCTGGAATACATTATGTGCAAGGCCATCGCGGGCGATCACAGTCTCTCCTGGCTGATGGGATTTGACCCGGACACGTTTGAGAAATCATATAATGCACAGCGATTGGGGGCGCTGGTCAAGCAGCACGAGGAATTGCGCCTCGCGAATTATTTTCCACCTTCCGTTCGGGAGAAGCTCGGAACCCCGGATAGCGACTTCACATTGGAGAAGACCGCCGGGGGGCAGTGGCGCTTCCGCCCGGTTAAATACCAAACCCACAAAGTCCTGGGCTTGGATGGGAAGAGCGACCAATGGAAGGTCGAGAACAAGTTCCGCAAACAGCCGCTGAAGGTTAGAATTGAGGCGCTGTTGTCGCTGGCGCCTTATGAAGGCAACGGAGAGGTGGTGGCGACGTTTGATTCGACCAATGAGTTCAGCCTGTCGCAGGTAACCGAAGGGGTCACGAGTGCATGGCAGACCGTTTCCACGCCCGTCAAGGCGGGCTCGGTCAGTGGTTGCTTTAGCGCTACAAGTTCCAAAACCAATGCGCGCTGTGCCTGGGCGATGTCGGGCAAAACCTTCTCGAAGCCTGTCAATCTCCTGGAAAAGGGGTTCGGCGTGTGGATTCATGGCGATGGCAAGGGGGAGGTGCTCAACTTTCAATGGCGAGCGCCGGAGCATATCAGCGCCGGCTTGAGCGAACATTACGCGGTGATTGATTTTACCGGTTGGCGCTATTTTGAATTTGTGGAGCCAGATTCCGAGCGGCTAATGGATTACGGCTGGCCTTATTTCTACACGAACCCGGACAAGGATTTTGGCGGCGTTGATGGCATTAAACGCCTGAACCGCGTGGCAGCGACCTTTTGGGTTGATTACGGGCGACTCGATTCGCTAAGGCTCTGGTACAACAACCTGCCGAAAGGGGAACGAGTGGAATGCTATCTGAGTCCGGTCAAAGCCCTCCGGCATGTGAGGGTCGAGCTGGTGAATCCCTCGATTAAGATCGGCGGCCACACGATCACATTCCCAACCAGTCTTCCGAGCGGGAGTTATTTGGAGTTTCGTTCCCTGACGGAGTGCAAGGTGTACGACGCCAAGGGTGAACTGATGGGCGACATCAAGCCGCAGGGAGATGTCCCGCAACTGGAAGCCGGGAACAACGTCGTTCAGTTCGCCTGCAAGGTTGCTGAGGGGGTCAGTGCTCGTGCCAACGTGACCATCATCAGCCAGGACGATCAATATGTCGGCGAATAGCCCGGATAACAGATTAGTCGCCGATCGTAAGTAGGCGCGCCTGGTAGAAATTGAACACAAGAAATCTTATGCGGCCGATCCTTCCTTTCCTCTTCTGCTGGCTGAGCGCCTGCGCTGTGGCGAGCAGCGCAGACCCTATTGATCTCCGCTGCGAATACAGTGCCAACCCGCTCGGCATTGATTCAGCCAAACCGCGGCTTTTCTGGAAACTGGCTGGTGACGACCGCGGTGCGCGCCAAACGGCGTATCACGTTCTCGTCGCGAGCACTGAAGAACTGCTGCGCCGCGACCAAGGCGACCTCTGGGACTCCGGCAAGGTCAAGACCGGCCAGGCGACATTCCTCCCTTATGCCGGCAAAGCGCTGGTGAGCCGCCAGCCCTGTTTCTGGAAGGTGCGCGTTTGGGATCAGCGCAGGCGAGGTTCGGATTGGAGTACGAACGCGGCGTGGTCAATGGGCCTGCTTTTCGAATCCGACTGGCACGGCCGGTGGATCGCTTCGGATCTGGAGCTGTTGGATTACCAGAAGTCGCTCCGCGCACTGCCGGATTTCGGCATGGAGCCCGAGAAGGAGATGTGGGCCCTAAGCAAAAAGATTCGGGAGATGACCGCCGCCGTTTCTAACGCCCCGGCCGTCTGGCTGCGCAAGGAATTCGAGGCACCAAAACGGGTTCGACGCGCGACGGTTTCAGTTTCCGGGCTTGGCCTGTACGAGCTTTACGTCAACGGTCAGCGCATCGGCGATCGCCAGCTTGATCCGGCCTTCACCGATTACCAGAAGCGGGTGTTCTACCTAACCCACGACGTAACCGCCGCGGTTCAGGCGGGCCGTAATGCCCTGGGCGTCGTGCTTGGCAACGGCTGGTTCAATCTCGTCATCCCGCACACGCTGCGCTATTACGCGGCCGATTACATCGCTCCTCCGCAATTGCGCCTCGACCTAGACATCGAATTCATCGACGGCTCGCACTCGTTCATCGGCAGCGATGAGAGCTGGAAATTTACGACCGACGGTCCGATTCGCTTCAACTCCATACTCGCGGGCGAGACTTACGATGCGCGGCAGGAAATGCCCGGCTGGGCTGACGCGGGCTTCAACGACTCGAGTTGGAAACCGGCTAAATCCGCGGCTGCACCCGAGGGCCGCCTCGTCAGCGAGCAACTCCGTCCCGTGCGTAAGGTGAAACAACTTCCCGCTGTGAGCGTGAAAAAGGAGGGGAACGCTTGGCGTTTTGACCTCGGCGTGGAAACAGTCGGTTGGGCGAAGCTGCGCGCCAAGGGTAAGCGCGGCCAGGAAATCACCATCTACCTGCCCGGCTCGGACTCGCACACGCTGGGACGCTACCAGACGAGCAAATACATCTTTAGGGGCGATGGCTTTGAGACATTCGAGCCACGCTTTTGTTATGCCGGGTATCGTTACGTGGACGTGACGGGGCTGGATTACGAACCGGCTGCGGGGGATTGCGCTGGTCAGGTGGTATGCACGGATCTTGAGCCGGCGGGCGGCTTTGCCTGTTCTGACGAGCGGCTGAATAAGCTCCAGGAGATTCTGCTGCGCACGGTGCAGAACTACGTTGTTCATATTCCGAACGACCCGACACGCGAGAAGGCGGGCTGGACGCAGGATATCGAGAGCGGCTTTTTCGAAACCGTTTACAACTTCAACTCTGCGGCGATGTACGTGAAATGGCAGCGGGACTTCCTGGACATCATTCATGCCAACGGCTACATGCCGCCGGTCGCACCCGGCCGTTTCGACGGCCCGACGATCAACGGCCCGTGGTGGGGCGGTTGCGTGGTTTATGCCCCATGGTGGCTCTACGAGTTCTACGGCGACCGGGAGATTCTGGCGGAAAGTTACCCCGCGATGAAGGCGCAGTTCGGCTATCTTAGCAGCATCGCCACCAATGGCATCGTGCGCTGGGGACTTGGCGACTGGATGGAAGTCGGCAGCGTGCGGCCCAAGCGGACGCCCGTCCCACTTACTTCGACGTGCGCGTATTATTGGTTCGCGTGCATCCTGCGCGACACCGCCACATTGCTTGGAAAACCCGATGAGGCGAAGCGATTCTCCACCGCCGCGGCGGGAATCGGCGCCGCCTACAACCGCCAATTCTTCAATCCTGAAACCGGCGACTACGCCAGCGGCAGTCAAACTTGTCAACTCGTGTCCTTGTTCTTCGGCCTGGTGCCGGACGAGAAACGCGACCTCGTGCTCCGGCGTCTGGCCGAGCGGGTGGCGAAGGATGACCATCATCTCACCACTGGCTTTGTGGGGACTCCCCTGCTGCTGCAAGGCCTTACTGATCTCGGCCTGCCGGAACTCGCCTGGAGCATTGCCACCCAAACCAATCATCCGAGCTTTATTGACGCGATCCTCAACCGCGGCAACACCGTGATGAAGGAGGATTGGAACGGCGGTCTCGTGCAGATGCCATCGCTGCAAGGCCCGATCGGCACCTGGTTCTATCACTCGCTGGCGGGCATTCGCCGGGACCCCTCCGCACCGGGCTTCAAGCGCATCCTTATCAAGCCCGAGACAGCCAACGACCTGAGATGGGTCAAGGCGCACCACGAAACCTTGCACGGTCGCATCGTTAGCGAGTGGCGGCGCGACGGCAGCCGGCTCACGATGAACGTAACCATTCCGCCCAATACGACGGCCACCGTTTTCGTGCCGGCGGTCCAGGCCGGGGACGTGAGCGAAGGTGGCAAGCCCGCGAGGCAGTCGGCAGGCCTGAAGTTTCTGCGCGTGGAAAGCGGCCGGGTAGTCTTTTCAGCCGAACCGGGCAGCTATAGCTTCAGGGTGGAGCGGCGCCAACCACGCGGCTGACGCCCGGCTCAAGGTCGAGCCTTTCAACTCAAGGCAGCCGGGAAGAACAGACCAATTCAACTCTGTAATCCAGCATCCAAACACCGGATAAGGTATTCGCAGTTGAGGACTTTCTCCGCCAGATCCAGGGGGCGGTAATAGTAGTGGTTGGAAGCCTCGTATCCAATTGTCGAGTCCTGCCGGGCTATGGAATAGAGCTGGCGCGCCAGTTTCATTTCACTCCGCGCAATCTGCTTCATTTCATTGATCTGGCTTGCGGGGGCCGGTGATGCTGTTCCAAGTTGGGCTCGCAGGCTATAGAAGCGGATTTGGTTTGCCACCGACCGGTAATGGAGCCAGCAGGTTTCCGCAATTCCCAGATCCTTGCGCGCCGAAAGCGCTTTTTCCTTGGGAATGAGCGGTAGTGCCTGGCGGAAATGCTGCAAGCCTCCCTCCCAAAGTTGGGCCAGCTTCTCGAACTGCTGCTGCGCGGTCGCAGGCGAATAGGGTCCCAGCCACTTTGTCAGATCGTCGTAGGGAAAGAGAATCATTGCCGCGCTGTATCCGGTGGGTTTCAGGCGCAGCAAATTTGACGGGCCATGTTGGGTGGGAATGCTGTATCCCGCAACCACTCCGTAAGGAAACTCCTCGAACGCAGTACTGAAGCATTCCCACGCGGAGAGAATGTGGGGCGCGGCGCCGGCCCCATACCTGCGTCGTGCGACTCGCTCCAATACCTCTTTCCCTGCGGGTTCGGGTGAGTAGTAATACTCCTTGGCGACTTCGAGGTTGGGCGACGGATACCCCCCGAGTGTCCAGGACAGCATCAGCCCACTGACGTCTTCAGCCAGCAGGTTTTCCATGTGCTGCTGGATCAGGTTTGGCACGGGGATGTAGGGCACCGCCGAGATTTCCCAGGTATTGTTGAATTGGACCTTGGCCAAGGCCGGAACTTTGTGCTCGCGGGCCACTCGCCAGTGATCCAGCGCATTGGCCCCCGGGCCGACAACGGAAATGGAATACTCCGCCACTGACAGAGGCACTCCGCCGCGAGTATAGGGCTTGCCCCATTCGCTCACGCTGAGCAACTGCACACCCTTGGGCATGTGCGCGATGGTTTGTCCGGCGTCGGCGCCGTTCGGCACCCAACCCCAGCCCCAATCCCACGCAATGACTTCTGCCGTCGGGCTGGCTTTATGCACCGCCTCGCTGAAGGTTTCCAGCAATTCGGTCACCACCTCCCAGCCTTGCCGCTTCGAGCACTTGGGACAATGCTGAGCCTGCCCGTGGGCAAAACAGTTCGTCAGGTTTTCCGACGCCGTGATGCAGAAAATGCCGCCGAGTTCAGGCACCTGCGTGAAGACATGGGTGAGGCTTTCGCTCAGCCAGGTTCTGACTCGCGGGACACTGGTGCAGACCGCGAATTCCTGGGCTACGTCGGGAGCCCCGGCGTAACTCGTTCCGCGCATTTCCGGATGCTTTTCAAAGAACTCGCGGGACATCGGTCTGGGCTCGTTGATGTAGAGGTAGATCTTCAATCCGTATGCGTTTGCGCGTTGCACGAAGCGGCGGAGATTCTCCAGGCGAACTTGCCACTGGTCGCCGAACTCCGGGAAAATGCGAGAAGGCGCCAGGTTGCGCAGCACGGCTTGTATCCAAACTCCATCAACACCGCGGCGCCCGAGCTTCTCCAGATAGCCCTCCGGAAACGGATCAATGCTCCGATCCAACAGCGGATCGCCATAGAGAGCAAAGTAAGGATAGATGTAACTTGGGGTCACGCGTCGGGTGCGGTGCCAGGTGCCTCGCGGCAGCAGTGGCCCCTCGTGCTCCTCGCACAAGTCCTGCAAATGATAGATGGCCTGGCGAAGACTGGCGGGATTTGAGGCGGCTACGCTCAGGCCCTCGTCCCCGCAATTGACTTGGAAGCTTTCCTCGCCCTTGCGCCCCGGTGCAATTGCGAACCGAATGGTTCGAGCGCCAACGCCGGAGGACCGGGCGGTCATCTTCAGTTTTGTTCCGTACGTGGACTGCAAATAGCCAAGCCAATTACGGACGAGCGCCTGGGCAACTGGCGACTCGGGATCAAGAACCGTGCATCCCCTCAGGGCGAATTCACCTGCGGAGGGCCGGGTTCTGGGAGTGAGGCAAACTGCCGGCTGAGTGCTCGACAATTCCGTGATGAAATGAAACGGAGCCTCGCCACGCTTGGCAAAATTGGCCCCGAAGAACTCATGGACGGTAAGCCTGATCTCGGCGGCGCGCTGAATTGCGTTCGCGGAGGGCTCCGCATAGCGCAGCCATTCGCACCTCGGCTTTACCCCCAGGCCGAGCTTGCTCCAGAGAAAATCGTCCTCCTTGAGCGTGAATTCATACCGCGCCCGATCCCAGCCCAGCAGTTCGATCAATTGCTCATGCGGCAGCACATGCCAATTCTGACGAATCACCGTGATGTAGATGCGGCGTAATTGGTCCTCGGTGAGCTGGGGCTTCGCTGGCAGGCCCAGCATGGCGCCGAGTTTGAGGACTGACTTCTCGCGGGTCTTGAGCACCTTGGCCAGGCGGTCCGTGTTGGCGAGTTCCCAGTTGCGCCAGACAAAGAGAAACAACCGATTGGGGAAGTGAGGCTCCGCAATGGGGGCACCGCCATCTTTGAGGTTCTGGGCCAACAGCGGCAGATGCAGGAGCGGCAGCGCCAGCGCGGCGCCAGCACCCACTCGCGAAAGAAAGTCCCGACGGCTCAATCGTTCCGGCAATTTAACTGGTCCCGCTGGCAGAGCCGCTGACTGATTGGGTTGGGCCCAGGCAACGGAGCGCCTTGTCAAGTTAGCAGCCTGATCCTCCCTCCTGGGTAATTGCTTCTCGATCTGGTTCATTGGCACCAATTTTCTGACTGACTTTGCTGCAATGCAAGGCCTGTCTTGTAGATGAGTGAGCGCCATCACCGTTGCCGTCCGGTCTGGCAAACAAATCGCTCTTGCGGGGGCGCTCTGACTAAATCCGAAAACCGAAGCACCGAAACACCGAAACATCCAACACCCAATACCGAAACACCGAAACACCGCCCCCAGGGTGGCTGGCCCTTTTCGGTTTTCGAGCTTCGGATTTGAGCCCGAACGCCGCGTGGGGGCACGCGGCCTACAGGGAACTGCTTGCTGGGAACGGGAGAACCTTAGAGCAGCCCTGTTCCGGCCCCAGGGGCGCTCAGCGCCTGGGAACACCTCGTTCCGCGCGTTCGGCATCTGCCACTCGGTGCAGGTCCTGGTAGAGCTTTCGTGCCTGCGCGACGCGATCGAGCAGCAGGTCGCCTTGCAGCGCGAGCTGTTTGCGGCAGCGGTCCTGCTCCAGCTTGCCCTCGGCGTTGTCGCGGCGCGCCTCCGCGACGATCTGTTCGATTTGGCCAAGGCTCGATTCCCGCTTCTCCAGAAGCGGCTCGAGCTCGTCAAACTTCCAAAAACGCAAGCCCTCGCGCACGACATAGACGGGCGTCGTGTGGGCGCTGGTGCCATCGACTGCACGTGCGCGGGCGGCGAGCCAGCAGCCGTAGCCTGAGTCCACGGTGAAATCGAGAACGACCTCGGGCCGTTCCGGATTGTCGGACTCGGCCGAGCGAATTACTTCTCCATGCCGAACTATCTCCAGCCGCACCGGCGCCATGCGTTTGGGATCACCCCAGGCCCGCGCGCGGATGCGAAGTCTGCGGTCTGACTTGAGCCGGAGTTCATCGCCGGGCAGCGCGTTATCTACGCGGAAATCCAGCATCGGCCCGCTGGTGGTGAAGGTGTGTCCCCGGCGGAACGCCTCGAACCAGGCATCGGCCGAGAACGGCTTTTTGCCCAGGTAAGCGTAGGCCCGGCCTTCGCCAATGGTGCCGCCCCACGGCACGTCCGAGCCGGACGAAGCGGTCAGCTTGCACCCGAGATTGAGGAACTCGTAGTAAAGATCGGTGCCGAGTTGGTTGAACTGGAGAATCTCCACGAAGTCCACTTTCTCTCGCGGCACATTGAGGCTCATGTCGCGGTGGACGTGGAAGATGCCTGAGTTGACGTGGGCGTAGCCGGTGAGGCCGCCCTGCGCATGCACAGCATCGAAAACCTCATCGTAGAGAAAGTAACGTTCCGTGTCGCGGACCATACTGGTGATGTTCATGGCTAGCGTATGGCCAATCTGATCATGGGTGCGGGGGCATTCCTGGCCGGGGGTCAGGACGAATTCCCCGTCCACAAAACGGTAGGTTGGGCCGAAGCCGCGTTGCTCGAAGTAAGTGCGGTAGATGTCGCCCATCTTGACGATGTTGGCGAGATGCACATCCTCGGCCTGGACCCAGTGCATCAAGTGACGCGCATCCTCGTCCGAGAGAATCCGGCAGTGGACGTGATCATCCCCCGACCACCAGCCCCGCTTGCGCATGTCCACCCAGCGGTGAGGGCGGAAGGTTCGCGCGATTGTCTGGCCGGAGGCGATGGTGATATCTTCGAAGACGGCCTGGTGCTCGACGCCACGGCGCACGCCGATCTGCCACTTTCCGGGCGCCAAAGCCATGTCGAAGGGCCCTGGCACACACCAGAAGGAATCGGCAAGCGGGCCGGGCAGATTGGCGTTGCGCGCGCCGCTGGCTTTGCCCTGTTTGTCAAACTGCGGGGCGAACTCGATGCCGTTACCGGGTTGGCGCGAGACTCCGTCAGTGCGCCACAAGAGCCGCACCATAGCCGGCACGGGGCGGCCCGTATCGTCGGAAAGCACGGTAAGCTTGAGATGCCCCGGCGGGGGAGTGGTGACATCGAGGGCGAACCGAATTGGTGGTTGGCCTGATCGCCGGAATTCAATCCCCAAGGTTGTGCGGCCGAAGGGGAGATGTTCAAGCCCCAGCACGGCATAATTCGTTCCATTTGCAGACACATCCAGCGTCGCGAGGCTCGATTCCCCCGGTGGCAGCGACAGGTCAAAAACCGTCGTGCTGTAGCTCAAACCTTGGTCACCGGATAGAACTTGGAAGATCAAGGCTCCCGTATCTCCGGGCATTGCGAAGGGGCCGGTGGGTGTGATTCGGGGGTGCGATCCTGTAAGATCAACGCGGATCAGTCCAGGGCAGGCTTGCACATGTTCGAGTAACCGGCAGACTGCGGTCGTGCCGCGCCCGGTGGCAGCACGGCGGGCCTGATCATTATCAGCTTTGCCGAGTTGCTGCGCAGCTTGACGCAAGTCGCGGTTGATCGTATCGAGGTCGGCGCGCTTCTCCTCACCAAAGAGATACCAATAATTGCGCGCGATCCGAGCCGCGAAATCTGCGGCACCCGGCGGCCAGGGCGTGGGGGTTTCGGCAGCCCCTGCCAATACGAGGTTGAGCAACACCATCATGGGCACGAAAAGAAACTTCATGTGGTTGAGAGTCGGGTGGCATGTTTTCATAGCGCAGGCCGGTTGTTTCAGGGCAGGGGGGCCTGACCGGAACCGGGTGACGCGGTTGGGACAGGTCCGCGGCGGTGCTCCGCCTGGGCAGCGGGCTTGGTTGAGGGCGGTTGGAGGCATTTGAAGGCAATCCGTCTTGATTGGCCGGCCTTTCCCGGCAGCAGATCGGCATCCGCCGGCAGCCCGGTTGCGAGGCGGCACCCATTGCGACCTTCCATCTGAGGCGTCACGAGGATGTTCGCCTGCGGCCAAAGCTTGTCCTCGACCACAATCTCATCACCGGCCCGCAAGCCTGCAGGGGTGGTGACGAAGAAGAAGAGGCGGAGCCGATGATGAGCCGGGCCAACCCGGTTGTCAGTCAGGAGGTCAATTTCCGGGGGGTATAATGACCCCAGCGGCACCTCGTGTCCCCCCACGAACAGCTTCACATGGTTGCACGTGTCGGCCTCGATTCTTCTCAGATAGGCTTCCTGCTCCGATCGCGTGATGATGCCGCTGCTGTCGGCATCCATTGCCTTGCGCTCGCGCGCGGACCATTCCTCGAAGAAAGTCAGGTCGAGAGTGACATCGAGGTGCTGCGCGCCGACAGCGACGTGGACGGTATGCTGCACGAAGGAACCGAGTCTATCATGCGCTCGGCCTATGAGGGGCAGGATGATGAGGAGGCCGGGAAGCAGGCACAAACATAGGCAGGTCTTTCCCCACCTACCGGGCGAAGCTTGAAATGGGTTGGTCATGCGCTGGGTCTTTCGCTGGTTTTTACAACTACTCCAAGTGCTTGGCAATGCCGAATGGCTGCTACAGCGCAATGCCTCAGTCATGGCGCTGCCCCATCACTGGCTGTACACGCCATGACTGACCGATTCCGTTACAGTTCACGAGGCACTTACCACTCTGGAAATGGCGCGACAATCGGATTGTGAACTTGTATTGGTTTCTGGAAGATTGAGCCGGCGTTATGCCGAACATCATCGTCACCAACGCGAGGAAAGCTGTTTTCCGCGCAAGAAAGACAACCGGCCAATGAGGTCGGACGAAGAACCGCATCTGAACCTGCCACGTATGAAGAGACGCGAATTCCTGGTGCTCGCGGCGACGCTGCCCGCCGCGATGCAAACCCTGGCCTCAACCAAGCCCGAGAGGTCGGCCGAGTTTCTCGAGACGATCGTGAAGGAAGGGACCGTGCCTGGCGCTGCTCTCGTGGCGTCCCGCCGAGGCTCAGTGCGGACGAAGAAGGCGGTGGGCACCTGCTGCAAGCTCGACAACCGACAGGCGCGGCTCACGCTGGATACGCTGCACCCGCTGTATTCGTTTTCCAAGTTGGTGACCGGAACCGTGGTCGCCATCGCCAAGACGGAGGGCAAGTTGGATTACAGTGATTTGGTCTCCAAGCACATTCCGGAGTTCACCGGTGGCGGTAAGGACACCATCACGATCCGCCACTGTCTTACGCATTCCGCCGGGCTGGCCAAGGTGCCATCAAAGCCAGTGCACGACGCGGCGGGTTGGAACCAGGCGTTGCAAGATCTTTGTGCGGCGACGGTGGAATGGGAACCCGGATCAAGAACGGCCTACCACGGCTGGAGCGGCGCGTTCCTCGCCGGGGAGTGCGTGCGCCGGGTAAACGGCGGCATGCCGTGGGCGGAGTTGTGCCGCGTGAAGCTCTTCGCGCCGCTCCGCGCAAAATCACTTTCCTACGACCTGCCCGCAGATAATGCGGACGCCGCGATTGTGCCGCAGCCAAAGGCCGAAAAGCCGTTACCCAAATCGGCGGAAGTGGCGTTTGGCTACGCCGGCCAGCCGGGCGCGGGTTGTTTTGGCACGCTCGGCGATGCGCTTATGGTGCTGCACTTTCACCTGCAGGAAGGCGTGTGGAAATCGAAACGGCTGATCTCGCGCGATATTTTGCATGAAATGCATACTGTGCAGTATGCAAAGGAAATCACTGCGGCAAGGGCCGCGGGCGAGAAGCCAAAGCATGAGCCGTGGGGGCTTGGGCCCCTCCTGCGGGGTAACGGCCCGGCCTGCGATGCGCACAAATGGTTTGGATTCTACGATCAAACTTCGTCCGGCATCTTCGGCCATGCCGGAATTGACACGCTCATTGGCGTGGCCGACCTGAAGACTCGCGTCGCATTCGTTTTCGCCACCACCGACTCGCCGAAGCCGGCCGACAAGACTGTTCTTGTGCGCAACAAGGTGACGGACCTCGTTTTTGCAGAGCTGGCCTGAAGTGGGTTGACGGTTTTCGGAGGGGCAGGGGCCTCCCAGGGCTGTTCTAAGGTCCTCCCGTTCCCAGCGAGCAGTGCTCAAATCCGAAGGCCGAGGTCCGAATTGATAGCCACCCCGGCGGAGCAGCAGCCAATCGAATCAGGCCATTCTCGGAATTCGGATTTCGGCCTTCGGTCTTCGGATTTCAGGGCTGCAGAACAGGATCTTCCCTCAACTGGCCGGACTTTAGAGCAGCCCCGGGGGCCTCCGCACCAGCTTCGTCGGCACTCGACATCCTGCCGCTGAAATGGCATAAGGGGCCTACTGAGTATGAGATTCAACGCAATGGAGACAAGGCTCGGCTGGCGATGGATTCTTTTTGGGGCCTTGGTCATGCTGGCTCCCCATTTGGCTTTTGCCGAGGCTCGTCCGCCCAACGTGGTATTCATCCTCGCCGACGATCTGGGCTGGAGCGACGTGGGCTGCTACGGGGCCGACCTGCATGAGACCCCGCATATCGACCGGTTGGCGCGGGAGGGGGTGCGGTTCACCCAGGCTTATGCCATGCCGGTCTGCTCGCCCACGCGCGCTGCCATCCTCACCGGCAGGCATGCCGCCCGCCTCCACTACACGATCTGGCGAGAGGGAGCCCTCGGGGTTCCACACGACCAGCCGCTCGTGCCGCCCCCGGCCATCGCTGATTTGCCTGCCAGCGAGGTGACCACCGCCGAAGTCCTCAAGGGCGCGGGTTATCTCACGTTTCATGTGGGGAAGTGGCACCTCGGCGACGCCGCCCATTCACCCGAGACGCAGGGTTTTGACCTGAACATCGGCGGCACTCATTGGGGTGCGCCCGCGACCTATTTTTATCCGTTTCGCGGGCCTTCCGGCAGCGCGGGCGAGTTCCGCTACGTGCCGGGACTCGGCTTGGGCAAGCCCGGCGATTACCTGGACGATCGGCTCACGGATGAGGCGCTGAAGCTGATCGATGAGGCGAGGGATCGCCCGTTCTTTCTCAACCTCTGTTTCCATGTTCCGCATACACCGATCGAAGGCAAGGCGCGGTTGGTGGAACACTACCAGAGCAAACTCAAACCGGGCCTGCATCATCGGAACCCCGGCTATGCCGCGATGGTCCAAATCCTCGATGAGAATGTCGGGCGCGTTCTGGCCAAACTTGAGCAGCGCCGTCTGGCCGACCACACTCTGGTGATCTTTGCGTCCGACAACGGGGGCTACGTCAACACCAACCGGGGCCTGCAGGTGACCGACAATTTCCCTCTGCGCTCCGGCAAGGGCTCCCTCTATGAGGGCGGCATCCGCGTGCCGCTGATCGTTCGCATGCCGGGCGTCACGCCTCCGGGCGCCACTTGTGACGAACCGGTCCTCTGCACGGATTTCTTCCCCACCATTCGCGAGCTATGCGGCCTTAGCGGCTCTAGTCAACCGGCGCCCCTGCAGCCGCTGGACGGGCTCAGCCTTGTCCCGTTGCTGAAGCAGCCACGCGCCAGTCTCCCGCGCGACGCGCTCTTCTTCCACTACCCTCATTACTACCCCACCACCACCCCCGTCAGTGCGGTACGCTGCGGCGACTGGAAACTGCTGGAATACTTCGAGGACAACCATGTCGAACTCTACAGCCTGCGCGACGACCCCGGCGAAAAGCACGACCTGGCCGCCGCGCAACCTGAGCGTGCCGCCCAGCTCCGTGCGCGCCTCCATGCCTGGTGGCAGGAAGTGGGGGCGCAGTTGCCACAGCCAAACCCTGCTTACCGGGCCAAATAACCGAATCCACCCTGCCAGCAGAGCGCCATAGGCCGCCCTCAACTCAGAATAGAGGGGCGCTTTGCAGCAAGCCAGGCGCTATGGGGGCGCTATGGGGGCGCTATGGTGTTGGTCTGCCGGCGATCCGATGGGGAGCGCAAAGCTTTGATCTCACTAGCTTTGTAATTTAGTACCTTTCATCACCCCTTCGCGCTTTGGTGTCTTCGCTGTGAGCCACCAAGAGCGCGTTTTGTCCCCTAAATGAGGGACAAAAACGTCCCTTTTTCATAAAACCACCCCGTTTTGTCCTCTAGAATGAGACTACCGGAGCCTGGGTGTCAGATGGTAGAACCAACCGCATGATGTCTGTTGATCAGCTTGCCGAGCGACCACTCGGGTCACCAAGCGAAGAAAGACCGTGCCTGCCGGTCAACCTGGTGCTGTCGGCGGCGGGCAACAGCGGCGAGGAAACCGCCAGCTTCACCCGATTGCTCGTGAGCCTTACCGCTCTCGCGTTGGAACGGTTCGACGCAGCGCGGGAGCATAATTGCCAGGAGTCGCTGCGGGAATTTGTGTCCCCCTGCCTGGCAAGGACAAGAACACACCTTTTTCACGAAAGCAGTCCCCTTTGTTCTCCAAAATGGGTCGAGAACCCGGCTCGTCACCTGAAACTCAAACTTCTATGAAAACGCCATCCAGCCTTCTTTCAGCCAACCCACACGCCTTGTTACTGGGGCTCTCCATGCTCTGCCAGATCGGATGGAGCGAGGGTCTCCCCGAACCCAACTTGGTTCTTTACGGTATGATCCGTAACACAGCAGCATACAACGCTCGCATCACTTCCGGCACCCTTATTTGGCGATTCCGCCGACAGGATACGGGGCGTACTATCACCCTGACAAACACCCTCGGCAACGTGTCGGGGCAGTTCTCGTATTTACTGCTTGTGCCTTGCGAAACGGTTCTCTCCGGGGCGTCGGTTTCCAGCAACTCCCTGGAATTGCTTCCCTCCTCATTAACGTACGACCGCTCGCAGGTCACCCTGGATGGCCTGCAGGTTTCCTTCGCGACTCCAGGCCAGGCCGCCACATCCCTCGCCGCCCGAAACCGCGGCGTCATCGAGCGAGTGGATCTCTTGATCAACGCCCCGTGCCAAGACTCGGACGGCTTGGGGCTGTGCGACTGGTGGGAAGACCTTTACTTTGGCGGCATTGGCCACCGGCCGGGTGACGATGAAGATGGCGATGGCATGACCAACCTCCAGGAGTTCATTGCGGGTACCGATCCCAACGACCCCAACTCGGTATTCCACTTCATCAAGTATTCCCGTCAACCCCAGGGCGGATTCGAAGTTCAGTGGAATAGCGCCGAAGGTCGCTCCTACACCCTGCTGCGCTCGGCCACTTTACTGCCTGGCAGTTTCAGCATAATCCGCAGCAATATCGCGGGCACCCCGCCCATGAATAGCTTTCTTGACACCAACACCCCTTCGTCCGGGCCTTTATTTTACAACCTTTTCATCCAACCATGAAGACTTTCCGTCAGCTTTGGAAGTCCTTGTTAATGCCCTCACTGGCACTTGGGCTGCTCGGTTTTAGCGCCCGCTCGGTCGTTGCGCAATGGATTGATCAACCGATCACCTTGCGGCCTGGCTGGAATGCGATCTTTCTGGAAGTCCAGCCCGACGCCGCCGACTGCGATGTCGCTTTCGCCTCCCTGCCGGTCGAGAGTGTGTGGCGCTACAACCATCGGCAGGCAGTGGTGCAGTTCATCGCCGACCCAAATGAATTGGTCATCAGCCAGCCGGACTGGTTGACCTGGGTGCCGCCAAGTAACCCTTTGACGGACCAGACCAGTCTCCATTTCCTCGAAGGCGGGCGTCCCTACCTCATCAAAATGGCTGACAACGCCCCCACCAACACTTGGAATGTTCGGGGCAAGCCGGTGTTACGATCCATCGAGTGGTTGCGCGACTCCTACAACTTTGTGGGCGCGCCTCTTCCTTCCGCGAGCCCACCCACCTACCGCACCTTCTGCTCGTATTCGAGCGCGCTCTCGGAAACCAACCTATACCGCCTTCTCACCAGTGGCTCCTGGCAACGCGTCACCAGCCCGGGTACCACGGCCATGCAACGCGGCGAAGCCTTCTGGACTCGTACCCGGGGACTGCCGGCTTACTCGGGACCCATCGAAGTCCAAACCGATCGACACGCCGGGTTGGAATTTGGGCGCATCCTCACCGAGCAGACCATCCGCATCCGTAACGTCTCCACGAACTCGACGGTTATTAGCATCCGTCCGTTGACCTCGACCAATCCGCCAGCCACTTCCGGGATCGCTTTGGCTGGCCCCGTGCCGATGGGTTATTGGCGGAACTCCTCGGTGTTCACCAACGTGGGCTGGATCACCTTTTCAGGCGTGGTCCAATCGAACCTGCCGCCCGGCGGCATCTGGGATCTCCGTTTGGAGGTGCGCCGCCGGGAAATGGCGGCTTTCACGCCGCCCTCAGGCGCCACCGATAGCCTCTATCAGTCCCTGCTGGAAATCACCGATAGTGCAAACGGCACCCGCGCGCTTGTTCCGGTTTCCGCTTACGGCCCCCAGAGCGCTTCCGCTGCCTTGGCGGGAGGACGTTCACTGATGGCCGCCTCGGCCACGACGCCCCCGCGCGCCGGCCTCTGGGTCGGCACGGCCACTATCAATCAGGTCAATCAGCCTGGCTCGGGTAACCCCGCGGAACCGGTGCCCACTGCCTCCGAATTCTCGTTCCGGCTGATGGTGCATCTGGACGCCAGCGGCCAGGCCAGGCTGCTGCAGAAGATCCTCCAGGTATGGTCGCCCGGCACTTACAAATCGGCCGGGGACGGGACGACAAACCTCGTGGTGGACCGACCGGGGCGCTTCGTGCTGCTGACCGATGATAACCGGGTTGGGCAGTTCGCGGGTGCGGCGCTGCGAGATGGCACTGCGGTGGCTCGCAGGTTCAGTTCGGCCGCGTTCGGGTTCCGGGGCACGATTCCTATGAACGGCACTGGCTTTGGCGATGCCGGCAATCAACTTGCCTGCATCGTGCCGCTGCCATTCGACGACTCGCTCAACCCGTTTGTGCATCGCTTTCATCCCGACCACGACAACCGGGACGACCGCCCGGAACGCAATCCATTGCTCCCGCATACCAACAGCGCTGGTCTGACCTACACCGCCGAATCGTGGTCCATCAACCGGGCCATCACCCTTATCTTCTCGGCTGACGATCCTGACCTGGTCAGTCAGAATTTGTCCGGTTGGGGAGACAACCGGATTGGAGGCAGCTACACCGAAACCATTTATGGTTTGCACAAGACGCCCTTGGTGACGAGGGGAACCTTCAGATTGCACCTTGCATCCCGGGTTGCGCTCTTGGAGCCCTGAGCGGATTACCGCCTGCCATAGGATCAACGTCGAAAAGATATGAAATCAAAAGAAATGCTTGAGCGGTCACCAGGTTGTGACAAGGGCGAGCTTTGTAACCGTGCACAGCTTGCGATACCCGAACCGCAGGCAGCGGTGGACGCGTCCACAAGCCAGGAAAACTCCACCGGGAGAGGTTCAAGAAGCGCGCGCACTTCTTTCTGGGCGGTGCTCCTCCTTTGGATGCTGCCGGCCCTGGGGATGCTGTCGCAAGGTCTGCCGAACCCCTTCCTGCTCAAAGATATCAATCAAACCCGAAGCGGTGGCTATATTACCGAATTCAAGCTTTTGCGGACCAATATCATCTTTACCGCCTATCAAGAAAGTAGCGGATATGAACTGTGGAAGAGCGATGGCACGGTGTCGGGAACGGTTTTAACGATCTGGCGGTGGACCAGAAGGATGGCAGCTTGTGGATCGGTGCCGGCGACGGCTTGTTGTATTACCGCGATCATCGGTTCGAGCGCTATGAGGCGGAAGGGGGGGTGACTGATCCGGTTGGTCCGCTCTGCGCGGCTCGGGCGGGCGGCGTTTGGTTCTCGCCGCAGGCAGGCCGGGTGGCGCTGGCGCGCGGGGGGCGGGTGCAAACCTGGACGTTCGGTTCGGCGGGCAGTGAGTATCCTGTAAGGCAGTTGGGCGAGGAGAGTTCCTCACGACTGCTGGTCCTGCTCGGGGGGGCGGCTGTAGGGGGTGGCCTTCAGCGGCTGGATTTGAACACGAAGTCGTTGACCTCGCTCAGCCCGCCGGAGGTGCCGTCCACGGATCTCTCGTCGTGCTTTTCGTTTCTTGGGGCGGCCGACGGCTCGCTCTGGCTCTGCACCGGCACCAGCATCTGGCGGGGCAGCAAGGGCGTCTGGACAGTGGTGGCGAGCGCGGGCCTGGAATCAAGGCCCTGGCAACAGCGGATTTGCCGGACCAGCGATGGCCGGGTATGGGTCACTCGTCGTCTCGAGGGCGGCCACACTGGCTTGCACCGGCTGATTCAGGGGCGGCTGGAGCCTTTTGCGGCGCCTGAGTTTCCCGAGGATCTGAATGTCACCCGCGTGCTGGAAGATCGCGAAGGGGATCTTTGGGTGGGGACGACGACCGGGCTGTTCCGGTTGGAGCCGAAGCGGATCAGAGCGTATTCACGGCGTGAGGGGTTGCGGAACGATGACACGCAAGCGGTCACCCAGGGCACCGACGGCACGAGTTGGGTGGGGACGGCCGCGGGCCTCAGCGGCATTCGAGCAGGGAAAGTGGAGAATGTGAAAGCCCCGCAGGAGGGCAGGGAGTGGGGCCGGATCGGGGTGTTCCTGGCCGACCGGCACGACGCGGTATG
This sequence comes from uncultured Verrucomicrobia subdivision 3 bacterium, assembly GCA_903912925.1. GTDB lineage: Bacteria > Verrucomicrobiota > Verrucomicrobiia > Limisphaerales > UBA8199 > PALSA-1440. Next base: position 38,090 of record CAIWJG010000631.1, on the reverse strand, counting down.
GGTAGCCTGGCCGGGCCCTCACTTGGCGCGTTTCCGAGGCGGGGAATGGCAGATGCTGCCCGCCCCGGGAGAAATAGGGGATGGGCAGGACCTTAAGGCTCTGTTCGAGGATCGGCAGGGCCGGATATGGCTTGGCATCAGGACCGCAGTGCTGTGCCGGGATGGTGAGCAGTGGAGCAGCTATTCCACCAACCAGGGGCTTTCTCACGGTGACGCGCGCGCTATCTATCAGGACCGGCGTGGGGACATGTGGTTTGGGACTTATGGCGGCGGGCTGAATCGCCTCAAGGATGGAAGATTCACGGCCTACAAAACCAACCGCGGCGAGCACAATAACCGTGCGTGGTGGATTCATGAGGACACTGATGGGGTTTTCTGGGTGGGCACGGAGGACGGCCTGAACCGGTTTGTGCCCGCAGGGGCTGAACAAAGCAGAAAGCAGAAAGCAGAAAGTAGAAATGGGCAGGCGGGGGAGAACGAGCGGCGGTTCTTCACCTTCACGAAGGAGCAGGGATTGGGCGAGAACGTGGTGAATAACATCCAGGAGGATGATTTCGGCTATCTTTGGCTGAGCGGGTTGCGCGGCATTTACCGCATTTCGCGGCAGCAACTGAACGAGGTGGCGGCCGGGCGGCGGGCCAGGGTGGAGTGCACCGCTTACGGGGAGGCCGATGGGATGCTGAACAGCGAGTGCAATGGCGGGGACAATCAGCCCGCCGGTTGCAAGGACCAGCAGGGGCGGATTTGGTTTCCCACTGTGCAGGGCGTCGTGATGATTGATCCCAAGGAAATGCAGAGCGCGGAATTGGCGTCGCCGGTGGTGATTGAGCAGGTGCGGGCGAATGGGGAAGTGGTGTTTGGGGATGGATGCGCGGGCGGGGGCAAGAACATCGAACATCCAACATCGAACATCCAACCTCGAATGCAGATCAGGCCGGGGCGGGGGCGGGTGCTGGAAATTCATTACACGGCCGACAGTCTCGCGGCGCCCGAGCGGGTGCGCTTCAAGTATAGGCTCGAGGGCTACGACGCGGACTGGCTTGAGGATGACCAAAACCGCCGGGTGGCGTTCTATACCAACCTCCGCCCCGGCGACTACACCTTCTGCGTCGCGGCTTGCAACTCGCACGGCGTTTGGAACGAGCAAGGCGAGCAGTTCTCGTTTTACGTTGCGCCGCACTTTTACGAAACGTGGGCCTTTTACGTCCTGTGCGCCGCGCTCGTTATCGGCACCGCAGGGGGCGTGCAAGCTTACCGGCTCCGCTGGCAAGGGCGCACCCTGCGCGCCCAGCAGGTCACCGTACTGGCGGAAGAGCGGGCTCGTATCGCCCGGGATCTGCACGACGACCTGGGCGCCAGCCTCACCGGCCTGGCGCTGCAGCTCGAGGCCGCTCAGCGCCGCGGCAGCGCTGCGTCCGGGCAGCTTGAGAGCCTGGCCGGCGAGACACGGTCGCTGGCGCACGAGTTGCGCGAGCTGGCGTGGACGACCAATCCGCGCTGCGACAACACCGGCAGCCTGGTAGCGTTCATCGGCGAATTGACCGAACGATTTTGTCAGGCGGCCGGCCTGGAATGCCGGCTGGACTTGCCCGCCGGCGAAAGTTCGGTTGAGGTGCCCGCTCGCGTGCGGCATGAATTGCTGGCCGTGGTGAAGGAGTCGCTGGCCAACGTTGCCAAACATGCCGGGGCGCGCGAGGTCACCGTTGGCTTAAGACTGAACGACGGGCAACTGAACCTCACCGTCAAAGACGACGGGCGCGGCTTCGATCCAGCGCGAACCATCGCGGGCAGCGGCTTGCAGAACCTCCGCGAGCGCGTCCAGCAGGTTGGTGGGTCGCTGGAGATTACGACGAAACCTGGCACCGGCACCTCGGTTTCCATTCTAATGCCTCTGCATCAAACTTAGCTATATCGCCCCTTTTGATTCCATGAATCCCTCCAGCCCGCCCAGTCCGATTCGTATTGCTGTTGTTGAAGACCGAGTGGCTTTTCGCCGCGGCTTGGCCGCTATACTCGATCTGACACCCGGCATTGAATGCGTCGGCATGTACGCCACGGGCGAAGAAGCGCTGCGCGAAATCCCGAAGGCAGCGCCGGCGGTTGTCCTGATGGATCTGAATCTGCCAGGGATGTCGGGGATCGAATGCACGGGTGAACTGAAGCGGCTATGCCCGGCTGGCCAGGTGGTCATGTTGACGATTGAGGAGGACAGCGACCTGGTCTTCGCGGCCTTGCGAGGGGGGGCCGCCGGTTACTTGTTGAAGACGGCCACGCCAGCCGAGATCGTCGAGGGAATTCAATTGGTGGTGCAGGGCGGCTCCCCGATGTCCGCGGTCATCGCGCGCCGCGTCGTCGAGTCGTTTCACGGCCAGGCTAAACCTTCGGCCAAAGCCAACCTGCTGACGGAACGGGAAGTCGAAGTCTTGACGCTGATTGCTCATGGCAAACGGATCAAAGAAGTGGCGGTGGATCTGGGCCTCAGCGCTACGACCATTCAAACCTACCTGCGCCGCATTTACGAAAAGCTGCAGGTGCACTCGCAGGCGGCGGCCGTGGCAAAATTCCTGCGGTGACTGGAGAGTGCAAGCCAACACGCCGGGACAAGGTGTTTCGCCTTGATCGGTCGGTTTCCTCAGTATGGGCGATGAAATAGTTGGCTGCTTTGTGCTGCCGCTCACCTACCTGGACAAGGCCCAAGCTGCGAGAAGTTATCCAAGGAGGAGCGGTAGATCCACGGTCGTATCGCGGGTTTCCAAACCTGCCAAAGTGCGGAGGTGAGGACAACCGACGGAAGCGGTGCGCCTTGCCGACTGGGAAGTCGGCGATGCGGCAGGCTTGGAACCAAGGAACGCCTCCCGGAGTCGTGCGGCAAGCGTGATGCAAGCCACCTGCCAGCCTGTTGCCAGCCAGATGCTCGCTTGTATTCCGCTCGTGTTCCGCTTGTATTCCGCTTGTACTCCTCCAGTTCTCCCGACGCTTTGACGGTGTAATCTGGGCATCGTCTGCGCGCAAGCGCCGAGCACATGCGGAGGGTCGAACGCACTGGTAAGGCGGGTATTGAAATCGAATCGACAATCAGGTGCGGGTCGGCATTCTGGAGGTCGAACTACTGTAAACAGATGCAAGACGAAGATACACATGGCAAGAAGCGGACCTGGTTACGCCGAGCGTTCTGGCTCATCGCACTGGGCGTGATCCTGGTGGCGGTGGTTGGCTTGTTCTGGCTGCGAGGCGCTCTATACAACCACTACGTCGGCTTTCCGCGGGAGGAAGTGGCGTGGCAAGCACTCCGCGCCCAGCTCCAGCACGTGCCGAATCAGACTGGTTGGAACGAGTATCGGGGAATCCTGCACAGCCATTCCAAGCTCTCCCACGACAGCGAGGTGCCCTTCGAAGAGATCCTGGGCGTTCTCAAGACCGCCAAGCTGGACTTCATCTGCCTGAGCGATCATCCCAACGAGGGGCGGGCGGACTTTAGCCTGCAATGGCGCGGCATCCATGACGGGAAGCTATTCGTCCCGGGCTTCGAGATGCGGAATGGGGTCATGCCCTTTGGGGTCGCCTCGGGCGTGGTGCTCAGCAATCAGACCGATTCGGCGATACTGGCCAGGCAGATTGGGGAGAACGGCGGGCTGCTGTTCTACTCCCATCCGGAGGAGCCGCGGGATTGGGATCGTCCTGAACTGATGGGAATGGAGATCTACAACATCCACGTGGACTTCAAACGCCGCAACCCGGGCATTGGTCGCATGGTGCCGGACCTACTCGTCAACCAGAGCCGCTACCCGGACCATGTCTTCCGCACGGTGTTTGTTCGTCCGGTGGAGTTCCTGTGCCGCTGGGACGAACTGAACCTGAAGCGGCATATCACTGGAATTGCGGCCAACGACTGCCATCAAAATGTCGGCGTTCGGGCTATCTACACCGCTGCCGACACCATCCGGATTGAGGACACCAGCCCCAAGACGCTGAAGGAGTTCAAGCTGAATTGGTTCACCCGCCCATTGGCACACTGGCTCCTGGGTCCGCTCACGCCGAATCGCAAGCTGTTTCATGTCCAGTTGGATCCTTATGAGCGAAGCGCGCGGTTCGTCAATACCCATGTCCTGGCGCACGCATTAGCTGAGCCCGCCATTATGGACAGTCTCCGGGCAGGACGGGTCTTCGTCGGGTTTGATATGATCGCCGACAGCTCCGGCTTTCAGTGGTTTGCCGCCGACGGCACCAATCAAGTGGTTATGGGGGAGGCGGTCGCGTTCACTCCGGCGACGCGCCTGGGGGCGAGGTCGCCCTTGCCGTGCCGTTTCACGATCCTCAAAGACGGCAGCACCGTTTGTCAACAGGAAGGTCGCGCGCTGGATTGGACGCCGTCGGGACCAGGCAAATACCGGGTCGAGGCAGAGCTCAAGGTGCTGGACAAGTGGGTTCCCTGGGTCTATGCGAACCCCATCGAGTTGCGGTAAGCCGTAGGGTGTGCCCTGTTCCCCCTCACCCTGACCCTCTTCCCTGAGGAGATGGCTGGGGTGAGGGGGAAGGCCGCTTCCTAATGGACCACTGAGACGCACTTGGAAGGATGCTCGCCCTCCCATGCTCTACTTGCTCGCAAGGCTTAGCGCCATGGTGCGGATCAACTCATCGAAGTAATCCGGCACGTTCGGCCCGAAGAAGGACATCAGCCTGGGTTCGTAACCGTCCATGTGATAGTAGCGTGAGGGAATCACGTAGCCGACATAGTCCCCGTTGAAGCTGGTAACAATCCCGCTCTTTCCCCGGGCTTGCAGGAAATCCTTGATGCCCAGCGCCAGCTCGCCGCTGAAGTCGCACGGGGTCGAAATCCAGACCGAGTCGTCGAGGCGGAAGATCTCAAGGTAGCTGTGGCTCCTGGCCGGCACGAGCTTGGCCGCCAGCCAGGGCCGGAGGCGGATGCCGTCGGTCAGGCGCACATTGAGCGGGGGCATGGTCACGTCGAGGCCAAACATGCCGAACGTGACCGCATTGGTCAGAGCCGTCTGCGGCAGTTGGTCCACTAACATTTTCGCCAGGGCCTGCCCCATCTGCTCGGTGCCTGCCACACCGCTTCCGCCTGGCACCGGCGATTGGCTGCCCACTCCGCCGGCGAGAAACACCGCCATGCCTCCCGTGGCCTGCTCGACCGCGCGCTCCCAGCAGCCCGGGTAATCGGCGCTGAATTCCATCATGTCATCGTCGAGAACGGTGGCGTGCGCTCCGAACACCCCCAGCACCGCTTGCTTGCCGGTGTTCTGCTTGACCACGGCATAGCAGAATTCGGGGTCCACCCTCCCCAAGCCGCCCACCAGCCGGTTCCGGATGTACTGCGAGGCTACAAAGTGGCCATGCCCATACTGCGCCGGCTTGAGGTCCTTCAAGGCACTTTGCACCGCGGTGACCAGGCAATCAGCGAACCAGACGCGCGCCTGTGGCTGGAACCCGCCTGCGAATGCTTCTCCTACGAGCCCTTCGCCCCAGGCACCGACGCTGCAATGGGTGTGTGTCGCACTTAGATAAATCTGCTCGCGGGCCAAGCCAGATTCCTTCTCCAGGCGCTGCACGGCCATTTCGGTTACCTCCCGGGGGATGATCAAGGCGTCGGCTCCCACCATCACGCCAATCTTGCCTTGCACCCGCAACGCCACCGCCTTGATGTATAGATCGTCGTGCGTGCCCGTGGCGGATTTGCCATGCCGGGCGCCGTATCCGGCCATAGGGAGCGAGCGGAACTGACCTTGCGCCGGGGCATCCTGTGCGGCGTTCACCGTGGGGTTGAGTTTTGCGCGGCCGAAGCCGGCCGCCAGGTCGCCACGCGCCAGTTGGTTTGTCTCCGCGCTGGCTCGCAACTGAGCGATGGTCTGCGCGTAATAACCCTCACGGAAGTAAGGCCGGCTATCGACGCCATCCAGAGAGAGGATGCCCATGGCAACGACCAGCACGGCCAATCCGGCCAGCGTCCAGAGCCCGATGCGAACAAGTCTTTTCACGGCCCGGATCATACGCCGCGTTACCCAGTTAGCAACGTCGAAACCGGAGCAGCTTTATTCCCGGACTACACGCGCTCACACTCTATTTCGGCTCTGTTTCGGCTTGCCTGGCCGGCCACCTGTGGTATCAGTTCAGGACGTGACTGCGCGTCTCAGAGCGATCCTAAGGCTGCCCGTTGTTTTACTGCTTATGACAAGCTGCGTGACTTCTTCCAATAACACACTCGGGGCCCCGACAAGCGATTCCGAGCGCCAGCTTACTCGTGGTCCCGGGGGCCGAATCCTAACCGACACCAGCATTTGGTCGCCCGATAGCCAATGGATCGTCTATGATACCCGCCCGGACCAGGCAGGTTCAGATTTTGCCGGCGACACTATTGAGATGGTGAACGCCTCGACCGGCGAGATCAAAGAGATCTACCGGTCCCGGAACGGGGCGCACTGTGGAGTCGCTACCTTCCACCCGCACGAATGGAAAGTCATCTTCATCCTCGGCCCGGAGAATCCCACCGCCGATTGGCAGTACTCTTTCTGGCATCGGCAAGGCGTCGTGGTGGACGTTCACCGCCCCGGCGAGAAGACCAACCTCGATGCGCGGGACATCACGCCTCCATTCACCCCGGGCGCCTTGCGCGGCGGCTCGCATGTTCACGTGTGGGATGCCGCCGGACAATGGGTCAGCTTCACTTACGAGGATCACGTTCTGGCGCAGTTCCAAACCGCCACGCCGACCAATGACATCAACCAGCGCAACCTGGGCGTGAGTGTTCCGAGAATCCCCGTGCGTGTGAGCCAGGGCACCCCCCGGAACCACGATGGCGACTATTTCACAGTCCTCGCCGCCCGCACGACGGCTGAACCACGCCCTGGGTCGGATGAGATTCAGAAGGCGTTTGAGGAGGGGTGGGTTGGCACCAATGGCTATGCGCGGGCCGATGGTTCTCGACAAAAGCACGCTTTGGCATTCCAGGGTCAGGTGCGGAGCAGCAAAGGCGAACCGTTCTCGGAAGTGTTCATTGTTGACCTGCCCGACGATGTGACAAAGCCCGGGGATGGCCCATTGTGCGGCACCGAGACCCGAGCGGCGTCTCCGCCGAAGGGTGCGGTCCAGCGGCGGCTCACCTTCACTGCTGATCGCCGCTACCCCGGCCTCCAGGGCCCGCGCCACTGGTTGCGCAGCTCCCCCGACGGTTCCCAAATCGCCTTCCTGATGAAGGACGACGCCGGGGTCGTTCAGCTCTGGACGGTTTCGCCTACCGGCGGCTCCCCCAGGCAAGTCACCACGAATCGCTGGCCGGTGGCGTCCACGTTCAACTGGAGTCCGGATGGGCGTTACATCGCATACGCAATGGATAACAGTGTTTGCGTCACAGCCGTGGCCTCCGGCCAAACCAAACGCCTTACTCCCCGCACAGACGATGCCTCTGGTCCGCGTTCTGAAGCTTGCGTGTTTTCACCCGACGGCAAGAGGATTGCCTTTATGCGACGGCTGCCGTCGCCTCAGAAGCCGGCGAATCAGATTTGCGTCGTTGAGGTGAGAGAGTAATCAGCTTCCGTAGAAGCCGGGGAGCGCTACGAACCTCGGGGTTCTGGGCCACCCCTCCAGGCACTTAGTGGCGACAATTAATGGCCGCGGCCGCGGTTAGGATGCCGGCCCGCCGCTTCACTGGCCAGGCGCAGGCGCCTTTGCGAGCGCCTGCTTCGTTTGCTCGGCCAACTCAGCCACTAACTTCTTCTGCGCTTCCGTTAGCTTGGGGTTGGCCATAAGCCCATCCAAGTCACCCAGGGCTTCGGGGAACTGCGAATAACGAATATGACGGACCGTCAAGGACGCAGCGGCCTGCAACTCCTGATCACCGCTGGCAAACTCAGTTTCGAGCTTAGGCCAGTCAACCTTAACGCCGTTGAATTGGGTGTTGGTCGCTACGTATTGATCCGACTTCCTGCAACCGGCGACAGCCACCAAGCAAACCGCCAGTAGAGCAAAGGCAACATTGGTCGCTTTCATTTCGCGTGAGGTGCGCGGTCGGTCAGGGTTTTCGGGTGGAACGCTCCATAATCCAATAAGCATCCTTGCTATTCGCTGCGGGTATACGCGGATTACTGCCAAAGGGGGCATTCAGTGCTTTGTCTTTCCATTTATGAATCTCCGAGTGACCGTCAGCAAAACCAACGCCGCACGCGCCGCCGTGGTAATTGCCCGGAATATCAACAATGGTCCAAGAGTTAGGCTGATACGGGTCCCACCCAGCCATGCTGGTACACCACTCACCGTCGTTGATGGTATCCGCTCGCTCGTCCAGGAAGACCAGAGTCATCGCGGGGCCGGGCTTTATCATGTCGGTGGTTTTCCTATACACGGTGTAGCCCGGAGTGCCGCTGACGCTAAGCGCATCCTCTCCGTTAAACCAACTGAGCATGGACATGCTTCGCGCCCGGGGGAAGGATTGGCCTGCGAAAGGCCCGGTAGTAACCGTACAGGGATATTTGTTGTCCGCCGGGCACCGGAAGATGGCAGGGCTGTTTCCGCAGTAAGGCCACAACGGGCTCAGCTTCACTGTCTTGTCGGGGTTCCAGTTGTATTCGTATGCGCCATCCGTCGTGGGATTGACTGGCCGATGCATGTCAGGAACGGGCCACCAGTCGCCTTGCTTGGCGGCGTCAGATGGGTACCAAGCAGAAGGCACCTTTTCTCCGTTGTCGTCGCAATAGAATTTCCAGGCGAGCAACAACTGGCGGCTGCTGTTCATGCATTGCACCGCCTGCGCCCTGGCCTTCGCCCCGGCCAAGGCCGGCAACAGCAACGCCGCCAAGATGGCGATGATGGCAATGACTACCAGCAGCTCAATCAACGTAAAACCAGACCTGCGGGCAAAAGCCCTACGACTCTGACTCATATATTCAATTTCTTACTGTATTCCGGGCATTAGGTAGTCAGGGTCCCGACCCCTCATTCCTTCCGCCATGAACCCCCAACGACTCCTGCGGATGTGGCAATCCGCTGTTCGGGTCTCCCGCCATGCCCGCGGCTGACGGCGACCTTCATGGTCCCTCTGCTACTAAGGTCAAAGGTTACCACAACAAACTACTTCAGATCAAGGTTAAGTCGTCCGATATTATCCAATGGATTATTTCAAACTTGAGAGCCGATGCAGGACGGCACAAGGCGCAACCCCTTTGCGGTCGCTCTCGGCGTACGTTGGCGGAAACCGGCAGCTCCACTTCCCGAGTGTGAAGAGAGCGGCTTTTCGCTGTTTTCGGGGTCATGGGGGCAACAGCGTCCCCTGCCGCCCGCTCATCTCCGCAACCCCGGCGAGGGGTCGATGCAGCGTAGGAGGAATAGGGGGCCACAGGCTCGGCTGTTTGGGGCGCCAAGTTGAGTTCGGAGAGGTCGCCGAGGCTCGGGGAACCGGCCCAGGGCGAGAGCCTGGGCACCGTCTGGCGACTGGTCCGCTAGCGCCTGATCCTTCAGAGGAGAGCCCCCTCAAGGACAAGTCATTGCAGTTTCCTCGGCAGGGCAACGTCCTGCCATCCCTGGCTGCCCAGGGCAATGTCGCGCTCGACGAATTCCCATATAATGACCCGTTTACCCTCAAGGATTTCGGGATTAGTGCTGAGCTTGCGCCTTACATCCGTCGCCGCTCCGCCATCGCTCACGATCGCGTCCACGGGCGACCCCAAAGCCAGAGCCAAGTGGGAGATGAAGCCGGCAGAACCGGGGAGCAGGCGTTTGCCCCCCGTTTCCGCCGGACGAGCCGTTGTGGCGGCAGTCGGCATTTTGCCCAGCGATTGCGGCTCGGGGTATTGATAAATCCGGCAGAAGCTGTCGCCGAGGACCAGCACAGCCGCCTGCTGTCCGGGGTAGCAGTAAGTGCCTGGCCGGTCCGAGGCGCCAGGCACCAGGGGGCCGAGAGCGGGATCCAGGACCTGCGCGCACTCCGCCGTCTCCGCTGCAAATGCGCTTCGCAGGCCGGGAATCTGCATCATATCGAGTATGTCCCCCCAACGCGTGACCGTGACGCTCTGTGTGCGGAACTCCTTCCTGGTCAACGGAGGGATGTGTAATTCGCTAAGTTTAGCGGCCACCTTCTGCGCCGCGATTTGCGCCCCTCTCGGTGTCCAATGCGTGTCGCGCGCCAGGTAAAGCGGCCCACCACTGCCCCGCATCTCTTGGAAGGCGGTAAACAAATCCACGGTTGCCACCCCCTGGCGCTGGAGCTCCTCGATCAACTCTAGCGTGGGCGATCGGAACTGGCGCTCGTTCCCCACGGCACGCCGGGTAACCTGATCCGGATAGATGCTCGGTTTGCCGGGCACGGGCATCACGACCAGCATGATGCCCCGCTCCTTCAATTGGTCCCGGAATCGGAGGATCGCCTGCTCGACGCTCTCGCGATGGGTGCTTTGTTCCGGTGGTTGCACCCATTTTGATTCGCTCGTGCTGGCTTCCACCCGGTCGGGCTCAACGAGGTAGCGCAGATCCGGCCGATAGAAAAGCCACTGGTCGCGGCCGAGGACACCTTTGGCACCGGTATCGCGCACGGTCACGAATAGAAATCTTTGCAGCACGGGCCGCAGGTGCTGTTGGAACCACGACTTCTCCTCAAGTGTGTGTTCGAACTCCCGCAGGTTCTTCGCAGTCGGCTCATACCGGAAAACGTCCGTCGCCTGGACCCGCTCGTGCCGAGCGAGTTCGATGCAAGTCTGAGTGACCGGCACCCCGGCGATCACCGCCAGGAAGCAGATCAGCAGGATTAACTCGCTTTTGCGGGTGGGGTGCAACATCGCGGCTCAGAATTGGAAGTAGAGAAACGGGTTGAAGGCCTGCGAGAACATCACCATCAACGAGAACACGAACAAGGGCACCAGCAACGTCAGCCGGGGCCAGGTCTGGGGTTTCAGAGACCACTCGTGAGCCTGCACGTGCTGGAAAACCAGCACGCCGCAGACCGTCATTACCAGAAAATAGAGCGGTGCATAGATGTCTGCGGCCAATAAGGCCGAGGTGGTGGTGGCTGGGATCAGTCCGAACATGGCGCCGAAGTAACGCCCGGCGGCCCTGAGGTTCTCTGCCCGGAACAAGACCCAGGAAAACAGGATAAGCACAAAGGTAACCGCGATGCGGAAGCCCGGCGGCAGGGTATGGTATAAGCTCCGTTTGCCGCGCCAGCGCTCGTAAGCCAGCAACAGGCCGTGGTAGGCGCCCCACAAGACGAACACCCATTTCGCGCCGTGCCAGAGGCCGCCCAGGAGCATCACTATGGCGAGGTTTACGTAGGTGCGCGAGGGGCCGAGACGATTGCCGCCGAGCGGAAGGTACAAGTAGTCCCGCAGCACGCTGGAAAGCGAGATGTGCCACCGGCGCCACAAGTCCGTAATGCTCTCAGACAGATAGGGCGCATCGAAGTTCTTGAGGAACTCAAAGCCCAGCATACGCCCGAGCCCCACCGCCATATCGGAGTATCCGCAGAAGTCGAAGTAGATCTGGAAGGCATACGCCAGCACCCCCACCCACGCGTCGAGGGCGCAAGGATTTGCGGCGTTAAATACGGCGTCGGCGACGTGCCCACAGGGGTTTGCCAGGAGTATCTTCTTGGCGAAGCCGAGAATGAAGAGCGTGATGCCGCTAGTGAAGCGTGGGAGCGTGTGTTCGCGAAAGGCAAGCTGCGCTGCGAGCGTCTTGTAGCGGATGATTGGCTCCGCCACCAGGTCGGGAAACAGGGCCACGAACGCCGAGAAATCAGTGAAGGATTTGGCCGGCGTCGCATGGCCGCGATAAAGGTCAATGATGTAGGTCAGCGAATGGAACGTGTAGAAAGAGATCCCGATGGGCAGCACGACGCGCAGCACCCGGAACGGCTCGGCTCCGACCAAGCCCAGGAGCTGGTTCAGTGACTCCGCCGAGAACATGTAGTACTTGAAGAAGCCCAGGAAGCTCAGGTTGGTTAAGACGCAGGCTAGGACGGCGAGCTTGCGTTGGGCCTGGGTGGCGCCTGGTCGGGTGATGAACTTGCCCCAGATAAAGTCCATCACGGTGGTAAACATCATCAGGCAGACGAACCAGGGCTGCCACCAGCCGTAGAAGATGTAGCTCGCGCCCGTAATGCACAAGTTCCGCCAGCGGAACGGCAGGTTGAAATACACCAGCAGGAAAACCGGCAGGAAGTAGAAGACAAAAATGTGGGTGGTGAAGACCATGTCTTTTCTGGTCTGGTTACACGGTTACACGGTTACATGAGGTGCATGGTTGCATGGTTGCATGGTTACATGAGTGCATGGGTGCATGGTTAAATGGTTGCATGAGTTACATGAGGAGCCGCTGCCCTTGCCCTTGCCCGATGTAACGATGTAACGATGTAACCATGTAACCATGTAACCCATGCACTCATGTAACTCATGTAACTCATGTAACTCACAGTCAATACGCCGTCCGGTTCGCCCACAGGGCGAAGAAGCGGTTGGTGGCGGGCGGAAAGCAATAGTCCAGCGCCCCGCTGGGCGCCAGATCTTGCAGCTCATAATCCAGCGCCAGGCGGTGGACGTCGCCTGTCACAAATTGGTCCAGCTTGCCGCCTAGCGGACTGTCGCCCCAGTCTGAATCCTTGATCTCCGACCGCGGCAGCCACGGCTTGTAATGGCCCACGAAGATCTCATCACCGGTCTTGAGCGGATGCTTGCCCTCGGGATCCTGCCGGTGGACGCTGACCACTTTGTACTTCAGCACGTAGGTATAGCGATAGGCGCCCAGCTTGGGAAACTGGTCCGGCCTCTCCACGAGCCGCGCTGTCACTTCCAGCCGTCCCAGTTTCTGCACCATTGCGTCCGCCCCGGACTCCCCCTGGGTCGCAAGTGCCCAGATAAGGAGAGCGAGACCTGCAATAACAGTCAGGCCACGCAAGGGACCGGGACCGCCCTCATAACCGCAGGTTGGGGGCGACTCCGAAGTTCCAGTCGATGCTCCCGCAGTCGGCGACGGAACACCGACTGGCGGCGTGTGGCGTGTCTCCGGGGATTGGCCTTCCATAGAGCGGCGGACTCGACCGGCCAGCCAGTTACTTTTCGCCAATCTCAGCGTAAGTCCAATGCGGTTCAAACCCATCAACTTGCAATTGCAGCACCGGACCGCTCTTCGCATTGGGGTAAAGCGAGCGCAGCGCGGCGTAATCGTCCGGGACGATGATCGGCGTGTCCGCCAGCCGGACGATTGCCATCTTCGCATCCGTGCCCCCATCGGATTCCGGTCGGGAGAAGATTACGTATTTATCGTCCGGAGAAGTGCAGCCGTAGTAGAGGTGCCGGCCGCGTTCCCCGCAAACCAACGTGCGGCTCTTGCCGTCGGCGGTCGCCTGCATCAGCATCGTAAATCCATATTCGCTGCCCAGCCCGGGGGTGCGATTGGAATAGACGACTCGCTTGGGGTCGCCTTGGAACCAGTCCGGGGTGCAGTTGAGCACGCGCGAAAGCAGCTCCTCCTTCCCCGTGCTCAGATCAATGCTCACGATATTCCAATCCTGGCCGTTGAGATTCGCCGTCCCGCACAGGTGCTTGCCGTCGGGGGACCAGTACAGTTGCTGGAAGATCCCTTGGCGCGGCAACTCCTTCACCAGCTTCTTGGTGCCCAGATCGAAGATCCGAATCCGGCCTTCGCGCTTGTAGAGGCAGGCGATTTGTGTGCCGTCCGGGCTCCACGAGGCCCACGGATAAGCTCCTTCCTCCCCTTGTGTCTGGGGATCCGAACCGTCGGCTTTGGCGATAACCAGCGCTCCTTGCGTGCCCCAGAGATCGTGGTTTACTTCCTTTCCACTTGTTAGAGTGGAGTTCCGGCGCTGATGCCGGTAGAGCATCCGCTTCGAATCCGGCGAAAACCTTCCCCCAAACTCGTTCACGTCGGGCGTCTGCGTGAAGTTGCGCCGCGCTGAACCGTCGGGGCGGGAAAGGAACAGGTCGTAGTCGCCCTGCGCGGTCCTGGCCGAGAACAGAATCCAGCCCAGGCTGGCTACTTCCTTGGCCAGAGCAGCCGCGCCGGGATCGGCGGCCGAGCTCTGCGCGAAGGCTGGCATCATGCAACCGACCAGCAACGCGAGGCCAGCGTTGCGGCAATAGCGCAAAACACAGGACCCTATGAGATTTGTATGATTCATTTTGTCAGGATAGTTGGCCGTTCCCGGACGCCTGCCCATGAACCTCAGAAACAGCCAACATCCAATCGCAGACATGGTATGGAGTTGTATCCCACCGTCAACACGCGAGATTCCAGGCGAGATTCCAGGCGACATGGATTCTTTTGATTCTGTCCAGTGGAATATCTTGAACGCTGGCCCCTGGGTTCTCTGGCATACTCCTGAGCGTGCAAGCCGTGTGGGTGACCTATGAGTTCCCGCGCGTTCAGCAAGCGCCTGAAGAACTACTGATTAAATTGTGAAATTACCTTTGACTGGTGTGGTCCCGCCGATGGTGACGCCGCTGCGCGCGCGGGATGAGTTGGATGTAGCGGGGGCGGAACGTCTCATTGAGCATATCGTGAACGGCGGCGTGAGCGGCCTCTTTATCCTCGGCACGACCGGGGAGGGGCCGAGCCTGAGCTACCGTCTGCGTCGGGAGCTGATTACGCTGGCCTGCCGGCAGGTCCGGGGGCGGGTGCCCGTGCTGGTCGGCATCACGGATACCGCCTTTGTTGAATCCTTGAATCTGGCCCGTCATGCTGCTGATGCCGGCGCCGACGCGCTGGTGCTGGCGCCGCCCTATTACCTCCCGCCAGGTCAGCCGGAGATGCAAGAATACGTGGAGCACTTGGCGGCCGAACTGCCTCTCCCGCTGTTCCTCTACAACATGCCCGGCCTGACCAAAGTGCAATACGAGATGGAGTGCTTGCGCCGCGCGATGGATATACCGCGTATCGTCGGTCTTAAGGACAGCTCAAACAACATGACCTACTTCAAGGAGGCCCTCGCCTTGTTGCAGCACCGCCCCGACTGGACGCTGCTCGTAGGGCCGGAAGAACGCCTCGCTGAAACCGTCCTCGCTGGCGGTCACGGCGGCGTCAACGGGGGAGCAAACCTCTTCCCCAAACTCTACGTCCAGCTTTACCAGGCCGCCCGCGCGGGCGATCTCCCCCGGACAGAGCTACTCCATGCCCAGGTCATGCAGATCAGCCAGTCGCTCTACCGTATCGGGCGCTACTCTTCGTCGATCATCAAAGGAATCAAGTGCGCCTTGGCGTGCCAGGGGATTTGCGATGATTTCATGGCCGAACCGTTCCACCGGTTCCGCGCCGAGGAGCGCGCACGGGTTGAGAGCTGCCTGCCGGAGTTGAAGGCCGGCGTTGACAAGCTGGTCGCGAACCATCACCCGGCACCTGCCGCAGCCTGAATTCGAGCGAAGCTCACACCGGCCGCCTGGCGACAGACGACCGGGATACGGCGGTTCGAATCGGTCAGCGCCCGCCGGTCGGGCTATTTTGGGGTGCAGTAAAGCAGCCCGGGGCTCAAAGCCGCCTCGCGGTTAAACTCTTTAAGCGAAATCCAGCGGACATGCGTATCGAACCCCAGGATTCCCGCTCCGGTGCCATGCCGGTTCCCGATGCCCTCTACGTTGTCCGGCCTTTGGCTGGCGTCCAGCCCTGAGTTGTAAGCGTAATAGCCCCCGAAGTTATTCACTTTCGGTTCCCACTGCACATAGGCCACCGGGTTAAACTGGCTGATCTTGAATTTCGGCGTGGAATAGGTGCCGAAACCACAGACGGCCCCGTTCATGATGTAACTGGAGACGCGCTGTTTGCGGTTGATAAAATCATCATTCCCCTGCTTGTCGAGCGGACAGTAATAGACCGGCCGGCTGCGAAGGTAAGCGAAATACACGCCCTGTTGCACATAAGACATCTCATTGGTGTTGTCGACCAGAGACTTGCCGACGGTTGTCCAAGGATCCGGCGCTCTCCCCCCACCGGCCTGCCAGGGCTGGAGAGCGTAGGGCAAGTAAACCCAACTGGGGCCGTAGTTGTTGTACCATTGGCACCAGGGCATCATATCATTGCTGTCACCGGTGTACAAGGCCATCGCCAGACCCAACTGCTTCAAATTGTTGATGCAGGCGATGCGAGCCGCTTTCTCCTTGGCCCGCGCCAATGCGGGCAACAACAAGGCGGCCAGGATGGCGATAATCGCGATGACGACCAGCAGTTCGATGAGGGTGAACGCTGCAAGCAGCCGCTTGATGCCACGCCCTTGGGACTTCAGTGTTCGCATAAGTCAGATGCGCCTTAATTAGTTAGGCTTCGCACGAGAATAACCTTCCGCTTTTGCCCGCCGTTTGCAAGCCAAATTCAACTTGAGAAGGTGGGGGCGGGTTTGCGCCGAGGCGGGTGGGTGTGCTACCGTTAAGCGCGTAGCACACAGAATGTCAATGACATCTCCGCCGGCAGCGCGAGCTTGGGCCGATGAGTGTCCGGGCCACACGACCGGCGGAAGAACTAACTGCAACCTATGAAATATCTGGATGTTCCACAGAGCGGGGCCCGGGGCAATATCGTCGCGAGCCGCAACCGCGCGGGCGCTTTTCAGCGCCAGCGTGTCTCCCCTAATCAACCCGCCACGGCCGCCCAATGCGCCACGTGGGATAACATGGCTGACGTGTCGTCGCTGTGGAACCTGCTGGAGGAGGAGCAGCGGGCAGCCTGGGGAAGGCTTGGGGATGGGGTCCACAGCCGGCCAAACCTCGGAATCTCTGGTCGCCTGAGTGGCTGCCAGCTCTTTAAGAAGATCAACCGAGTGCTGGCGACCTGCCACCGGCCGCCGCTGCTTGACCCGCCACCGCTGCCCCAGTTCGGCCCCAACCCGGTTCAAGGCTTCGAGATCCGCAAAGCCCGCAGCCGCATACTGCTTATCCTCAAGGTTTCCCGAAAGCTTCTGTGGGAGGCTCGATCTCCCTTGGAAGACATCATGGTGCATGGCTGGGCGCCCTACCACGCGGGCACCCGGAAAAACAGCCTCTACGCCTTGCTTGGCCTCCTGCCCCCGCCGGTTGGCGACGAGATAGACATCACCGACATCTACCTGAAGAAGCTTAAGGAGTGGCGGAAACTGAATTACAAGCGCTACCAGGTGCCGCTCGAAGGCTCGAAGATCTTCATCCGTGTGTGGCAGCAAATGAACGGCTGGGTGAATGAGGCGGGGATGTTTCAAGCCAATGCCCTGGTGCTAGTCAACCGGGAATCGCGCGCGAAGGAGATAGCCGCGCTTCTGGGAAGATGGCCGACGGCGCCCCGCCACCAATAGAGCAACAATCGAGGAACAATCGAGGAACAATCGAGGAACAATCGAGGAACAATCGAGGAACAATCGAGGAACAATCGAGCCATTCGTGCGGGTTTCGCCGGTTCTTCGCGAAAGTCAGCCCATTATGGCCATGTCATCCCCAGCCGGGTGAGGGCACCAAGCCTACAACTCCCGCAAAACCGCCCTCTTGTAGGCCGGGTGCCCTCACCCGGCGTTCCCATCTCGACCATAATGAGCTGGTCTCTCTTTATCCGTGTTATCCGCGAAATCCGTGGTTCCAACTGCTGTTTTCAGGTTGAATGCTGGAGCAGGCGAAAAACTGACTTTTAATTTACTGTATTTGTGCGGAAACTCGGCCCGTAGTTCTCATGCGCGAGATAGTTTTCTACCAAACAGATTTCGGCGACAAACCTGTCGGAGGCTTTCTGGCGGGACTTGAACCCGGCCCGCGAGCGAAGATGGTGCGTTCCCTGGAGCTATTGCGAACGCTGCCGTTTGTTCCGTCGAAATTCTGGCAGAAGATGCCGGGGACGGACAATCTGTGGGAGGTGCGAACGGAATATGCGGGGAACATTTACCGGATTCTGGCCTGCACCTACAAGGGCAACCGCGTGATTTTGCTGCACGGTTTCCAAAAGAAAACCCAGAAAACGCCGCGCCAGGAATTGGAAATTGCCGAGCAGCGCAAGAAGCGGTATCTTCAGACGCACGGTTATCTATGAGCGATGATTTGGAGCAATTTGATGCGCGCAATATGGCGAGCGACCCGCTTTATGCCGCTGCCCGCCAATTGCTGGAATTGGGCGAGGCGGTGACGCAATTGCGCGAGGGCGCAAAGATGACGCGCGGACAGTTGGGAAGACTTTTGCGTGTCAAGGCCCAGGATATCACCATCATTGAGGAAGAAACGCCGCGCGCGCCCGCCGGACTCCTGGAGGCAGCGTTGAGGGTGTTGCTGGAAGCCAACAAACCACAAACTGCGCGGACTTCTGAAGTTTCCGATTCAATCCGCACAGTGCGACAGCTTCGGCCTGGCTTGATTGCTGAGCCAGCGTTCTGTGGGTAACGTCTGGTCGTGTCCGCTCAAACCGGCTACTCTGCAAAGGCGGGCGTTGGCCAGTCGTATCCCGTTTATGTCTTTGGCGCACAGTCGGATGTGCCGCACATCGCCGCAGGATGGTGATCTCGGCCCCGGGGGCTACGCCTGGTTTTGAGGCTCTTGGAGCGTGGAGCCCTGGGGCATGGTGGGCGAAAGAATTGAAATGGAACGCTGGCTATGGTAGCGGTGAAGCCACCAGATGATGAGAATCAGATGCTCCAGGCCCCGGCTTTACCGTGCTTCTTTTGTTGAGGCCGTCACGGCACTCCTGTTCGCCATCGCCCTCGCGCCCGGGCTAAGCCGGGCAATGGAAATCCAGTGGACGCGCATGGCGGGACAATGGCCCGTGGAAGCCTCGCCGCTCGTAGCGGACTTCAGCGGCTCCGGCAAATCCCAGATCCTCGTGCTCAACCGCGGCGGCCAACTGATGCTGTGGGCCGACGACGGCACCGCAGTGGGCGCGGGTCAGGACGGTTTGGTCGCTCAATTGCCGGCAGGGCGCTGGACGACTGCGCCGACATTGCTGGACGCACCGGCAGATGCGCGTCTGCTGGCCGCGAGCGTCGAGGGGCTGGTCGTCGGGTTGGATCAGAAGTGTCAGGTGCTCTGGCAGCATAAACTTCCCGGAGAAACCAGTTGGGGCAATGCGATCCCGGCTCGGTTGACTGCGGGCGTGGGCACCGTGTTCGCCTTCGGCGATAGCTCAGGCACGGTCACCTGCCTGACCGGCAATGGGAAGGTCGTTTGGACCAATGCGCTGGGGGCCGGCCCCATCAAAGCCGCGCCGCGGCAGCTTCTTCTAAATCAAAAAGCCGAGGCTCTTCTGGTTGGCGCTGGTTCCAACTTGTTCTGCCTGGAGGCATCCGGAAGCGTACGCTGGCAGCGCGCAGTAGGGCAGGGGATAGTGACCACGCCGGAGGTGGTGAGTTTGCCTGCGGGTGATCTTGTGTTGTGCGGCACCGCTTCCGGGTCGCTCTTCGGCCTGAGTCTCGCAGGGGAAGTGCGCTGGGAATGTCCCACGGGGGACACTTTGAACCGACACATCGTTCTCCTGCCCCGAAGCAATTCGAATCCGCTGATTCTATGCACGGGCGAGTGGGGCAACCTGCACGCCATTGATGTGGAGGGTCACCGCGTTTGGACCCACCTGTTCCGCACGAAAACCCGGGCGGCGCCTGTGATAGGCGAAGCGGCGGGAAGCGGTCGGCATCAGGTCTTCCTGCCCGCGTTTAACCAGCACCTCTATGTGTTCGACGAGGATGGTCGATTGGCCGACGATATTCGCCTCTCCGGCATCATGCCCTCGGCGCTCACGCCGCTCCGCGATTCCTCCAGCGGTCGGTCGGACCTTCTGGTGACTACCACCGCATTGTTGGCTTACCGGCTGCGGCCCGGACCGCCGCGCTCGCCTTACGGCCAAACGGGCGAACCCAGGCAAGTAAGCTTGAATCTACTACCAGCCGCCCAAAGCCGGGAAGGTGGGTCGGTCCAGGTGCAGAATCCCCACGGAGCACTGCTGAGTGTGACGGTGCAGATGAGCGCGAGCAATCAGTGGACGCGGATCATGGGCAGCGTGAGCGCAAGGTCGGCCTTCGAAATGCCCCTGCCGGCAATGGTGCGGACGGGATCGTGGTCCCTGCACGCCACCGCACAGAATGCCGCTGCCGGCGCATTGCTCACGGAAAAGACGTGGCAGCTTCCAGCCTCGGGTGAGCCTACTCATCAGGTCGCACCAAGCGGAACTTTGCTCTCCTGGCCTACTCAACCCTACGGCACCTTCAATGACGCGCGCCTTGGCCCGTTTAGCAACGAGACCGAATCCGGCGTCGAGCAGGGCATCGCCGTGAGAAACCTCTACGTAAATGAAGCCGGACACGGCGCGTTTATTATAGCCTCTGCCCTCGATGAGGCCATTCGAGCGCGAGTGGTGATCACCAATCTGGTCCGCAAGGACGGCGTGGCTTTCAGTGGGCCGCTCGTGCTGCGCGAAGTAGTCGCCACCGGCTCGGTGAATGGCGAGCTTGTCCCCGACGCCTTGCCGCCGCTGGATGACGCGGGCCTGCTAACCGTGCCGCCGCACCGCGCGGTGAAGATCTGGCTCAGCGCGGATGCTCGCGGCGTCGCGCCCGGGAACTACGCAGGCCGCGTCACGATTGCTCTGCTACGCCGTGAGACCGGGATAGTCGAGCTGCCGCTGACCATCGAAGTGCTGAACTTGCGTATGCCCACCAATCCGCCTCTGGCCTTATGCATCTGGGACTACATCCCAAACCGTTGGTTCCCCAACCACACCAAAGAGGTGCTGGATGACATGGGCCGGCACGGCGTGAACGTCTTTCCTCGCTCAACCATCCCCCCGGGCCGCGTTGATGCGGCGGGGCACCTGACCATTGCCTGGTCGGTGCTCGATGCTGAATTGGACCGGCTCCAGGGACGCGGGAAGATCCTCTTTCACCTGGACCATCCACCCATCGAGTTCGCGGTGAAACCTTCTGACGCGGAGAAGCGCCCGACTGAAATCGCCTACATCCTCGCCCTCCGCGATCACCTGCGGGAGCGGGGCAGGGGATACGAAGATTACGCCTTCTACCTGCTCGATGAGCCGGGCCTGGACTACGGTCCGAACGTCGCCATTCTGGTGGATGCTGGCAAACTGTTCCGCGAGGCTGACCCGAAGCTGCGCACCTACACCGATCCGGTCCCCGGCCTCTCTTGGAAGGACTTCGAGCGCATCGAACCGCTGGTGGATATCTGGGCGCCGAACATGCGGCTCGTGTCGGGCCTGCTCTCCGGCGATCCCCGCATCAAACGCATTATGTCGGCCAAGACCGTCTGGTCCTACGAGTGCGTGTCCCAGGTAAAGTCCCTCTCTCCGCTGCGCTACAACCGTGCCAACGCATGGCGGGCCGAGTTCTTCGGCCTGACCGGCATCGGCTTCTGGACCCATAGCACCGCCGACGTGGACCTCTGGTTCCCCGGGAAGACGATCAACGACGAGTATTGCCTGGTCTATCCGGGCGACCTCCCCACACCGAGCATTCGCTGGGAGGCAGTGCGCGATGGACTGGAAGACGTATCCGCCATTGCCCTGCTCGAACAAGCCATGCAGCGGAATCGCCAGGCAGGCCAGCGCCCGGAACTGGTGCATGAGGCCGAAGAGACGCTACGAATTGCGCTGCGCGACGTCATGGAGCTGTCGGACGAGGCCTTCACCGAGAGCCGCGATTTCCTGCGCGCAGGGGACCGCGTCATAGCCCACACGTGGACGGACATCGAGACGTTCCGCCGCCACCGGGCCCAGATCGCCCGGCTGACGCTGGCGCTGGTTCCGGACTGAGAGGCCCTTCCCTGCGGTGCGATCAAGGTGTGACGGCGCGATAGAATGTGTTCGTCGTGGAGACGGCGGAGGTGTCGGTAATGATGGTTGGCCCGGCGTAAGTGAAGTTCGTGAGGTCGGTCCAAGAATCACCTGCCAGTGAAGGGGAGGTCTGGATGCGGTAGGGTTGGCCGAGCGAGCCGTCACTGAAGGTGCAACTGAACCCGGTGACCGGTGAACTGAGACAGTTGGTGAGTCTGCCGCGTGCCGGGCCGATGTGCGCCCTGGCTACATAAGCGGACGGCTTCCCGCCAGCAGTGCTGAAACAGCCTCCCACATACAGGTCGCTGCCCAACACCGCCATTGCAAAGACACAGGAATTGCTCAGGCCACCCACCCCCGACCCCAAAGCCGACCACACACTCCCGTCCCATTTCGCCACGCAATTTGCGCTGCTGCCGCCCACCGTGGTGAAGTTGCCGCCCGCATACAGGTCACTGCCCGACACTGCCAGCGCATTGACCGTGCTGCCAACCCCCACCTCTGACCCTAAAACCGCCCACTCGCTGCCATTCCATTTCGCCACATATGGATAACTGTGGCCGTCCGGAAAGAAGTACGTGCTGCCAGCGTACACTTCGCTGCCCGATACCGCCAAGGCATTGATCGAGCCGAACACACCCGACCCCAAGTCCGACCACTCGCTGCCATCCCATTTCGCCACATAGCCTCCACGTTCGCCGCCCGGAAAGTTGAACGAACTACTCCCATACAGGTCGCTGCCCGATACCACCAGGGGGCAGAGGTTCAATCCCGGCTCCAGCACCGACCACCCGCTGCCGTTCCAATTCGCCACATCACAAATAATCTGGCCGCCCGGAAGGATGGCAACGCAGAAAGGCCAAGCGAAAAAGTTGCTGCCCGACACCGCCAGCGCAAAGTGCTCGACAGGTATCATGTAGCCCAGTCCCGAGCCCAAGGGCAGCCATGCGATCCCGTTCCATTTCGCCACGTAATTTGCGTTGCTGCCGCCCGCCGTGGTAAACGCACCCGCCACATACAGGTCGCTGCCCGACACCGCCAGCGCGCCGACAGAGCCATTCACCCCCGACCCCAAAGCCGACCACGTGTTCCCGTCCCACTTCGCCACGTTGCTGGCACTGATGCCGCCCGCCGAGGTGAACTGGCCTCCCACATACAGGTTGCTGCCCGACACCGCCAGCGCATTGACCGCACCGTTCACCCCCGGCCCCAAGCTGAACCAGTCCGTGTCGCTGAATGTGAGCTGCTCGGCTGTGGCGGTAACGGCCAAGCCGTCGCCCCGATACTGTCTGCCAGCCACGGCGCCGAGTTGCTCCAGGGGGATCGGCACGGCTTGACCCGCGGCGGGAGGGGCAGCGGGAGCTCTTTGCGTGCCGACGTACAGGGCCGCGAGCCAGACGGCTGCCGCAATGTTGACTCTGCGGGAAATGACTGTTCTCATTGGTGGCTCCTGGCTCGTGGAAGAGCGTGACAGGAACTTGCATTCTGCCGCCGTGTGCCTTCATCGTCGCAGGTGTGGGCGAGAGGCAATTGGTTCCCGACCGCTCTCATTTCGAGCGCATGCTGAGAGACCGTGGGCCTCGTGTCGAGGAGCTTCTTTAGGTGGGCTAAACAAGGGGCTCATCCTCACACCGCCGCTGGAGCGCGGACATTCCTGTCCGCAGCAACGTGTTTCGTCGAGACGGCCAACAAGTCCAAGCCTTGTTCGCATTCGGGAGCCGCTGCGGACAAGAATGTCCGCGCGCCGCTTGCTCGCCCCATTACTTCGCCTTCCCGGCAGCTACCGCTTCCACACACTCCATCATCTCGCTGCGG
The DNA here is from genome assembly GCA_903912925.1 of uncultured Verrucomicrobia subdivision 3 bacterium. GTDB lineage: Bacteria > Verrucomicrobiota > Verrucomicrobiia > Limisphaerales > UBA8199 > PALSA-1440. The sequence goes on along the minus strand of CAIWJG010000631.1, from coordinate 14,549 downwards.
AACGCACCCGAGGTCGCGTCGTTGTTGCTGGCGTCAATCACGTTCCGCCCCAGCCCGCGCGTCATCTCCTCATAGCTCTGATCCACCAGGCCGGGCAGGCTTACCTGGAGCAGCCGTTCAATGCGAGTGCGAACCGCCGCAGGCACCTTCGCTCCGCCGTCTTCCGACAGGCACTTTCGCAGCGCGGTCACTATGCGATAATCCTCGATGCCTTCCCGGACCGCTTCCCAGCGGCGACTTGTGACCGGCCCGGTTCGGCCCGGATAGACCAGCATATACTCCAAGTCTATGCGTCCCCACGGATCGCCGCCCATGTTGTAGCACCAAAAGCCGATTCCCGTGGCATTGTGCCGGAGGGCAAACAGCGCGGCGTTCCGGTAATCGCTAACCAGGTTCATGTTCTTGAGATTCGCCCCGGCCGGCCGGCTATAGCCATAGCCGCAATTGTACGACCAGTGTAGCTTGCCGCTCTGGCGCACTACGTCCATCACTGGCGTCTTTTCCGCGAGCATGTAGATGCTCGGAGACCAAATATCAATGTAGGGCGCCATCGCCTGGAACATGGGAAGCTCGCCCCCGCCGTCCACATACAGCATCAGGTCGGGGTTGATCGCGCGGACCTGCTTCCCGAACTCGACTAGTGGATTGACCAGCGTCCAACCGACACCGCCCGGCTCGTCAAACGGATACAGCGCAAAATGCTTTATATCGAAGCCCGCCCCCGCCATGTGTGTCACCAGCTCATCCAGGAATATCTTCAAGTCGCCTCGATAAGCCGCGCTGCCGGATTCGCCGTGCAGGCTGGGAATCCCCATCAACATCAGCACCACATCCTTCCCTCGCAGCCTGCTCAACACCGGGTCCAGCGCGTTGTAGTCAGACGCGGCCAAGTGACCCTGAGCGTCATATTTCGCTGCAGGCAATGAAGCGGTGAAGACATTGTTCCCGTGGGCAAGCAGGTCGGGCAGTTGCGCTGCCTCCGGCGCGGCCCACGTGCAAAGGCGGAAATCACCCGGCGCGGCCATAGCAAAGTCGGCAACCTGGAGCGTAATTTCAATCGCAGTCTCCGGCGGCGGCACAGAGTGAGGATGCGTCGGCGCATCCAGCACGCCCGCGCCGTTGAGCGCCTGCAAACGCAGTTTGACCTGGTGGCTGCCCGGTTTCGCGGCGCCCAGGTCCACATCCAGCCATAATTCCCGGCTGGCCAGGGACGGGATGGTCAGCGTGCCGCTCTCGTCCAACTCGGGCATCGCGTCCCAGGCGACCTCACCCAAAGACGTGGGCACCCCCACCGCCCGATGCGGAACCACCACAACCCCGTTGGTCAGAGCATGGAACTGCACGCGCACCAGCAACTCATGGTCGGTTACGTTGAACAGGTTCAAGCTGACCGGTTCATGCTCGCCGGGAACCACCTTGCGGGTGATGCGAAGCGGGTTGGCCGCCTGGGCGGGCAGTTGTTCGTCCACCTTCCGGTTCTCCCATAGCGTCCCCTGGAAAGCGACCAGGCTTGTGCCTTGACCAAGGGCCGTCGCCTGGTGAATCACACCAGCGACTGCCAGCGCCCGCTTGGCGTGCGAAACCAGCGCCGCTGACTTATCCAGGACGACCTGCGAACCGGTTACGCCGCTGCCGGGCAGGGAGTCTTGAAGCGAGGCGACCGCTCGGGCTCGCTCTTCCAGCGATGTCGCTTCGTGCCGAAGCGCCGTGGCGGAAAGTGGAAGCACTGGATCTGTTGCTTCCGCCGCCGCGCGGAGCGCAGCCAGCGCGCGCGTGACGAGCGCGCGGTCGTTGGCAAACGGCTGAAGAAACAGCGACCGACCGCCGGATACCAGCGTGCGCCCGCCTGCGTCGGCCAAGGTCCAACTGAATTGGTAGGTGCCCGGCGCGGTGACATCCAACGGCATCAGCAGCTCGCCGCTCCGGCCCAGCACGGTTGTGGTCGTGACCTGCCTCGCGCCGTCGGGACGGACGCAGACGGCTGTGGCGGTGAGCGGATGCCGCTCCGTCTGGGGATTCTCGACCGTGAACCGCAGGCTCTGGCCGCTCAGCACCTCATCGGCGGCCAGATTCACCGGCGAGATCCGGACCGCGCCCGACTGCCGCAGGCCAAACCACGAACCGCTGTTGCGCACGTCGCCGCGATAAGACTTCCACTGCGCGACGGCGTTGGTTGCCGCCGGCGTGTGTAAGCAGAACACAATGCCTGCTTCGCCGCCCGTTATGAGCATTTCCAGCCCCGGCGAATCCGCCGATAGGTTGCCAAAGGTTGGCGTTACATTGATTGTGCGATTGCTGAAGTGGAAGCGGTAGAGGAACTCGCCCGCTTCGTTCAGGACCTGCAAGAAGCCATCCTGCGTGCTAAGCACGTATTCCGGCTTTCCATCGCCGTCTAGGTCGATGATCGCACCGGGTGCCAGGCTCCGGCCCTGCATGTCAATCTCCCAGATTGCGCGTCCGTCTTCATCAAAGCGATAGATCACGCCGGCTTGGGTGATCAGACAAATATCCGCCCGGCCATCCAGGTCGAGATCACCCACGGAAATCGAGCTAGCCGCCGCGCCATGAGTTGGACGGCGCCACAATACCTCGCCCTTGCCATCGAGGCACACGAGTTGGCCGCCGCTTGAGGCAGCCGCCACGCGACCGCGCCCATCAGATCCAGCAAAGATGACGGGCGCCGCGGTGGCCCAGGATTGGGACGACCCGCCGATCGTCCGCTCCCATAGCACCGTGCCGTTGCCGCCGAGGGCTGTGATGATTCCTTGCCCAGTAGCCACCACGATCTCCGGCTTGCCATCACCGTCCAGGTCGCCAACCGCCGGGCTGACGGGTATGCCCTTGAGCTTCGTCTGCCATAGCACTTTGCCGGTCAACGCCTCGAAGGCCCAGACCGTGCCCGTCTCGTCGGTCTGAATGACATCAGCATCGTTATTGCCCTTGAGATCGCAAACGACAGAAGCGGACCAGCTCGACGGCGCATTCAACTTCGCATGCCAAACCTCCTTGCCCGTTCCGTCCAGGCAGGTAAGCAAGCCGCTGTTGTCCGCTGCGTAAACCAGGGACGGCTGCGGTGGGCGAACCAGCACCGCCGGGTATGTCATAAAGCGTCCTTTGGACCGCCAGCGCCACAACACCTTCCCCTGGCCGTCGAGGGCGAACATATCCTCGCGTCCCGCAATGACCGCTCGCTCATGGCCGTCGCCTTTGAGGTCGGCGACGAGCCCGGAGCTTTCCAGGAACGTCTGCAGGTCGGTCTGCCAGAGCGGCGGGAAGTCTAGCTGCGCACCTCGGCTAGCAGCCGCGGCTGTGAGCAACACAATAAGACCAATTACGATCTGGAAACATCTAACATCCAACCTCGAACACCCAACACCCACTGATGGGGCAGGAATCGTCCGTTGGATGTTCGACGTTGGATGTTGGATGTTGGATGTTCGATGTTCGGTGTTCGGCCGATGTTGGTTGTTGGATGTTCTCCCCACTTGGTTCGTTCGTGCAGCAATCATAATGTTCCAGTTCTCAAAGCAAATAGATCAGCGTCTTTCATGACAAATCGGAAGCGCACCGGCTTGCCGATAAGGCTGGACAGGTCGCTGCCAGACTTCCAACTGACGACCGCGTCCAGTTCGTCGCCGAACAGCACCGGCATGTCGGCAAGCGACCGGCCTTCGATGGGCTTGCCGTGCGCGTCCTGCACCTCGACCTGGATCGCGCCCGCGGCTGAGGTCGCGTAATTCAGTATCAGATTCTTCCCGGTAAACGTCACAGGTCGCGTTGTGAATTCGCCGCCCGCCGCACTGGCATGTGCAGAAGCAAAGCCGTGTCGGCGCACGGTGATGCGGCGCAGCCGGTGGTCGGGCCATTCGTAGTGCTCGGTGATGTACATCGAGAACTCCGTTGGATCGAGTTGCACGATGCCCCAGGCGGGCATGTTGCTGCGCTGCGTCCAGTTGCGGTTGTCCGGGCCGGGGCGCACCCAGGCTTCCAGAAACGTGCGGTCCCAGTTCTCCCCGTCGCGGCTGCTCAGGAACACCGCGTCGGATACGCCTATCTCTTTGTAGTCGGCGAACTTCTTGCGCTCCGGCACGAAGCGTTTCGGGAACGACAGGTAGATGTGCGGCGCGCCGGGGCAGGGGCGCGTGCCGTTGGTGTAGAAGTGCTCCTTCGGCGCGCGCTTGGGGTAGCGATTAGGCACCGGGTCGGCCCAGTGGATGAAGTCCGTGGAGGTGCAACTCTGAATAGCCCGCACCCCCTCTTCGAAATGCCGGGAGAAGCAGCGGTAGTTCTGGGTCCGGTCGTCCCAGAAGGATAGGTTGAGCGAATCGAACGCGCCTTTGGTCATCACCGGGTCAGCTTGCAGCTTTGTCCAGTGGATGCCGTCAGGGGCAACGAAGGCGTAGAGTTTGCTCTGGATGCCGGCCATCGCTTTGTAACGCTCTTCCGGTCGGGCCGCCGGATTGGCATCGCGGAACGGCGCGAAGTTGTGTGCCTCGATGCCCCGGTAAATGATGTTGTTCTCCTTCGAGCCCTCGAATTCAACCAACCCCAGGTTAGGCCGGGTGAAATGAATCCCATCGGTGCTTTCCGCGTAGCAAGTGACCTGCCCGATGGAGGTGTCACCCGCCGGAACAATGCCACGATAGTAAAGCCGCACCAGCGGGCCGTCCTGGAATACGCTGAAATACGCGCTGTCCGGCCCTTCCCACGGCTTGTCGGTCACGAGCACAATCTCGCGCTTTACGGGCGGGGTCAGTTGCAGCGATACCGTGCCGGGCGAGCGGCCTGCATCAATGAGCCAATCGTCCACAAACATCTCCACGCGTGTGCCGAGGGCGACCGGCTCTTTCTCCAGCTCCGCGGCGAGCAGGGGCGTGAGCGCGGAACTCGTGGCGAGGCGAATTGCGACTACGGAAAGAAAGAAACGCTTTGTCATAAGCAACAGCGAATCATGGCGAATCTGGCGTCAATTGAGAAGAATTAACGAACAACTTGTGCTTCGCAGGCTTGAACGTAAGAAGCTGGCTGGGATATGATGGCGGGATGGTCAGCTCGGAACCCGTCCAACCCAGTCATGCCGCTTGTCCCCACGCGGCCAAGCCGGACTTGCCTCCGGGCGATTCCCCATCCCCACCGCGTCCCGCGCGGTTTGCGGCCATTGATTTTGAAACGGCGGACATGGGACGCGACAGCGCATGCGCTTTATCAATCGTGCTGGTCGAAGATGGCACCCTCGTGCAAACCTGGAGCAGCCTGGTTCGGCCGCCACGGTCTCATTTTGTGTTTACCTACATTCACGGCATTACCTGGCGGGATGTGCAGCACAAGCCGACATTTGCGGAGCTATGGCCCGAGATTTCCAGCGTGCTGCAGGGGGTGGATTTCGTCGCTGCCCACAACGCCTCGTTTGATCGCTCTGTGTTGCGTGCCTGTTGCGAAAGCGCCGGAATCTTTCCCGCTCCGAATAGCTACCTGTGTACGGTCCGATTGGCACGCTCCGTTTGGGGCCTGCGTCCCACCACCCTGGCGCACGTGTGCCGGCACTTGAGCATTCCGCTCAAGCATCACGATGCGGTCTCCGATGCTCAGGCTTGCGCGAAGATTCTTCTGGCTGCCCGGGACAAGGGACATGATTATCCCACCCTGCTGCGACAGCATCGGCTCAAGAGTTGACTTCGCCGCGCCGCCAACCGCGGGCGCTCATACGGCGCTCTTGTCCCATTTCATGATGATGATGGTAGAAAGGAGCACGACGCCTGTGCCAACGAAAGCCACCGGCGTCAGACGTTCTCCCAGGAAAGCGGCGGCAATCAGGATGCCAAACACCGGCACGAGGTAGAGCGATGCGGAGGCGACCGTCACGGGCAAGTGCTGCAAGACGTAGAAGAACAGCACCATCGAAAGACCGTACATGAAGATCGCCAGGAAGGCGAAGGCCAGCCAGCCGCGCCAGTCCAGCGCGGCCAGTTGTGCAAAGTGGAACGGCTCAGCCCAGATGAGCAGCGGCACGCTCGCGATCGAGGCCGTTACATAGCTGAAGATGAGGATCTCGATTTCCTGAAACCGCTGGAGCAGCCCTTTGCAGTAAACGTTGTAGAAGGCGGAGCCCAGGCACCCCGCGAGGATGAGCAGGTTTCCGGCGAGGTAATTCGATTGCAGGAACGAGCTTTGCTTGAGGTCCTGGACGGACAACAGAAATACCCCTGCCAACCCCACGATGAGACAGGCCACCCGCAGCCGGGTGACCCGCTCGCGCAGCATGAACGAGGCGAGCACCGCCGTCAGCACTGGGATGAGCAGGTTGAGGATGGCAGCATTGGAAGCGAGGGACTTGGTGATGCCCCAGGTCATGCCAAGCTGAGCCAGGACCTGCCCGCCAATCCCGGCGGCAGCAAATCGGAGCCAGTCGGCGCGGGTGAGGGCAGCGGCTCCCGGGCTGCGTCGGCGCTCGCGCATCAGTAACGGGACGAAGAGCAGCGTCGTCACATAGAACGGCAGGAAGGTGATGGCTATCGGGCCAAGCTTGCCTTCGAGGAACTTGACCGCTGTGCCCTGAGCGGCCCACATCAGGTTCACCAGGGCGAGCAGCAAGAAGAACCAGAGCGCTCGGGACTTCGACTTGGCGGCAGGCGGTGGGGCGGCGTTCTCCATAGGTCAAGGTTCCAGGGTCTTGATGCCGAACTGATCCGCGCCCATCGAACTGCCTTCAAAGACGTAGGGCGCAATACCACGGGCTTCCGCGTAGTGGCTCACAACATGGTCGAAGGCCGGCCTCGCGTCCTTGCGGCCGAGCACCGCCACAGTCCCACCCGCACCGCCGCCGGTGACCTTCGCGCCGAACAGCCCGCTCGCTGCCCCCGCCTCACGAACAAGCTCCACCAGCAGATCGGTGGCCTCGCATCCCAGGCCGCATTCGGTGTAGCCATGATGGGATTGATACATCAGGTCGCCCATCTGCTCGAACCCGACTCCGCCCCGCGCCAGTTCGGCGAACAGGTTCACGCGGAAGTTTTCCTCGACCGCGTAGCGGGTGCAGGCGCGGACACGGTAGGTCACCTCCGGGCGCATACGAGTGAAGGGATCCACATGGATCTGGCCATCGCGCAGGTATTCGGCGCCGGTCATCGTCTCGGCCAAGCGCGGTTCGTAGCGCGCGCGAAAGAGGGAAGGGGACAGGTTGGCGAGGTAGCCGTTCCAGCGCGAGTCCGTCCAGCGGGGGATTTGGCCCGACTCATCAAGCTGCACCGGTAGTCCTTCCCAATCGCAGATCAGCTTGTAGCCCATGAATGCGCCGGCGCGTGCGGCCTCATATTCGATGCCGGAGACCATATGGCTGACGCCGGAATCCACCGCCCAACAGGCGAGCCCTTCCGGCAGTTGCACGAGCGGGCGCGGCAGACAAGGCTGGCATAGCAATGGCAGGATACAACCCTCGTCCCCCAATACCACGGTGATCTGATCCATAATCCCGCAGGCGGATTCGGCGATGACATTCTCCACCCATTGACAAGCTTCGGCGAGCTCAACGCCCGCGAGGTTGATGCCGTAGGCTCCCACCGCCGCCTTCATCACCGCCACTTCAACCGAAGCGGACGAGCTGACGCCCTTGTTGAGCGGCACATCCGACTCGATGTAAACGCTGGCTCCATTTTGCACTTGCTGCGGGAACCGCTTTTGCAGCAGATGGAACAAGCCCAGCACGTAAGCGGTCCACCGGACCCCAGGATCACGGTTCACCAGCGCGCGCACCGCGTCATCCGCTGTGAGGTCATCGAGCGAGAACTCAGTGCGGTCCTGCCATCCCCGCTCCTTCATCTGCGGGTTGAGAAATACAATCCGGCGATCCCCGCGCAACTGCACCGCCGCCCAGGTGGCTTCGCGAATCGTCGCTTCAAAGACCAGTCCTCCGGTGTAATCATCGTTACCCCCCATCAGGTCGAGTCGGCCGGGCGCGCGGCTGTAGCGGATGGGGCGGTCCGGAGTGAATAAGGTCCCGCTTGATTTGAGGGCGGTCAGCGTGGTGGGGAAGGTTGTCATAGCCTCCTCCTTGCTCTCAGCGCACAGAGAGACCATAAACCCCATTGCCAAAACGGACCCCTCACCCCGCCGTGCGTTGGTGGAGGCAAGCGCGTCCGCATTCTCGACCACTGTCCGCATGTCTCCCTCTCCCCCGCCGAGGGGGAGAGGGTCGGGGTGAGGGGGCAGTCTGTTGAGCCAGGGTTCATGGAGAGCGGTAACTGTTCAGGTCAGAATGTGGGGCAGACCTCCGGTCTGCCGGTTAGCCGGGCCTCTGGCCCGGTGTTCCGGCGACCCGATGGGCACGGAGTCAGAGACTCCGTGAACCGGCAGACCGGAGGTCTGCCCCACACCTGAACAGTTACTCCAATTCTCACTCAACCCCCTGCTGTTTGGCCCAGTCGTCAAGGGAGGTTCCTTCGTTTATGTTCGAAACGCCGGCCTTGCGAGCGATGCCAACCAGCCGCCGGGCCAGATCCTTCCTGGCCTCCGCGGTGATCCGTTTGTTGGCGATCTTCGTGTACCACACGGGCAAGCGCGCTACCTGCACCCGGAAGCGAATGTCGTCGTTCTCGGCCAATTGCTCAGCCTCGTCGAGGAGCTTCTCCCCGGCTTCCATCACATCGCTCTTCAGGTAGCGAGACGTAGGAGCGTCGAAGATGTGGGCGTGCAGGCCTTTCTCGCGCACTGGGCTGTGCGTGGTGTCTATGTAGGCCAGGATCTTCGGGGCGGCCTTGCCATAGTAAGCGTTCACGAACTCCTGGATGTGCTTTTGCACATCCGTGTCCGGGTTCCAAAGCAGCTTGGCCAGGACATAGGCCCGCAGGGGACCCATTTCGCCGTTGCCGCCGCCGGAATAATTGCCCTGCTCAAACAAGCTCTTGACGCCGTGCTAGACGAAGAACCGGACGTTCGACTGCAACGAATCGAAGTTCGGGAACGGCTGCTGATAGTGGCCGAAGTCGGTCGTGTAGTCCCACACGTAGATCAGCGGCGCGACCTTGCCCCAGGCAATAATATCATCCCGGAAATGCTTGTTCTCCTCCGCCGGGCAGGTGTCGAGGGGGTGCGAGAAGCAGCATTCAATCGAGCAGAGGCGCACGATTACGTTGTGGCGCGGACGAATTGTCTTGGGTGCCTTGCGCGTGTATTGGTAGGCCAACGTATCTATGCGGATGTTGGGATGGTCTGGCTCGATGGCTTCGGCAATGGCGTTCACGAACTTGAGCAGCGAAGCCGCGGGGCTGCCTTCCGCGTCGTCCAGCCCCTTGCATTGTTCGCACCGGCAGTTCTCGATCGCGTCGTTCTGCGAGACGCTGAAGATGGTCGCCTCCGGGTGTTCTTTGATCCACTGCTGCACGCGCGCGATCGAGATCTTCAGCACGTCGGGATTGGACAGGCAGCGCTGGACGTAGCCGCTTTTGCGCTTGCCGTTTATGAGCGGGAAATACTCAGGGTGCGCCTGATACAGGTCAGGCGGAACCAGAGCGTCAAAGCTGTGGACGAAGGGGAAATAAACGGTGAAGGCACCGCCTTGCTTCTCCGTCAGGCCGTAATGCTGCCCGTTGAGGCGGTGGCGCGCCGCGAAGTCTGCGTTGCGCATCATTTCCCGCCAGAAGACGTCGCGGTTTTGCAGCGCTGGGACTCGCGTTTCCGTAGCTTTAAGCAGCCGCACGCGGTCAAGCTTGGGCACGACTTCGACTTCCGGCGTGAACCAACGCACGCCGAGTTTCTCTTCCAGAAGCGTATAGACGCCGTTCAACGTACCGCGCGGTCTGCCGCCGGCGATGATGACAGTCTTGCCCTCCACGCCCAGCACAAAGCCGTCCGGGCCCAGTCCTGCGAAATCCACCTTCGAGCGCAGCCGGGCCAGATGCGCGGTATTGCCAAGTTGGATTTCATACGCGGTCGGCTTTACCGCATCCGTTACGATGGGGAGTAGCGCGCCGCTTATCTTTTCGAGGTAATGCTGCAGTTCTTCTGCCGCATAACGTTCGGCTGGGATCGCGGCCGCCGGCAGCACGATCCGGTACTTGCTCTTGCCGTGATCGGCCAGGGTAATTTGGTCGGCAGCGCTGACCGCCTGGGCCAGGCCGAAGAAGCAGAACGCTAGCAGGAGCCACTGTCGCAGGGCTGCTCTAAAGTCGGCACGGGCCATTCCAAACCCGAAACCCGAAGACCGAAGAAGGGCGAAGAAGGAAACATCGAACATCGAACATCCAACATCCAACATCCAATACCTGAAAGGGAGCCGCCGCCGCCGTTGGATGTTCGATGTTGGATGTTCGATGTTCGATGTTCGATGTTGAGATCCTTCGGGCTTCGGATTTCGGCCTTCGGTCTTCGGATTCCAGGGCTGCAGAACATGATCTTCCCTCAACTGGCCGGACTTTAGAGTAGCCCTGCCACTGTCGGGACAATACGGTTCTTGCCGGGATTTGATGTGCGGTGGCGAGTCTGGTATTCATGCGCGGTCTATTCATCTCAGTTAACTTTCGGGGATGATGCAACACCTACAGGCACGGATGCAATCCGTGTTTCCTGCAGAAGCGAGTCGCGCGTTGGCGCCTACAGATCTCGGAGCGCGCGCCGAAGATACTTCCCCACGCCGGATTTGGGCAAGGACTCGCGAAAGACCACCATGCGCGGCACTTTGTAGGCCGCCAGGCGCTCGCGGCAGAAAGCCATAATCTCGTCAGCGGTGGCCGAGGTGCCGGGTTGCAAGACAACGAAGGCCTTAACGGTTTCACCCCGATATGCATCGGGCACACCGATTACGGCGGCTTCCAGGATCTTGGGATGCTCCCATAGCACCTCTTCGACCTCGCGTGGATAAATGTTGTAGCCGCCCGCAATGATCATGTCTTTCTTGCGGTCAACGATGTAGAAATACCCATCCTCGTCTTTCCTCGCCACGTCACCGGTGTAGAGCCAACCGTCGCGCAGCACCAGCGAGGTTTCCTCCGGCTTGTTCCAGTAGCCTTTCATCACCTGCGGACCGCGGATGGCGATCTCGCCGGCTTCGCCGACGGCTACCTCACGCTCGCTGTCATCCAGATCAACTATCCGCGCCTCCGTATCAGCCAACGGCAGGCCGATGCTGCCCACCTTGGGTGAACCGGTCGGCGGGTTGATGTGTGTTACGGGCGAGGCTTCGGTAAGTCCGTAGCCCTCCACCAGTCTGCCGCCGGTCAGGGCCTCGAACCGCTCGCGCACCTCGACCGGCAGTGCCGCCCCGCCGCTCATGCAGATGCGGAGCGACTTGAAGCCGTACCTTTCAACGTGCGGCGCGTTGTTGAACGCCACATACATCGTCGGGACGCCATGGAATATGGTGGGGTGATACTTGCGGATGATATTCAGCGTGGCGCGCAGCTCGAAGCGGGGCAGGATCACCACACTCCCGCCTTTCAGGACCGACGCAATCATCACGCAGGTCATGGCGTATATGTGGAACAAAGGCAGCGCCGCAACCATCACCTCCGCTCCGCCCTTGCCGGTCGTAAGCCAATCAACGGCCTGGCAAGCGTTGGTCACCAGATTAGCGTGGGTGAGCATTGCGCCCTTGGAGGTTCCCGTCGTGCCGCCGGTGTATTGCAGGCAGGCAATATCCGCCGATGTCAGGCCCTTGGGCGATGGCGTCCGGGAAAGGCCGAGAATCGTCTCCCACCGATGAATCACCGGGCCGCGGGAGGCTGCCCTGGGAGCCTTCAGCCCCTTCCGATCGGTTGATGCCTCCAAGGATGCGCAGAGCCGGCGGAAGGGCTGCGGGTAATACTGCCGCAGGCCCGTGAGGACGATTTGCGGAGCCGAGGCCAGTTGCGGGAGCGCGGGCCGGAGAGCGGGGAACAGGCGGCGGTCCGCGATCACCACCTTCACGCCCGCGTCGTTCCACTGGTGGGCCGCCTCCCGTGCGGTGTACATCGAGCTGGTCGCCGTCACAATGGCCCCCGCCCGCAAGGCGCCAAAGTAACTGATCACAAACTGCGGGCAGTTGGGCATCATCAACGCCACGCGATCTCCCTTCTCCACTCCGAGGGCTTGCAGCCCCGCTGCCAGCCGATTCACCTGATCCTCCAGTTGCCCGTAGGAAATCGTCGTGCCGAAGTAGATTAGCGCCGTGGCACCGGGCGACTTCGCCGCCGTCCGTTCCAGCAGCTCAGGAAGCGTGTTCGTCGGGTAGATCATAGTGTCATGCGACTAGCGCTGGGGAAAGGTATCCGGCGGATTTTAGCCCGGATATTTAACAAGCCCGAACGCCGCGTGAGGGCACGCGGCCTACAGGATGTTGTCCGCCTCGGGCTTGCCTGGTCCCATTACTCCCATTATTCTCATCACTCCCATTCCCTGTGCCCAGTGAGCTATTGAGTAGCGACGAGGGCAGGGTAGCTGCCCACCTCGCACAAACGCTTGGCGATGCGGCGGCGCATAGCCACCGCATTCAGTGGCGACCAACGCAGCAGTCGCCGGGCGATTCCCAAGTGGGCTCGCAGCTCATCGCCCTGTGAGGTTGCCGTCAGGCATTCCCGGGCCTGCTGTTCCATCCGCCCCACCGCGCTGTTGACGAAGGTCAGAGTCAAATCGGCCATCACGGACCAATTGCGGCCGGCCTTGCGAGCCTTGAGGGTTCGCAGCACGGCGCTTTCCGCAAGGTAGATATCGCTGATGATGTCGCTCACGCCGCCGAGTATTTCTTGCTCCTCGATCAGCTTGTCCCCGAACTTCTGGAACGCCACACCCGCCCCGAAGAGAGCCAGCCTTTTCGCGTTGGCCAGGAACGCCTGGGCCAGAGCTAGTTCGTCGTCCTCTCCGCCGCTGTCGAGCGGTGGCATGTCCAAAAGCTCCTTCGTTATCTTCGTGATCGCCGCGACGAGCGGAAACCGCCCCTTTTGCGCCCGGCGCAGCAGCGAGCCGGGGATGAACAGGCGATTGATTTCGTTGGTGCCTTCGAAGATGCGGTTGATGCGGGCATCGCGGTAAGCGCGGGCGAGCGGAAATTCCTCGGTGTAGCCGTAGCCGCCGTGGATCTGCAGGGCCTCATCGGCCGCGAAGTTCACCAGCTCGCTGCAAGCCACTTTGAGGATTGAGCATTCCAGAGCGAACTCGTCCAGGCCGCGCGGGAAGGGGGGAGTCGTCGAGTCTATCGTCTCGCCGGTTTCCATCACGGCGTCGAACATTCTCGCTGTCCGGTGACTCGCACTGTCGCAGGCAAAGATGCGCGCCGCTATTTCCCCCAGTTTGTGCTGGATGAGGCCAAACGAGGCGAGCGGCCGGCCAAACTGCTTGCGCTCCATCGCGTAGCGGGCGGCGACTTTAAGCAGTTCCTTCGAGGCGCCAGTGACGCCAGATCCCAGCTTAAAGCGGCCCACGTTCAGGATGTTGAAGGCGATGTAGGCCCCCTTGCCGATCCCGCCTAAGAGGTTTTCCACCGGCACCTGAGCATCTTCCAAAATGAGGCGCCGGGTGGAAGAGGACTTAATGCCTAGCTTGTGCTCCTCCTTGCCGACCGAGACACCCGGGAAAGTGCGTTCGACCAGGAAGGCGGTGACGTGCTGGCCATCCACCTTGGCGAAGACGGTGAAAATATCGGCCCAGCCGGCGTTAGAGATCCACATCTTGGTCCCGTTCAGCAGGTAATGGCGGCCATCCGGAGAAAGGGTTGCCTTGGTCCGCAGGCTCAGCGCGTCCGAACCGGAGTCAGCCTCGCTCAAGGCGTAGGCACCCATCCACTGGCCAGTCGCCTGCTTGGCGAGGTATTTCTTCTTTTGCGCCTCCGTGCCGAAGTACTGAAGCGGCTGCATGCCGATGCCGCAAGACGCGCCGACAGTAACGCCAAATCCACCCAGCCGGGTCATCTGCCCTTCCACTCCCAATGAGCTGGTCTTGCCCAATCCCAGCCCTTCGTATTCCGTGGGCACCTCCATGCCGAGCAATCCCAGCTCGCCGGCCTGGCGGAAAAGTTTCTTGGCCAGGCCCTCCTCCTGATGCTCCAGAGCCTCGCAATTCGGCAGGACCTCCTTGTCCATGAATTTCTCGGCGGTTTCCGCCATCAGGCGCTGCTCCGACGACAGGTCCTCCGGTGTGAACACCAGGTCGGGACTGGTTTCGGTGAGTAAGAAGTTTCCTCCGATTAAATGGGCAGGCAATTGTTTCAATTGTGGCATAATGTTGGAATTTGTACTAGCCAACTTGTTTTGACAATTAGATTTTCATCAAAGCAAAGGATCTGTTCGCCGCTCACATTTCTCTGGAGCGCGGACATTCTTGTCCGCCGGTGGGCTTTCGGGTTGACCGTCACGCAAAGGCGGACGTTCTTGTCCAATGCCGCTAGGAATTGGAACCTGGCTTGGAGGTGTCATGCTCAGAACTCCTGGCACCGTGGCAACGGCGTCAGCCCAGTTCCCCCTCACCCCGACCCTCTCCCCAGGGGAGAGGGAGAGGCCAAACCCGACGCTCGCATATCGTGCGCACCCGCAGGCTCGTAGCGCGGCCAGCGTGGCTCCCTCTCCTCTGGGGAGAGGGCTGGGGTGAGG
>CAIWJG010000630.1 GCA_903912925.1 uncultured Verrucomicrobia subdivision 3 bacterium | reverse complement strand
GTCCAGCTCCGCAACGCTAACGCTTCGACCCTGACAGATAAAGTTGCTTTCCATCCGCGCCTTGTACCAGAGGCCGCAACGGTAGTCCCGAACAAAATGAGGCTGTGCTCCATCCTCCCCCCACACGATTACATCACTTTACCAGGAACTCGCGAATGCGCCCGGTAGCGCCTGGCCTGGTGAATAGTCCCGGCCTGCAGCGAGTCAAATCATCATGACGGGCAAGGCGATCATGCCGAGTCGGTCATAGCGGAATATGAAACGCCGGATTCATTGGAATTGGAGTTTGGGACTTGCCTTGGCTGTCCTTCCTTTCGCCGGAGGAGAGCTTCAGGAGTCCTTTAGTCAGTCCACCAATACCACTCCCGCCGTCGAAGCGGCAGTGCCGGAGCCAACCGCGGCGGAGCCCGCAGCGGCGGAAGCGGCTACCGACACCGACATAGTGGACGCCCCGGCAAGACCGATTTCGACTGAGAAGCCGCTCCCCCCCGCAGTCAAACTTACGGCGCCTTTGGCCGAGGTGCTTAGACTCGCGGATTCCGGCGTGGAAGAGAGTGTGCTGCTGGCGTTCGTCACCAACTCACCCAGCTTCTTCAATCTTGGTGCCGATGAGATCATTTACCTCAATGACCTCGGCCTGTCGAGTGCGGTCGTCGCCGCCATGATCCAGCGTGACCAGGCCCTCAAGGCGTCGTTGGCCAGCGCTGGCCCGGGCCCGGCGGCTCCCGCGCCGGCTCCCGCCGAACCGGCACCCGCTGCCCCCGAACCGCCGCCAACCCTGGCCCCGGCGGACATGGCTCCGCAGCCGGATAGCACCGCGGGGAATTACCCGCCACCGGCCGCCCCCACCGATGCGGCCTTCTACGACTCGTTGGCGCCCTATGGCACATGGGTGGACGTTGCGGGCTATGGAGCTTGCTGGCAGCCCACCGTGGTGGTCGTCAACTCCGGCTGGCAGCCTTACTGCGATGGCGGCCGCTGGGTCTATACCGATTGCGGCTGGTATTGGCTCTCGGGTTACTCCTGGGGCTGGGCACCCTTCCATTATGGCCGCTGGTTCCGTCACCATGGGCGGGGCTGGTGCTGGCAGCCGGGCAATGTCTGGGGGCCGTCCTGGGTGTCCTGGCGATACAGCGGGAACCATTGCGGCTGGGCGCCGCTGCCGCCGGCAGCCGGGTTCACTGCGGGAGTTGGGCTGACATTCCATGGTCAGCGCGTCCACAGCAGCTTTGGTTTCGGGCTGGGCGCTAACTCCTATACATTCGTCCCCGTCAGCCATTTCTCCAACCCCCATCTGAACCGCTATGCGGTGCCCCACCACCAGGCGACGCAGATCTACAACCAGACCGTGCCGTCCACCACGATCGTCGGCAGCGGCCCCCGGGTCGTCAACCCCGGCATTCCCGTCTCGCACGTCGCAACGGCCAGCCGCACGCAAATCCACGCGATCAGCATCCATGACATGAATGCCGCCGGCACTCACGGCGTCCGCGGTGAACACCTCGAAGCAAATAGCCAGACCCTCTCCGTCTTCCGCCCGCAGTTCCCTCACGCTACCGGGACGCAACCGAATCCTGCCGGGCACACGCCTTCCGGCGTGCGCCAGCCTAGCGGCAGCCACGTCTCCGTGCCCACGCCCGCCGCGCCGCGGGTGGCGCCGGTCCAGTCACCGCGAGCGCCTGCGGGCAGCCCCGCGACCCCGCCGGCCAGCGGCGGAGGTTCGGGCCGGCGGTCCGACCGTTCTGCCAATAGCGCCGATGTTGCTCCCGTAACTGCCACCGGATCTGCGCCAGCTTCTTCCCGGCAGACAAGCGATCCCGCTCCCAGGCCGGCCCAGTCTCTCATTCTGCATGGGTCCGACCGTTCTCGCGAGTCCGCCAACGCAAGTAGCGCGAGCCCCCTCGGCCAGGCCGCGCCGCCCAATTCACTGATTGTCAGAGGGAGCAGCCAGGGCAGTCGCCCGCAAACGCTCAGCCGATCTCCCGCCCCGGCGACCGAGGTTTCGCAATCCCGCCCCACCGCCCCGCCCAAAGACGCCTTCTCGCGCCCGGCGGGGACGCAGTCGAGGCACCCCATGACGATCGCCGAGGCGGCAGTGCCAGCGCCCGCGCAGCCACACAGATCCACTCCGCGGTCCGCTGAACCGACCGTGCGCAGCGAGCGCTCAGGGCAGCCTGCCGCGCCGGCCTACCGGGCGCCGACCGAGATGCCGCGGAGCGCACCCGCACCCTCCTACACGCCGCCGCGCGCGCAGTCCTACTCCCCGCCGACACCGGCTCCGGCCCCGCGGGCCGAAGCGACGCCATCACAGCCGGGACGCTCCACACTCTCCACGCCGGCCGCATCCGCGCCGGCATCGCGCTCTGGTTCTTCGTCCGGTAGAGGCTGGCGGTGATTTCCAGCAGCCCGCGGAGCAACTCCCGGTTTCCAGGCTTTAGGAACGCATGGGGGTGGCTGCGGAGGGACGTGCGCATCTCGCATTTTTCCAACGTGGTTGGCACGGGTGACTGGAGCGCGGACATTCTTGTCCAATGCCGCTAGGAATTGGCCCCTGGTCTGGAGGGTGACCTGCACAGAACTGCTGGCACCGTGGAAACGGCGTGAGCACAGTTCCCCCTCACCCCGGCCCTCTCCCCAGGGAGAGGGAGATGCCAAGCCCGGCTTTCGCATATCGTGCGCACCCGCAGGCTCGTAGCGCGGCCAGCGTGGCTCCCTCTCCTCTGGGGAGAGG
>CAIWJG010000629.1 GCA_903912925.1 uncultured Verrucomicrobia subdivision 3 bacterium | reverse complement strand
GCAACCGGGGACGAGCCGTCCCCGCCCCTGCCGCGCACCGATGCCAGGTGAATAGTTACCCTAAACCGCATCCACCCACCGCGAAGCCGCCACCTGCCAACCCCGCAGCAGAGCCCGCACCCGCGCACTCCGGAAAGTGACGATTAGCGCGAAGACCCCACCGAAAATCCCCAGCGCCACGTTCGCCGGCTCCGGCACCGCCGTAATCTCCAAACCCCAACTCGCCAGGGTCGAGGGGCCGGTCCCACCGCCACTCGCCATGTCCGCAAAGTAGATGGTCCAGTTGCCGTTCGGATTGGCACCGTTGAAGGAACTAAGCGTCCCTCCATCCGGCTGGTATGATCCCGCTACCGGGCTGCCGATGGCAGCGTGGACATTGCCGTCAAGGCCGGTATCGGACAACCTGAAACTATAAGTTGTGCCGTCATTATTCCACGTCGAGCCGCCCCCAAATCCCGCCGTAGAGGAGCCGAACGGGGTGCCAGGGAGCGTCTGGCCGATGCGGTTCAGCAGCAGCACCGAGGTGCCGCCGTAGTTCAAATACGCATACAAATCACCATTGTAGCCGCCAGTGATATTCAGATAAACCAGCACGCTGGTGGTGGAGTAATTGAGGCCGCTGACGTTAATCGAATTCTGATAGCCGCCCGGGTTGCCATCCGGAATCGTCGCGCCCGGGGCGCTGTTGAAGTAGATCCCGCCATACGAGGTCGCACCGCTCACCAGCAGCACCGCCAGAAAGGTTTTGATAGTTCTCATAATCGTGTTCTTGAATCAGGTTTGCGGGCTAGTTCTGCTGCACCAGGCGGTAATAGGCGGAAGCTCCATTTGACAGAGTATCGGTAATAGCCAGTTTCCCGGTGATCGAGTCCGCGGTTTGAGAGGTCGCAAAATCCTGCCAATCCGCCGGGGTGATGCTGGTGGTTTTCTGAACTTTGTATATGAATCCCGGCATCCCGAAGAAGGTAGCCGTTACCGTGCTGCCACTGACGCTTATCACCGGGTGCTGAGCGCCCACCGCATTGGTCACGGTCACCGTGATCGTGCTGCTGGCGGTTAACGGCGTGGGGGATGAATCCGTCACCGTGTAGTTCACCGTGCGGGTTGAGTTCACGTCGGCCCCAGGCGCAAACAGAATCTCGCTGCCGCTGAGCAACACGTAATCTCCTGACGAACTGCTGGCTGCTGTCACCGTGCGGGGAGGCGTGCCGCCACTGGTTTGGGCCAGGACCGTAGCCACCGGAATCCGCATATAGGTGCCCCAGGCTCGGCTGACGTTGACGTTGCCAGCGACAAGGTGGGTAAACTGCAAATATACATTGTTGCCAGACTGGTAAATGGTGAACCCGCCCGTTCCAAGCCCGCCTGAAGGGGTGAATCCAGTCGTGTTAATGGCGAACACATTGGTAGCGAAAGTGACGACCCCGCTGGTGGTCTGGGCGATGAGCCATGTGTAATTCTGGGTGTTGTCCCAGCCCGTGGGAGTGCCAGACACATAGATGGTGAACTTGCTTCCGATGGTGGCCCCCACGGTCAGCGTGCCGGTGATGTTCAACAGGTCCCAATCCACGCCTGCCACTGGCGTGCCAGATACATTGCTGATCTCCCAGGCGTAGCTGCCGCCGCTGTTCCAAGTTTCCGAGCCGGTATTAAGCGTGCCTACGCTATTCCCTGGTGAGATGGAACCATTGACCGCTACCGTTCCGTTCACCGTGCCGCTACCGCCCAGGGTGCCCGACGAGCCCACCGTCACGGCACTGCCGACAGCGATCGAGCTACTGACCACCAGCTTGCCGGCGCTGATAGTAGTGGCCCCACTGTACGAGTGCGTGGCGGTGGATAGGGTTAGCGTGCCTGCACCAGTCTTCGTCAGAGCACCGGATCCATCAACAAGGCCGCTGATAGTCAAATCCCCGCCTGTGTCAATTTGAAATACTCCAGTGCCGCCGGCTGCCATTGTAAACTTCTTGCTTGAACTCGCCGTGGTGCCCCCGGTGTATTCCAGTATCCCGGACTTGCCGCCGGTATCACCCAGGGTAACAGCGTTCGCATTGGCACCCAGTGGGCCAGCAGTGGCAATATTATTGACGCTCGCAACTGCCAGAGTGCCATCTTTCACAGTCAAGTTGCCAGTAAACGTGTTCTGGCCCGAAAGCACCCATTTGCCGACGCCATCTTTTATGATTGATACCGTTTTTCTCGTTGGCGTGATCTTGTCTTTAATAATTCCGCCAATAGTGTTAGCGTCTGTGTTGCTTCCTTGAAGCGTCAGCACTTTGTTACCGCTTCCAGGAGTTGCAAAATCAGTCGAGAAGGTGATTGGGCCGGACCCATCATTTTGGATCGTC
Organism: uncultured Verrucomicrobia subdivision 3 bacterium; assembly: GCA_903912925.1. Classification (GTDB taxonomy): domain Bacteria; phylum Verrucomicrobiota; class Verrucomicrobiia; order Limisphaerales; family UBA8199; genus PALSA-1440. Next base: position 3,043 of record CAIWJG010000629.1, on the reverse strand, counting down.
CCTCCGCCAGTGGTACCCGCGAGGTTAATGACGCGGTCGCTGGTAGCAGTACCTCCAGTGTAGATCAAGGTCGCGTTAGTGATGTCCACTCCGATGGCAATCGTACCATTGGCGCCAGTCGTGGGCTGTCCCAAGCTGCTACCGGTAACAGCACTAACACTGTTAATCGAATTCACCTTCAGGGTGCCTGCATTAATCAGCGTCTGACCGGTATAGGTACTTACACCAGAGAGGATCATTGTGCCATCGCCAGCCTTCGTTATGCCGTAAGCTCCGGAAATAATACCCCCAACGCTCAGGTTCTTGGTGACAACTGTGACATTACGGCTAGCCGTGAGCGCTACTGCTCCGCTGCCGAGGTCTAGGTCTTGGGTTCCAGTGAAGGTGAAATCACCACTCCAGCTCTGGGGCCTATCGTTTAAGATAATAGAGCCCGAAGTCGTATTGTCAATCGTTCCGGCACCGATGGTGAAAGTACCTGATGAGCCCAGCGCACTACCATGATTGATGTTCAGCGTGCCGGCCGTTAAGGTTAACCCACCGCTAAAGGTATTCAATATAGGCAAAGTCAATGCGCCGCTACCCGTCTTGTTGAGGACGCCACTGCCGTCAATGAGCCCATTGAGTGTCAGTGTACCGCTGTCAATCTGGAATGCTCCTGTGCCACTGGCCGCCATGGTGAACTTCTTTGTCGTGCTCGCAGAGCCGCCCGTGTATTGCAAAGTCCCAGTGGCACTGGTGTCTCCCAAGACCACGGCGTTTGCGCTATTCCCTAAAGGCCCGGACGTAGAAGTGTCGTTGACGGAGGCAACGCTTACCGTGCCACTCTTGACACTGAGGGCTCCGGAAAACGTATTCGCCCCGGAGAGCGTAAGCGTGGTGGAGGCAATCTTTGTGACCGTCCCAGAGCCACTGACTACCGTGCTCATGGCTTGGGAAGCGCCGTTGTTTACGATCAATGCAGCGTTGTTGACGATGCTACCTGCAACAGACCCGTTGGCGGAGCCGTTTCCCAATTGCAGGGTCCCCGCACTGATCGTCGTGCCACCGGTGTAGTCGTTGGCCGTGACAAGTGTCAGTGTGCCGCTCCCGGATTTCGTCAATGAAGTGGCTCCGCTGATTTTGCCACTGCCGGAGATGGTGTAATTCTTCGTAGGATTATTTGCGGTAACGCTCGCTGGACTAACGGTAGTATTGAGAGCAATCGAAAATGGTCCTAACCCCGAACTGACCATATCTTCAAACTGAACTGCGTCACCTGGAATGGTTGTCTCCAAGTACGACACCTCAGCCGGCGTAGCGGCGCTATCTTTCCAGCCGCCCGTGCCTGCAGCCCAGATTCCACCTCCTGCGGTGAACCACCGCAAAGGCTGGGTGCTACCTTGTATGTAGAGATAAAGAGTTTTTGGATCAGTGTCTGGAGCCTCGCCTATAAACAGCTCCCCCGTAACATGCGGAGGCAGGACCACAGTCGTTGGCTCAGTTCCACTCTTTGCGCCTGACCAATTAACCAAAGGGTAGACGCCCTCTCCTGCCGGAATATTGGCCGCCTGAATGCTCACGATTGGGGTTGAAGTGAACGCTACGTCACCATCAACTTTCAGCGGAGCCACGGTCGTGCTGAGCTCAATGTTGCCAAACGCGAAGTTTAAGGTACCTACAGCGCTATAGATCAACCCCGCACACTTCCACTGCATTGTGTTGTCCGTGATGGTGACGGAGTTCGTTGCGGTCGTACTACTGACGGTGAGCACACTGTTGTCGCAGGAAGCGCCGGTGACCCCAACCAGCTTGCCAGCGCTCACTGTCGTGGCGCCACTGTAGGTATTGATGCCGGTGAGCACCATAGTTCCGCTCCCGGCCTTGTTGATGCCATAGGTGCTCCCGGAAATGACGCCGCCAACCGTCAGCGTGTTGGCGGTCGTCGTTACCGTGCGAGTGGCTCCGAGCGCCACCGCACCCGTGCCGAGGTTGAGGTTCTGAGTGCCGGTGAAGGTGAAGTCGGCGTTCCAGTTCTGCGCGTTGCCAGCCAGCGTCACCGAGCCGGAACTGGTATTATCAATAACCGTTGAACTGCCGCTGATGGTAAGCGCACCGGAGCCCAAAGCGTTGGCGTGGTTGATATTCAGCGTGCCGGCAGAGAGCGTCGTCCCGCCGGAGTAATCATTCGCAACCGAGAGCGTCAGCGCGCCGGCAAGAGTTTTGGTCAATGAGCCAGAGCCGGTAACAGCCTCGGCCAGTGTCAGAACCTTGGTGGAAGTAACAGAAATCGTGCCGCCGCTGGCCCCCAGCGTCACTCCCACGTTGTTGTTGAAGCTGAAAGTATCAAAGGCATTGAGGGTGCCCCCGTTGATGGTTAGCTGGTCGGTGGTGAAAGTTCCAGGATTGGTGCCCAAGCGGTTCACGTTATCAATGCTGAGGACACCTTCAAGGACGATGGTCTTGCCGGTGTAAGTGTTCTGACCGATGTTCGATGCGGAAAGTTTCGCCGTGCCGGTGCCTGTCTTTGTAAACGTACCGGAACCGGTGATTTCGTTTTGCACCTCAAACTGCACACCCGGGTCGGTAAGGAATGTGCCACCACTTGCCCCCAATGTGATGCCTGAGTTTCCATTAACAAGCCCAATAATAACTGAATTATTCACTTGGAGGGTGCCACCATCCAGCTTCAATTGGTCAGCGGTAGGCGATGCCGGGTTGCCGCCCAGCGAACTCTCGCGGTCAATGAACAGTGTGCCCCCCGTCACGAGTGTCTTGCCGGTGTAGGTGTTCACCGGGCCGGAAATCTTCAGCACACCGGCACCCGACTTCGTGATGCCGCCAGTGCCGGAAATAATGTCTCGCAACTCCACTGCTTTCAGCGACGAAACGACCACCGAAAGCGAGTAATTGTTATTCAATGTGGCAGCGAATAAGGTATTGCCATTATACTACACGCGGGTTAGTGTATTACTTGCGTTGTGGGGAACAGTTGGAAATTCCAAGTTAGCAACGAGGCGAGGGCGGCCGCGTGGTTGTGATGGGCCAAGGCGGTGGTCTGGAG
>CAIWJG010000628.1 GCA_903912925.1 uncultured Verrucomicrobia subdivision 3 bacterium | reverse complement strand
GATGACACGGATGGGAACAGGGTTCGTCATAAAGTTAATGAGGTTGTCATGTTTCCAGGTGGCCCGCTTGACTTCTTCTACGCTCCACACAACCAAGTAGCAAGCACCGTCATGAACATTACAATCTCATGCACTGACCCCCTGCTATGGGGTGGTCCGTCAAGGGGAACAGCGTTGTTAATTTGTTTTTCTCATTCTTCCGTTTTCTTCTGTTGAGAGTTACGTTGCATTCTGGATCGTCTCCTCTGGCAGAGCGCCGGCCTGAAGGCCTGGCTTAACCTGCTATCCGTACATCCTGTTCGGAGTACACTATATCGTTTCCAATCCGGCCAGAGGAGCGCACGGAGACCAATCTTTAAAACGGGCCATCTTTAAAACGGGCCATCTAAAGGCCCAGGGGTCACTACGGTCTCCGTTACGCTCCAAAAGTGTCATGCGATTTGTGCGATGGTTGGCTGGGCGCGTCCTCCGTTAATTTTGCCGATGACAGGTTGGGCTCGCCCCCTCATGCTCTAGGCGCGGCTTGGGGGATAGGGCTCTGCAGGAGTGCAACCCGAGCACCGGGTCGCCCTTGGATTGCGGACGCATCCAGGCCTGTCCCAACCGTGTTTGGGGCAGGCCTTTTGGCTGGAGGATGACTCCGCAAGCCAAGGCCCAAAGCGAAAAACTCGTCGTTTTATTTCTCTGATTTTCCAGGGTGTTCATACGCCGCTGGAGAGGGGTGTTTGGTCTTTGGAGTTCTGGGCGGTTTTGGTTTTTCTGGCTCGCGGGGTGGGGGCCACGGTCGGTGGCGGCGGGTTTGTTTTCAAGCCCAGATCGGCCGCTTGGCAGCGTCGCGTGCGCACTCGCCACCAGTCCACACTAAACTGCCGACCGATGGCGACGATGATTTGCTTGCGTTTGGATCGGGTGGTTTTGGGATTGGCCAACACCGGCAGCCACCGGGCCACCGGCTTGTAAGTAGGCTGGTATTGCACTAGACGCCAGGAGGCCTCCACCAGGACAGTGCGCACGCGCGGGTTGCCGTGCTTATTGATGGCCCCTTGAAAGCGTCGCTGAGCCGAGCTGTCTTCCCGAGGGCACATCCCGGTGTAACTGGCCACTTGCCGCCGATTGTCAAACCGGTTCCAGTCCCCCACTTCTCGCTCCAACACTTCATAGGTCAGTTTACCCAAGCCCATCGGTAGTTGCTCCGGGGCGGCGTCGGTCAGCACCTGGGTCAAGGTCTTGAGCTCCTGCTCCAGCGCCTGGATGAGTCGGCGCAACGGCTCCAGCAACTCTAGCACAATGGGAGGCACCACCAACTCCTTCCAGAGACCTCCGGTCCACCAGGCGCCCTCCAGATGCGCGCCGTAATAAAGGGCGTGGCTGCGTCCCTGGGCCGCCAGACGTTGCTTCTCCTTCTGCAGGCTCTCCCGCTGGCGCGAGCGGCTCCGGGCTTGCTCTTCGGCTTCGGTGGGCACGCGCACCACGCAGAACGCCTCCTGATTGCCGGCGACATGCCGGTCCAGGTTGAGCACCATCTGTTTGGCGTCTCGCTTGTCGGTCTTGACCTTCTTGCCATACTCGTCCCAATCCCGGGGCCGGATCACGTAGTTGGTAATGCCCAACTCCTTGAGCTCCCGATGCAAACGGTAGCCAAAAGGGCCCGCCTCGTAACAACTGTAAACCTGCTGAGCCAGCGCCGTCTGTTTCTTGGCCCACTCCAGAAACTGGGTGGGGCTGAACCGCTGCGGCGGCTGGGGCGCACCGCCATCGATTTGGCGCACCATCACGTAGCGATCCAGATGCACGTCTTTATGGTTAATTAGCTCAGGCGGTCTTGGTGGCGCGAGTAATCGCCTGCCCTTTTAACTGCTCGTATTCCTTTTTGGAAATCTTGCCGTAGGCATACATGTCCTCGATCTCTTGCAGGCTGAGTGCCGGCTGCTTTTGCTTCGCTACGGCCGCATATGACTTCAATTCGGCAAGTTTCCGATCAAAGGCCTCCTTCTGCTGCTGAGCGCCCCATTCTATCGGTCGCCCGTCGGCATCGAATTCTCGGTAAACAATCGGGTCGAGTTTTTGGAGGTAATCGACCGATTCTCTAAATCTGCCAGCTTTCTCCAGCATAAAAACGGGTTCGACAAATCTGTGGTGCTCCTGGAGCCAATTCACGGCCGCGTCCCACTTGCTTTGCAGGACCAGGAGCTTGAGAACATCAAAGAATCGGTCCTCTTTTCTCCACGCGCGTTCAAGGTCCCCAAGCCAGCCCAGCTTCTGCGCGACGGCGACGAGGATAAGGACTGGTTGCCCCTGTTGGGTCGCCGCCTCATGCAAAACATTTCTGGCTTCGTTGCGGGTGGCCTCATCCAAACTCTGTATCGCGGGCACGAGCCGCTGGACAAAAGGTGTAGCCTCTCTCTGCCATACCACTCGGAAACTTGACGGATAAGTGAACTCGCTGCTGACCTGTCCTTGGAATACGGCGTCGCAAATCTGTTCTCGGAAAGTTTGCAGAACCAATGCAGCAAAAGCGGCGTGGGTTTGGGCTTTTGTTAGGTCGTCGATCTCAAATAGAAAGCGGCCGGCGTGCCGTGAAGTAAACGTTTGGATGTGCTTTTCGTAGGCAGACAAAAGATGTGCCTTGGGGCCAGTAAATCCCCATGCTTCGGCCTCAGCGCACTCCCGAGCGTACTCCTGAGCCCGCCGGAGCCCGGCCTCTTCCATGGCTTTGCGGCGGCGGTCTTCGTCTTCTCGGTGGAGATTCTCTTCCTTTCTCTTCTTATCATCCTCCAAGCGCTTCTGTTCCGCCACTGCAAGCCGTTCTTTCCTGGTCTGGGGAAGAACCATTTGGATGATAAACCCCACGAAAAACCCCACGTACAAGCCAATGGAGAGGCTCACAACCAGTCCCAAGATTCCAATGATGAACGCGGGGAGGACACCCCAGCCTCGCGATGGATTATGAGCTTCATCCGCAACCACCATGCCAACAAAAACAAAACCGGCTGCTCCAGCAAAGAGAATGGATGTGACCCAGACTATTGTGCCTCGCCACTTGGCCGGCTTCTTGTCGATCTCAGGCTCGTTTGTCATTCGCCACTTGGCCGGTTTCTCGTCGCTCACAGGCTTTTCCTTTCTATCTCGTTCGCCCCAGTTCAAAGCCATACGGCTGAATCCGCTGGTTGACCTCACCAAGCCCTCTCTGGACCAGGAGATCTCGGAACTCGGACGACGTCAGCGGTTGGGACACGCTGCTAGGGGATTGGAGGCATTTGAGATTTTCGGTCCCGGCGTGAAGTTGCGAACTGATTCCGTCCGCCACGCGCTCGAGAGTGCCATTCAATAAGGTTGCGTGAAGCGCCGCCCCGCCAACCATGCCCACTGCCACCGTATTGCCCAGCCCCGACATGGCACCGGCGGCTTTATCCCCGGCGGCTTCGATGCTCTTGCGAACCTCCGTGCCTAGCTCGCGGAATCCTTCCCGCGTCTCCCTCGCGTGATGGTGAATGCTCGCGCCAATTGCGTGGCCGGCGGCCTGGGTGCTGTCGCCGATATACTGGGAGCCGGAGGCAATCGCGGAGCCGACGTTCTGCGAGCCTGAGATAATTGCGGCACTGACCTGGCCACCCGCCATGTCAATTCTCCAGCCAAGAAGATCCAAACCGTTTTGGAGCCCCGCTGAAAGACGGGAGAACCCTTTTGCGGTCTCTGACGCCAGGCTGCCAACCTCGGTTGCCACTTGGCCCAACCGCTCCCCAATGATTTCAGCCGCGTCCAGACGGGATTTGGCATTGATTTGCGCGGCTTTGACATTTATGTGAGCGGCTTCGATCTGGCCGGCAGCGCCGGTAGCGTGGCTAAGTTGCTCGTTGATCCACTCGCTTTCTTTCTCCACGCGTCGCTGGATGTCCGGGAGGTCTTTGGTGGCGTAATACTGGCGCGCGCGGTTCAGGTGGTCACGAGAGATTTGGAGGAGCAAGTACTTGTCATCCACATGTTCGAGAACAGTGTGGCCAGCTTTCAATCCGGTGAGTAAGTCCACCGTGGCCACCCATTCGTCTTGCCCCAGATGTTTGAACCATTGGCGTGCGGCCGCGAGGTCGGCCAAGTCAGCGAGGCTCTGAATCTCTCTGTCCTGCATGCGCTGGAAATACCCCGACCCGATTAGCAGGGCGGCGCGGACCGCAGCATCATGGAGGCCGAGTTCGGTAAGGCAATGAAAGCAGAAGATGAGGCCGTCAAGGCATTGGTCGGTGAGGTCGCCGCTGAGGTAGCGGGCGGAAAACTGCTCGTAGGTTTCGTTGGCTCGCTCGGCGAAAACCGGGGCGGCCTTGAGGTAGCGTTGTGTGAGTATGCCTTTGCGTTCGTCGAATTCGTCCGCGGGGAGCACGCCTGATGCGACCTGTTGCTGGGCCTGCTCCAACACTTCGCGGATTTCCGAAAGTGAGGTGGGGCCGCTGAGGCGTTCTTTGTGGCAATGGAGGCAAGACAGTCGCTCTCGCTCGTACGCGACCCATGCGCGGCGGCAGTCGAGGCATTCCTGGTGAACCACCCGGCTGCTCCGAACCGTCAACTTCCCCTGCTCAAGCCGCTGCATAAAGGGGTGATTCAATGAGATTATCATCTTCTTCGCAGTCGTTGGTTGGCGGGAGCGGCGGGCCGGCTCTTGCCCCGTTGCTGCAGCAACCACGCCAGATGACCGCGGGTGCCCATGTTCAGCCGCTCCGCAATCCAGACCAGCGGCATTGTCGTCTGCGACCGCAACTTCCAGGCTAAATCCACTTTCTTCGGCTCGCCCTTCCGCCGGGCTCTTAGGTCCGCCTCACTCCAGCGCATCCGCTTCAGCCCCGCAATCACCAATTGCTCGGCTTGCACCGCCTCCGCCTCCTGCACCACCCCCCCAAAATGGCTCGGCCCCGGACGCGTGTCCACCTGCTCCAATAGCTCCTGCCGAAACTCTTCCCCACCCAAACACCAGCCCCGTTCCACCCGCTTGAACTCACCGCGCAAAGCCTCCCCCCGCCGCCACTCCATTCGCTCCGCAAACACCCGCCGGCCCGCCGCGCTGTCCTTCGG
>CAIWJG010000627.1 GCA_903912925.1 uncultured Verrucomicrobia subdivision 3 bacterium | reverse complement strand
GCTATGAGGGATACTGGGGAAAGCTATTATCGGAAACGACAGAATCATTCCCACAGGAACCGCAAGGGCTGCTCCTTTGGAATAGACACAGAACCGCGTTGCCAATCCGCCGGGTTTGGGACAACACTGGGGCATGGGCGCTGCCTGGAAAACTATTCCGCCGTTTATCTCCTCCACGTTCCGCGATATGCACGCGGAGCGGGAGCGCCGACTGAATGCAGAAGGCAGGATGAAGAATGCAGAAGTTGGCACCGCCTGCCGCCCGTTCCTGCTCAAGTCGAAGATTATCCACGACCCGCCATTGGTTCCTCACTGGTTCCCCTACCGCCTCGACTGGGACGACCAAACCCACCGCCCACGCAATGAAGGCGCCGACGGCCTGGCGGCCCCGCTCCTCCGCGTCCGTGGGTCGCGACCGCGGCCGCTGGCGGCGCCGAAGACCTCGCCCCACGGAAAACCCTGACCAACCCCTCGCTATGTCCACCGAACACACGCCCTACGAGATCTTCCTGAGCTACTCGCGCAAGGATAACACGCTCCCGCCCCAGGCGCCGCCCGACGCCAAAGGCTGGGTCACCGCCCTGCGCGACCACATCCTCGAAGACCATCGCCGCTTCTCCACCGAGCCGCTGCGCATCTTCTTCGACGCCTTCGAAATCCGCGACATGGACGACTGGCAGCACCGGATCCTCGGGGCGTTGCGGCGCTCGAAGATCCTGCTGGTCTGTCTCTCGCCCGACTATTTCCGCAGCAAGTATTGCCTCTGGGAATGGGACGAGTATCTGCGCCGGCAGGTGCATCAGCTCATGGGCGCCGATAGCATCGCCACAGTCTATTTCGTCGAAGTGCCGGGCAGCGGCGAGCAGGACAATGCCCGCTGGCTCGCTTCCGTCACCCACGGCAACTTCACCGACATCCGGCCCTGGTTCCCCGAAGGCGCCACCGCCCTCCAGCGCGAGGAGGTCGGCCGCCGCATGGCGGTGTTGGGGCAAAGCCTCTGGGAGCGCATCCAGCGCGCCCGCCGCGCCGAGGGCGTGCCGGGCAACCTCCGCCGGCAAAGCCCCTTCTTCGTCGGCCGCCGCGAGGAGCTGCGCCGCCTCCACGAGCACCTCGCCACCGGCGCTGTCGGCCTCGTGACTGCCGTCCACGGCCTCGGCGGCCAGGGTAAGACCGAGCTGGCGGTCGCCTACGCGCACGGCTGGGCGGACTGCTACCCCGCCGGCCTCTGGGTGCTCGGTGCGGAAGGGAAGAAGGAACTCCTGCCGCTCATTGGCGAATTGGCCTACGCGCCCGAGCTGGGCTACCGGCCCACCGACGCCGAGCGGAAGGACCCCGCCCTGCTGGGCCGCGCCCAGGCCCTGCGCGCCAGGGACCCTCATGGCGCCGCCGCCGCGCTGCTCGTCCTCGACAACGTCACCGAGGATGCGCTGCTTTCCGCAACGCAACTGGCCACTGTGCCACGCGCCGACTGGCTGCGCATTATCGCCACCACGCGCCTCGATTCCGCCCGGCTCGACCCCGCCGGCAAATCCCTCGCGCACATCGCGGTGGACTCGCTGGCGGAGGAGGACGCCCTCGCCCTCGTTTGCGACCACCAGGCACCACGCGACGCTTTGGGGCGTTTGGTCCGGGCCGTTCCCGGCGCGGACCTGAAGGATTTCGAGCCGCGCTTCGCCTCCGCCGCCGAGGCAGCCGCCACGCACGAGATCGTGCGCGAACTGGGCGGCTTCACCCTGGCGGTCGAGCAGGTGGCGGTGTACCTGGGGCTGCATCCGGAGATCGGGCCTTCGGCCTTTCTCGCGGGCTTGCGCGCGCGGGGGCTGCCAAGCGTGGACGCCCTGGGCCGACGTGAGGACGTGCAGGCGCAGATGCTGCACCAGCAGAAGCAACTCGCCGTCATCCTCGAAGCCACCCTCGTGCGGCTGGACGCGCCGGCCCGGAGCGCGCTCGAATTCGCCGCGCTGCTGCCGCCTGACAGTGTGCCGTGGCCGTGGCTCAAGGCCCTGACCGAAGCCCGACATTCCGAACTGCGCATTGCGCCTTCCGCATTCGATCCAGATCCGTGGGTGGCCACGCGTCGCCGGCTGGAGGGGCTGCGCCTGCTCACTGCGGGCGACCATCCCGAGCTGGCCCGCCTCCACCGGTTGGTCGCGGCGCACCTGCAAGCCAGTGCCGCCGGCGCCTTGGAGGCGAAGCCAGCGGCGCTGACCGAACTTGAGAACCACCTCGCCGCCCGCGCCTGGGCAATCCATCGGGCACAGATGCTAACCGAACTCTGGGAATTGGATGTGTTGCTGCCCGCGCTTCCGGGCTTCATCGCCAGACCGGAAGTCAGTCGTGACCTGGTCAATGCCACTGTGTTCCTCTCGGATAAGGTGGTTAGCCACCGGAGCCTGCGGGAAGCGATGAGCCTGCTGCGCCCGGCGCATGAATACCTGCTACACAGCGCGTTGGCCGATCCGACCAACGCGGGCTGGCAGCGGGATTTGAGCGTCAGCCATAACAAGGTGGGCGACGTGCTGCTTGCCCAAGGGGATCTGGCCGGGGCGCTGAAGGCTTACCGGGAGAGTCTGGCGGTGATTCAGCGGCTGGCGTTGGCCGATCCGACCAACGCGGGCTGGCAGTATGACCTTGGCATCAGCCACGAACGCATTGGAGCCGTGTTGCAGGCCCAGGGCGATTTGGGTGGAGCGCTGGTAGCCTTCAAGAGCAAGCGGGAGATCATCAGTCGGCTGGCGTTGGCCGATCCGACCAACGCGGGCTGGCAGCGGGATTTGAGCGTCAGCCATAACAAGGTGGGCGACGTGC
>CAIWJG010000626.1 GCA_903912925.1 uncultured Verrucomicrobia subdivision 3 bacterium | reverse complement strand
CTAAAAACGGCAGTTGCAACGATGAAACCACAGGGGCAGAAGCTGAAATAGGAAGGGGCGGGGGGCCTGGGTTGGGTTTGAGCTTTTCAGCGTTTCCCTTGCAGTGAGGCGGGGTTACTCGGCACTACGCTGCAAATCCGTGTCCATCTGTGTTCATCTGTGGTTGAACTGCTCTTTTTAGGGCTAAATGGCAATGGGTACGAGCGATCCATGCGAACCGGCGAGATCGGAGGTGGGTTCCGGTCGGCGGCGGAGAATATACGTATCTTCAGCGACGGAGACGGGCGCCGCTCCGTTAGGAGCGCCATGTTTATAGTAACGCACACCCTGGAGGCTCGGCCAAGCTCCTTTAGGAGCGGCACTGAATGGCATTTTGCACCCACAGCCCTCCAGTGGCGGGGGCGTCAGCGCGATGCCATGCCGCTCCGCTGGAGCTTGGCGGACCCGATGGCATCTGTGGCTATAAACATGTCGCTCCAAAAGGAGCTTTTTGCCGCGTAGCGGTTACCTCGCCGCCGTGTGAAAGATACGTATAAGGAGCAGGGTCCAGGTTCGCCACCCCAGCGCTAAACCAAGACACTGATATTGTTAGAAAACCTCGCCTTTTCTGCTCGCTAAACCTCTCCATCCTGCCACCATCCCGCCCACAAGCTATGAGAATTCTGCTGCTCGGCCTGGTCTGCCTGCTCGCCGGCAGTGGCGAACCGGTGTCCGCCGCTGCGCATCCCCGCGCGACGCCGCCTGAACTCCGCTCCGTCATGGCGGCGTTTGGCGTGGCCGACATCGGCGATGCCGCCACCGTGGAAAGCTCCGGCTCCGGCTTCATCATCCACCCGGACGGCTACATCCTCTCGAACAACCACGTCGTGGACGGCGCGGACAAGATTGACGTGGTCCTCCACGACGGCACCATCCTCCGCGCCAAGGTCATCGAGGTGGATGCCTACAAAGACCTGTCCCTGCTCAAGATCGAGGCCAAGGGCCTCACCGCCGCCCCGCTGGGCGACTCGGACAAACTGGAGGTTGCGGAGACCGTCATGGCCATCGGCTTCCCGCTCTCGGACATCATCGGGTCCGCCACCGCCTCGGCCTTCGAGGGTAAACTCAACGCGCGGCGCGAGGACAAGATCGAGTTGCTGCAGATTGACGCGGCGGTGAACCCTGGCAACAGCGGCGGGCCGCTGGTCAACGAGTGTGGCGAGGTTATCGGGGTCATCGTCTCCAAGCTCAACGCCAATTATTTCCTGGAGAAGGCGGATATGATTCCCGAGCGGGTGAATTTTGCCATCCCGCTGCGCGAGGCGCGCGGACTGCTCAAGACGCCCTATCCCTACGGCTGGCCCAAGCTCAAGGACCGGATCAAGCTCGAGCCGAAAGCCATTTTCAAAGCCATGAAGCCGGCCACCGTGCTCATCCTCAATCATGGCGGAGCCAAAGGTGCAGCGGGCGGCGCGGGCCGGGGCTTCGAGTTCGACCTGCCCGGCCTGCCCAGCGGGGCCAAGAAACTCGCACTGGTGCAGGTGCCCGGCCTCGGCAGCGTGAAACCGTTCTTCATGGGTAAATACGAAATAACGCAGGGCCAATACGAGGCGCTGATGGACAAGAATCCAAGTAAATTCAAGAACGGGCCGGATTACCCGGTGGAGATGGTGAGTTGGGATGACGCGAAGGAATTCTGCCGCCAGCTCACGGCGGGTTTGCCGGACAAGCTCAAGGGCCAATTCGCGTTCCGGTTGCCCACGGACGCGGAATGGAGCGTGGCGGTGGGCCTGCCCCAGGAGAACGGCAGCACCCCCAAGGAGAAGCATGAGCAAATCAAAGACGTATATCCGTGGGGCACACAATGGCCGCCGCCCAGCGGGGCGGGGAACTATGCGGATAAAGCGTCCAAGCAGAAGCACCCCAGTTATACTGTGATCGAAGGCTACGCCGATGGCTATGCGGACACCGCGCCGGTCGGCAGTTTCAAGCCGAACCAGGTTGGCCTTTATGACCTGAGCGGCAACGTATGTGAGTGGTGCGAAGACTGGTATGACAGCGATCAGAAATGCCGCGGGTTGCGGGGCGGTTCGTGGGACCACAATGCTCCGCGGTACCTGCTCTCGTCGTTTCGCGACGTCAACTCGCCCGACGGTCGCTACGAGGACGTCGGGTTTCGTGTGGTGTTGGGGGTTGGCGGGTCCGTTCGGTAGGTGGCTTGTTCTTGGCCCTTATACCCTTAGTCCTTAGCTCTTTGAAACTTAGCCCTTAACCGGCGAGCGCAGCGAGCCGGAAATTTTTCTAGCGTAGCGGCGAACTGGTGTTCGCCGGCAACTGTACACTCAATCCGCGCTCCTTTTGGGGAGAAACTGGCGGCGGAAGCCAAGCCGCCGCTACGGATGACAGATTTCGGCCACGCTGCCTGGGGTCAGGCGGCTCTGCCGGAAGTGGCTGGACGGGCGGACGCGCGGGTTGCGGGGCGGTTCGTGGCTCAACTATGATCCGCGGTACCTGCTCTCTTCGTATCGCAACAACAACCTGCCCGACAATCGCAACGAGAACAACGGGTTTCGTGTGGTGTTGGGGGTTGGCGGGTCCGTTCGGAAGGTGCTACCGCCTGGACGAGGCGCCAACGATGGGCGAGGTGCCGGGTGGGTATGCCTGCCCGGCCAGTGCCAAGAAGCCACCTAAACCCGTCCGCCCACGCCCCGGAGAAGCCGGGGAAAAGACGCGGCGCCGGTCGTGGCCGGTAAGCCGAGAGGCTGAAAGTCACGGCCGGCATTTCTTGTCTGGTCGCTAAAATAAAGGGGTTCCTGAGAGTGTCATGTTTTGCTTGCGCCAAGAGGCGAGGGGATGCTAAGTGCCTCTGGCCGCAACTGCTGTGACGTAACGCAGACTTGTAGTCCACTGCCGCCAGGATTTGAGCCCCTGCCTTTCGG
>CAIWJG010000625.1 GCA_903912925.1 uncultured Verrucomicrobia subdivision 3 bacterium | reverse complement strand
GCTGTATGGGTGCGCGTTCCATGCCGCGGGGTTCTTCATGCCGCGGGGGATGAGGCTCTTTGGCTGGGCGTTCATCATGGGAGGCTGCGGGCTCTTTGCCGTGGGCTTTCCCGATTGGGTGCGACCGCCTGGTTACGCCCACGGCGTAATGGGTTTCTTCTTCGGCGGATTGCACCTTGCCTACGGCGTCTATCTTTATTTCACCGAGCAGCGCAGGAATGAACCGTGAACCCGGAACCCTTTCTCCAGCTCGACCGTGTCATCCACGAGAAAGGGCGGCTGACGATTATGTCCATGCTCGCCGCCTCGCCGGAACTGTCGTTCACCGAGCTGCGCGATGGGCTGGGTATGACCGATGGCAATCTCACGACCCATATCCGCACCCTCCAGCAGTCCGGCTACCTGTCGGTGACCAAATCCTTTCAGAACAATCGTCCCCTCACCACTTGCGCTCTGACTGTCGCCGGCAGGAAGGCCTTCACCAATTACATCAACCTGCTGGAGCAGATCGTCCGGCAGACCAAACCTGAGTGATCCTTGAATTTGAACAGAAGGCCGCTGGTATGGTCATAAGCTTTGTGACGCAAAGTAATATATGAGAGTCATTCGAGCAGAACATTTGGGTATGTGCTTTGGCGTGCGCGACGCCATCGCGTTGGCCGTGCGACAGGCCGCCACCGAGCCGCTGACCGTGTTGGGCGACCTGGTACACAACGAAACCGTCCTCGCCGAACTACGCAGCCGGGGCGTCAAGATCGCGCAGCACGTTGCCGCGGTGAAAACCCGGGCGGTGATGATTACTGCGCATGGCGCTTCCGACCGGGCTTTGGGGCGTGCGCGCGAACGGGGGCTGGACGTCATGGAGGCGACTTGCCCGCTCGTGCGCCTGGCACATCGCGCGGTGGTGAAGCTGGCCCGCGATGGCTATCACCCCGTCATCGTGGGGAAGGGCGAGCATGTCGAGGTGCGCGGGCTGACGGAAGACCTGGCGGACTTCGATGTCGTGCTGTCCGAGGCGGATGTTTTTGGGCTTCGAGAGCGGGCGCGCTTTGGCGTGGTGGCGCAGACTACCCAGCCCATCGAAAACGTGCGCGAGGTAGTGCGGCTGATACGGCGGCGATTTCTCCATGCGGAGGTGCGGTTTATCGACACGGTTTGCCGGCCCACCAAGCAACGCCAGCACGCCGCCATTGAACTGGCGCAGCAAGCGGACGTCGTGGTCGTCATCGGCGGCGCGCACAGCAACAATACACAGGAATTGGTGAGGGTTTGCGGCCGTTACTGCGGGCAAGTGCATCATGTGCAGACGGCAAAGGACCTGCGCGAGGAATGGTTTGAAAGGGCGCAGACGGTGGGCGTCACGGCGGGCACCTCCACACCGGATGCTTCCATTGATGAAGTCGAGCAATGGCTGAACCAGTTGGCCTCCCGGCGGAACCTTGAGCAACCGGCGCACGCCGTGACCGAACTGCAACACCGCCAGGCCGCATGAAGGAAGGGGGGTGAAGCCTTGCGCAACGTGCTGTCGGCGCGGTTCAACTGGCCGTTGTTCGGCATTGCGCGGCTATTGATGGCGGCGCCGGTCTTCCAGGCATACCAGCAAATCTCAACTCGAACCCAAACAAGCAAGAGTGAACTATGAATAGCACAGAACCAAACTCAGGCCCGGTGCCGCCCCGAATTACTGGAATCTCCGAGGTGCGTTCCTTCCTGAAGCGATGCACCACGATGTTCAAGATGGCAGGCGTCGCCTTGCTCATCCTGCTGCTGCTGGTGCCACTGGCGATGATCCGCTCCGTGCTTCAGGAACGGCTGGGTCGGCGGAACGAGGCGGTCGCCAACATCACGTCGAGTTGGGGCAGCGACCAGACGATCATCGGCCCGGTATTGATCGTGCCCTACCGGTACACAGTGAAGACGTGGAAGGAGCAGCCGGCAGCCGGCGGCAAGTTCGAGCGCGTCGAGGCAGTGAGCACCGCCGTGGCCAACGCCTACTTCCTGCCCGCAGTGATGAAGATCGACGGGGCAGTGGACCCCACGGAACTGCATCGGGGGATTTACCGTGCGGTGGTTTATAGCGCAAAACTGGAACTCGAGGGCGAATTCGCGCGGCCAGACTTCAGCGAACAGCGAATTGAGGACAAGGACGTTCTCTGGGAGGAAGCCCTGGTCGCCTTCGCTATCCCGGATTTGCGCGGGGTGAAGGAGACGCTGCAATTGAAGTGGGGCGCACAGAGTCTTCCGCTCTTGCCAGGCAGCAAGCTGAGAGGCTTCTCGTCGGGCATATTTGCCCCGGTCGGCGGTTTGCGGGAAAGCAGCGGAACCATCCCTTGGAAACTCGGGCTTACTGTGCGCGGCAGTGGCGGGCTGGCCTTTGCGCCGGTCGGGATTCAAAATAGCGTGAAGCTCACATCGCCATGGCCGGATCCAAGCTTCCGTGGCGCGTTCTTGCCCTCCGAGCGCAACATTACCCACGACGGTTTCACGGCCAACTGGCAGGTTTCCTACTACGGACGCAACTACCCCCAGCAATGGACGGATCAGGACGGTGCTAGCGTGCTGACAGCCGATTCAGCACAAAGCTCGGCCTTTGGCGTCAACTTGATCTCCGGCATCGACGCTTACCGCAACGTCGAGCGCGCCATCAAGTACGGCGTGCTGTTCCTCGCGCTGGTGTTTACGGCGTTCTTTCTGTTTGAGATGTTGTCGGCACTCAGGATTCACCCGTTCCAGTATGCGATCGTGGGAGCGGCGTTCTGCCTCTTCTATCTCGGGTTGCTGTCACTCTCGGAGTTCATTGCATTCGGCCTGGCGTATCTCGTTGCCGCAGTGGTCACCCTGTTGCTGATCTGCTTCTACAGCGCGAAGGTGCTCAAGAGCGGGCGGCGGACGTTCATCATCGCGGGTCTGCTGGCGGCCATTTACGGGTTTCTTTATGTCTCGCTCCAGCTCCAGGATTACTCGCTGCTGTTCGGGACGGCTGGGCTGTTTGTGGTGCTGGGGATCGTCATCTTCATCACGCGGAACATCGACTGGTATGCGCGCGACCAAGCCTAAGGTCAATCTCCGCCTCGCGCCCGTTGCCCAGTTGGATCCGCTTCGCCTTTGGCAAGTGACCTAATCTCAACACGCTAACAGATGGCTATGTGGTCGAGCCGGGCTGTTTGATTGGCGGCTGCCGCGCAACAAAGGCGGTGAATGCGCTACGGAACTGGAAGCTCAACGCGCGGGTGGCAACGCAACCGTGCTTGTCAATGCCCTATCGTTACAGCTACAAAATGGCGGTGTTGAAGTTCCCGACGTCCTGCGGTTGAGCGACAGTTTTGGCAAGTTCTATGCGCCAGCCAGCGACCAAGCCAAAAACTGCCCTGACGAGGGGGGGTGCCCCTGAGGCAGCCCGCCCTGGTTTGCCAGTGTGGCTGATGGCCGTGGTGCTTGCGCTGGTGACCGTGGCCATTTACTGGCCGGCCATGCGCCATGACTTCGTTAACTACGACGACGATCTCTACGTCACCTCCAATGTTCACGTCCAAGCCGGGCTGACATTGGCGAGCATGAAATGGGCACTGCTCCACCCCGTAACCAGCAATTGGCATCCCTTGACGATCTGGTCTCACATGGCCGACTGCCAGTTCTTCGGCTTGAACCCGTGGGGACACCACCTGACCAGCGTCCTGCTGCATGCGCTCAGCACCGTCCTGGTCTTTCTATTCCTCCGTGGCCTGACCGGAGCGTTTTGGCAGAGCGTGTTGGTTGCGGCACTGTTTGGATGGCACCCGGCGCATGTGGAATCGGCGGCGTGGGTGGCGGAAAGGAAGGACGTGTTGAGCGCTTGCTTTGGGTTTCTTGCGCTTATCTTCTACGTCCGCTACGCGCAAGGACGAATGCAGAATGCAGAATGCAGAATGCAGAAACCGGCAGCCTCCTGGGGAGAATGCAGAATGCAGAATGCAGAATGCAGAATCCCGAGGCCCCCGACACGCACCACGCTTCACGTTTCACGTTTCACGCTTCACTCATCCACGTTCTACCTCCTCTCCCTGTTCTTCTTCGCCCTCGGCTTGATGAGCAAGCCGATGCTGGTAACGTGGCCGTTCGTCATGCTCCTGCTCGATTGCTGGCCGCTGGGGAGAATGCAGAGGTCAGAGGTCAGAGGTCAGAGGTCAGAAGTTGGAAGTCGGGCATCACGTTTCACGTTTCACGCTTCCCTCCTTCTCGAAAAGCTCCCATTCTTTGCCCTCGCGGCGGCGGCGAGTATTGCCACCTTCTTGGTGCAGAAGCTGGAACACACGGTGAAGACAGTAGAAGAGTTCCCCCTCGGGGCGCGCGGCGAGAATGCCCTGATTTCGTATTGCCGCTATCTCGGGAAGTTATTCTGGCCAACGGATCTGGCCGTGTTCTATCCGCATCCCGGGCACTGGCCGGTGTGGAAAGTGGCGCTGGCGGGGGCGGTGATGGTCAGCATT
>CAIWJG010000624.1 GCA_903912925.1 uncultured Verrucomicrobia subdivision 3 bacterium | reverse complement strand
GCTGGCGGTCTGTTGTGAACCGTCTTTATAATAGTACTGAACTACCACGTGGCCGCCTGGGGTAAATCGCGTCTGCTTTGTCTGAAGTTTTCTATTACCTAAGCCAATCACCTTAAACTCCATGCATTTGGCGCCAGTCCGCGGTGTGTCTACCAGATTAACCCCAGTATTCGCATTACTAGTGTCCTTGGTCCAATGATCTGGGTCGCCAGCAGAGTTGTAAGCCGGATCCACCGTTACCGCCTCAAATCCGCCGTCTATCGCATATTGCTGCCCATGCACCTTCGTGCCCACCAATATCAGTGCCACCCCTGCGACCAGCAGGGCAGCACGCACAAAACGAATGCGAGGCGTGAGCGCGCTGATGGCCAGGTGCCCATAAGACGACGATCCCGCGCCAGGTCCCTCAGACCGCGCGGCTGCTTTGAAATAGCGATAGAACGGATGCATGAGCCTCTTTATATCCTCACGAAGTGTAGGTGGTTGGAGAAAGCCAAACTCGTGGTTGGTGTCTGGCCGGGCTTATCGTAGCGGTCCTCTGCCGCACAGCGCGCGCCGCCGGTCAGCCCGACAGAGCGCCCTTCAGCCACTATCTTCCCCGCCCGCAACATTTCCGTTTCCCTATCCGTTTACGAGATTATCTGATCATCGGAGGGCGGCTGCCAGCCAGCCGTCCATCTGGCGATAACCTCGGGCTTCTTTGAATCAGCGCCTGGCATTCGTAGCCGACGAAATCCTGATTGCCCCACCCGGGCTACGCCGTAATCTGTGTACCCTTTAAACGAACTTCACAATCCAGAGCAAGTTTATTTTAAGGAAAGTGCATGTGGGGCTGCATCTGCCAACTGCCATCATGTGACCTGATGGGCTGGGCACGCACCCCGTGCGCGCCGTGGTGCTTGGACAATTTCTGCAGAACTCACTGGCCGAGCCCAACCCGCAGGGTTACCAAAGGAGCCGGTGGTCATTCAGGGCAAAGGGGTAACGACCACCGGAAAACCGCGCGCGAGAGCACGATACCAATGCCTTGCCAGTTTACGACCGAGGTCGCCAAGGGAACCAACTGGCATTCACAGTGCTCTACTGATGCCTAATGAGGCTTTAGGGCGCGGCGTAGTCTCGCCCGCCGGTCGGGACCTGACCCGAGGTGCCGGGCGTGACATTGGTCGGCGTAGCCGTCAGCGGGTGGTAAGGGGGCCCGGAAGCAGGCCCTCTCGCTCCCTGCAGGGGCGCGCTGACCGACAGCGTGGGCACCGTCGGTGCCGTAGGCACGGAGGTGGGGCTGCCCACGGAGGCCTTGGCCGCCCGGTCGAGCGTGTCAGTCACGGACAGCATGCTCCCGCCGTAACCGGCCAGAGTGTTGTCGATAGCGGGCTTCAGGCCCGGCAGGGCAGCCGCAACGGCTCTCACAATCTCTCTCTCCGTGCCCGGAACCGCCTGAGCAACAGCCGCAGCAATGTTCCGATACTCATTCGGCACGGCGCGGCAAACGGCAGTGACGATCTTGCCGGATTTGGAGGGAGCGGCGGCCGCGGCAGCCTTGGCAATGGCAGCGGCCTGCTTGGGTTGCAGCTCAGCGGCAGTGCCGGCAGCTACAGACGCCATGTTCGGCACCGCTCGGGCAATCGCGCCGACAATGGCGGGAGCAGCAACAGGATTTATCCCGACTGCGCTTTTCACAACGCTGACAGTGGTGGTGTACCAATCGTGGGACCGAGCGTGCGAGACCAAGTCCGCCGCCTTGGCCGGCAACTCCGCAGATGGAACCGCAGCCAGAACCTCGTTGAATGCATTGGCTTTGGGCGCGTCCTTCCCGAAGGAACTGCCAGCAACCAGAAAAGCCACACCGAGCAAAATACTAACAATAGGCTTCATAATCTATAACCCAAATTTCTTGAATTTAACCAGGCCTCAAACATTTATACTTGCGCTCTTATTATCAAATCGCGGCAGGGTCGTCAACTGAATAATTTCCTATTTTTCCTATTTTTCGCAGCGCCTTTTGGCAGAAGTTGCGACCGCGCAGGAAATAGCCTTGCACCAGCAGTGCGGTTTGGTTAGCCTGCTGGTCGTTCTTGATTTTGCGCGGCGTGTTCCGCGCTAGCTCAATCAGGCAAGTCCAGGGGCCGCATGCCGGCTTTTCCTGCGCAGTCGTGGGTTGGTAGCTCAGTCGGTAGAGCAGCGGCCTTTTAAGCCGTTGGTCCCGGGTTCAAGTCCCGGCCAACCCACCATTCAAAAACACCAGCAAACCCGCATAAAACAAGGCTGGAATGCACTTCTGAGTTTCTCTCTCTCAATAGGCTGGAATAGGTGGCAACCGGGTGGAAACCGGGCTTTCTTGGCAACCGATGGCAACCGCTTTATGAGCCTCTGCGCCCGTTGTGGCTGCCTGGGGGTATCAACTATGCGGACGGGTCGCTAGAACCTCGCCACGGGCACGCCAGAGGGCAGTGGGGTGTTCCCCTGCGGTGCCGGACGATCGGCATTGCTCGCAGGGGTCCGGCAAGAAACAGCTTACCGGGAAAGAAAAGCGCCCGGCTGCAAGGAAGAACAGCCGGGCACTATCCGCCGCCAGCCTGGGCAACGCAGCGGATCGTTGCCGCAGGGAAATTAAGCGCTCTTGATGAGCTTGCCGGCGGTGGCATCCCCTACCGCAGCGCCGATCATCGAAATGTAGCTCGCCCATGTGGTGCGGGTCGCCAGCGCAAACCATGTTACGAGGAGCACTTCGATTCCAAGGCTGAATGAGCCGACACGCTCGGTGCCATACGTCTGTTTGTATGGGCCAGTAGGTATCACTGGCTCGCCCATAACCACGACGATGGCCGACGGCGAGCACGCGAAACCGACTACTCCAGATTCAGCGGCATCGAATCTTGAGTTTTCCGCGATGGCGTTGAAACCGTAAGGCATCGGCTGATACGGCTCGCGGACCATCGTGCCGCCCACGGGGGTCGCCCTGGTCCGTTGAATGAACGCGGGATGGTTTGAGATTTTGCTGTAGTAATCCGACGACAAGATCAAGTTTTTGAGCGGTGCCTTTCCGATGGCACTTCGAACGGGGGACAAATCCGACGAGGTGAAGGTGGCGGCGGGGGTCGTCAACAGGGCTGCGCCAAAATTCGCGGCGGTCATCAACGCTGCCGGGTAGTCAATTAACCGCTCGGCGTGGGCGATGGCATTTTGAAGCACCAAATCCTCGATCCGCAGGCCGGAGTTTAGGTCCACATTGGAAACCTGAAAGCTGGTGCTCACACAATCAACCACCACTGAAACCGGATCAATTTTAGAATCGCCAACTTGGAAATCAGTCGCATTGGTCTGGGGAGTAGCGGC
>CAIWJG010000623.1 GCA_903912925.1 uncultured Verrucomicrobia subdivision 3 bacterium | reverse complement strand
TGGGCAGAATACCCCGTATATCAACACGATTCCCGCCGAGCAGCAGCCGGTGTATCCCGGCGACCGCGACATCGAACGCCGCATCAAGAGCATCATCCGCTGGAATGCGATGGCGATGGTGGTGAAGGCGAATTCAAACACAAACGTTGGCGGTCACATCGCGTCGTTTGCTTCGTCCGCGACGCTTTACGAAGTGGCGCAGAATCACTTTTTCCGTGGCCGTTCGGAGGATTTTCCGGGTGATCAGATTTATTTTCAGGGTCACGCCGCGCCCGGAATGTATGCGCGCGCCTATCTCGCAGGCCGTTTGGACGAGAGCCATCTAAAAAATTTCCGGCAGGAACTGGCCGAGGGCGGCGGCTTGTCCTCTTACCCTCATCCATACCTGATGCCGGACTTCTGGCAGTTCCCCACCGTATCCATGGGGCTGGGGCCGCTGCTGTCAATCTATCAGGCCCGATTCAACCGCTATCTGCACGCGCGCGATTTCATCAACGGCGAGGAGCCGAAGGTGTGGGCGTTCATCGGCGACGGCGAATCGGACGAGCCGGAGACGCTGGGGTCGCTGACGCTGGCTTCGCGGGAGAACCTCGACAATCTGGTCTGGGTGGTGAACTGCAACCTGCAGCGGCTCGATGGCCCGGTGCGCGGCAACGGCAAGATTATCCAGGAGCTGGAAGCGGCGTTCCAGGGCGCCGGCTGGAATGTCATCAAGGTGATCTGGGGCTCGGATTGGGACAAGCTGCTGGCGGCCGACAAGACCGGCCTGCTGCTCAAACGAATGGAGGAGGCCGTGGACGGCGATTACCAGAAGTATTCGGTCGAGCCGGGCAGCTACACTCGGCGGCATTTCTTCGGCAAGTATCCCGAGCTGCTCGAACTGGTGAACCATCTGACCGACGAGCAGATCCACAAGCTGCTGCGCGGCGGCCATGACTCGCGGAAAGTTTATGCGGCCTACAAAGCCGCGATGGAGCACAAAGGCCAGCCGACGGTGATCCTGGCCAAGACGATCAAAGGCTACGGGCTGGGTGAAGCGGGGGAAGGCCGCAACATCACGCATCAGCAGAAGAAGCTGAATGAAAAGGAGCTGCGCGAGTTCCGGGCGCGGTTCCGCATCCCGGTGAGCGATGAGGAAATCGCGCAGACGCCGTTCTTCCGCCCCGCGCCGGATAGCCGCGAGACGCAGTATTTGTTAGGCTTGCGCCAGAAGCTCGGCGGGTTCCTGCCCCAACGCATCGTGCAGGCCAAGCCGCTGGAGGTGCCGAAGCTGGAGGCGTTCGGGGATTTGCTGAAAGGGGCAGGGCGCTCCGAGCTGTCCACGACCATGGGCTTCGTGCGGTTGCTGGGGCTGCTCATCCGCAACAAGAGCATCGGCCGCCAGATCGTGCCGATTATACCGGACGAGGCGCGCACGTTCGGCCTGGACGCGTTGTTCCGCGAGGTCGGCATCTATTCATCCAAGGGCCAGCTTTACGAGCCGGTGGATAGCAAGTCGCTGCTCTACTATAACGAAACGAAGGACGGGCAGATTCTCGAAGAGGGGATCACCGAAGCTGGTTCAATGGCCTCCTTTGTGGCCGCGGGCACTTCCTACGCCACGCACGGCCGCTACATGGTGCCCTTCTACGTGTATTACTCGATGTTCGGCTTCCAGCGCATCGGGGATCTGATGTGGCTGGCGGGCGATATACGGGCCAAAGGCTTCCTGCTCGGTGCGACCTCTGGCCGCACCACGCTTAACGGCGAGGGACTGCAACATCAGGACGGACACAGCCTGATCCTGTCGAGCACGATCCCAACGCTGGTGACCTACGACCCCGCGTTCACGTATGAGTTGGCGGTCATTATCGCCGACGGCTTGCGCCGCATGTATGTCGAAGGCGAAGACATCTTCTATTACCTGACGCTCTACAACGAGAACTACGAGATGCCGCCCATGCCCGAAGGCGTGACGGAAGGGATTCTCAAAGGGCTCTACAAGTTCAAGGCCGGCCCGGAGAAGAAAACGCTGAAGGCGCATATCTTCGGCAGCGGGCCGATCATCCGCGAGGCACTGCGCGCGCAGCAGATCCTGGCGGAACAATACGGCGTCTCGGCTGATGTTTGGAGCGCTACCAGTTACAAGCTGATGCGCAACGACGCGCTGCGCGCGAAGCGCTGGAACATGCTGCATCCGCTTGACCCGCCGAAGAAGTCATACGTCGAGACGGTGCTGGCCGGTGAGCAGGGCGTCTTCGTCGCGGTCTCTGACAACTTGAAGATCGTGCCCGACCAGATTGCCCCTTGGGTCCCCGGCGGTTTGACGACCCTCGGCACTGACGGTTTTGGCCGCAGCGACACGCGCGAGCGGCTGCGCCGCTTCTTTGAAGTGGACGCTGAATCGACCGTCATCGCTACCCTCCATGCGCTGGCTGAAAAAGGCCAGTTGGATAAGAGCGTGATTGGCAGGGCAATCAAAGACTTGGGCGTGGATCCGGAGAAAGCTTATCCGGAGCTTGTTTAGGGCCAAGGCCGGATGCCATTAGAATCTGCACTGCTTCATCCCGAAGGGATGCTTGACAATGGCCCAGCGTCTCAACGCTGGGACCTTGACCTGCGAGCGCCGAGTTCCGAAGGGACGGCAGACGAATGCGGTCTCAGCCGTCCCTTCGGCACACGGGCAGAACCGCGCTTCTCAACACTCATGAACCTAGGTTCTTACCCTGCTTATCCGGTTGCTTGCCAAAATTGAAAAGCCTTGAAATGAAGATGAACGCAGAGACGCAGAGGAACGCGGAGAAACGCAGAGAGAATGAAGCCTCTGCGGTTCTCTGCGAATCTCTGCGCCTCTGCGTTTCACCCCTTTTGTCAAGCATCCGGATAAGCAAGGTTCATACCGCAGGTGCCCGCCCCCCTCGGCGATTGGCGATTGGCTATCGGCTATCTTCGACCGCGGCGGGATTCTGCTGGAACTTCGATGGTTTTGCGGCAGATTGCAGTGCATCTTGACCTATGGATTTGAAACTTCCTCATCTCGGTGAAGGCGCGGACTCGGGCACGGTCGTAAACCTCTTTGTCAAAGAGGGCGATACGGTCACCAAAGACCAGCCCATCCTTGAGTTGGAGAACGAGAAGGCGGTGGCGACTATTCCTTCGACTGCCGCCGGCACGGTCACGCAAATCTTCGTGAAGGCCGGCGACAAGATCAAAGTCGGCCAGCGGATTCTTTCGCTCGGCGAAAGCGGTGCGGGGCCCGCCGTGCCAACTGCCAACCCTGAGCCAGATCCGGTGAGCAGTCGCGAGAGGATCATCCAGACACCATCGCCGGAACAGGTTCCCGTGGCCTTGGAGGATGAGTTTCCGGAAGCAGTCTCCGAGTCGAAGTCAGGCACGGCTCCTGCCGCTGCCCCATCGATCCGGAAGCTGGCGCGCGATCTGGGCATTGACCTGGCTCGGGTGCGGGGCAGCGCTCGTGGCGGCAGGATCATGATGGAGGATGTCCGCGCTTATATCCAGAAGCTGCAACGGCTCGCGGCCGGCCCCCGGGCAGCCGCAATTGCCGGCGCTCCTGCCACCAAGCCCCCGCCCGAGCAAATTGACTTCACGAAATGGGGCCCGATCTCTAAAACGCCGCTCTCCCCGCTCCGCAAGGTCATCGCCCACCGGATGGCGGAAAGCTGGAGCACCACTCCTCGCGTTACCCAGTTCGACGAGGCCGACATTACGGCCCTGATGGCGTTGCGGAAGAAATACGCCGCCGCCTATGACCAAAAGGGCGCACGGCTCACTTTGACCTCGTTCGCGTTGAAGGTGGTCGTCGATACTCTCAAGCAGCATCCCATCTTCAATGCCAGTCTGGATGAGGTGGCGCAGGCGATAGTCTTGAAGCAGTACTATCACATCGGCATGGCGGTTGACACGGAAGCGGGCTTGATCGTGCCGGTGATTCGCGACGTGGATAAGAAGAACCTGATCGAGCTGTCCCGTGAGCTGGAAGAACTGGCCGGGAAAGCGCGCGAGCGCAAAGTGTCGGTCGAAGAGCTGAAGGGCGGGACTTTCACTATCTCGAACCAGGGCGGCATCGGCAGCGGGCAGTTTACGCCGATTGTAAATAAGCCGGAGGTGGCCATCCTCGGCCTGGGTCGCGGGGCGATGAAGGCCGTGGTCCGGGACAACCAGATCGAGGCGCGATTGATGTTGCCGATGGGCCTTTCCTACGACCACCGGGTGATCGACGGCGGTGCCGCCGCCCGTTTCATGGTGGATCTCGTGCAGGGCTTCCAGAACTTCAAAGAGGAAGATGTGATGATTGCTGGCGTGCTGGGGCAGCGCTCGGTAGCCGCCGCTGATCCTCTTCAATAATCCAATTCTCCATCACTCCAACTTTTGCCATGGACCCAATCAAAACTGAAATCGTAGTCGTGGGCGCCGGGCCGGGTGGCTATGCCGCGGCCTTTTACGCGGCGGACCTCGGCAAGAAAGTCATCCTGGTTGAGCGCGATCAGCGCCTGGGCGGTGTCTGCCTGAACCATGGTTGTATCCCCTCCAAGGCGCTGCTGCATGCGGCCCACACCATCATCTCGGCGCGCGAGTCCGAGCACCGCGGCATCCTGTTCGCCGCGCCGAGCATTGACGTGGCGAAACTGCGGAGCTGGAAGGAGTCCATCCTGAACCGCTTGGCCGGCGGCATCGCACAACTGGCCAAGATGCGCGGCGTCCAGGTCATGCACGGACGCGGCTACTTCGAAGACTCGCGCACGTTGCGCGTGGAGACCGACCAAGGCCAGCAGTTCATCAAATACGACCACGCTATCATCGCCATTGGCTCCAAAGCCGCCATGCCGCGGGATTTCGACCTGGGAAACCCCCGCGTGATGACTTCGACCGAAGCCCTCGAAGTCGAGGACATCCCGGAGAACCTGCTCGTGATCGGCGGCGGATACATCGGCATGGAACTGGGGACGGTCTATGCCACCTTCGGCAGCAAGGTTGTTCTTATCGAGGCGCTCGACAGTATTCTCGCGGGGGCCGATCCCGATCTCGCCCGGCCCGTCGTGGCCTACGCGAAGAAGGCCTTTAAGGAAGTCCGCCTCAAGACCCGCGTGGAAAAGATGGCCACCAGCGGCAAACAGATCAAAGTCCAGTCCGAGACTAACGGCGTGAAGAAGGAGGAGCTTTACGACCGCGTCCTGGTTGCCGTGGGCCGTGCGCCGAATGCCGAGGACCTCGGCTTGGAAAACACCAAGGTTTCCTTCGACGACAAGGGATTCATCCACGTCAACGAGAAGCAGCAGACGACCGACCCGGCGATCTACGCGATTGGCGACATTGCCGGCGGGGTCTTGCTCGCCCACAAAGCGACCAAGGAAGGGCGGATTGCCGTGGAAGTGATGGCCGGCGAGGAAAGTGCTTTTGTGGACGTCATTGTCCCGGCGGTCGTCTTCACCGACCCCGAGGTCGCCTGGTGCGGCCTGACCGAGGCCGAAGCCAAGGCCAAAGGCATCGCCGTGCAGGTGAGCAAGTTCCCCTGGGCGGCTTCCGGTCGCGCGTTGACCTTCGACCGTCCCGAAGGCATGACCAAGCTGATCATTGAGCCGGATACCGAGCGCATTTTGGGCGTTGGCATCGTAGGGCAGGGGGCCGGTGAACTCATCGCTGAGGGCGTCCTCGCCGTGGAGATGGGGGCGACCGCGAAGGATCTGGCCCTGACCGTCCACGCGCACCCCACGCTTTCCGAGACCCTGATGGAGGCCGCCGAAGCCTTCTACGGCCACGCCACACATACGCTGGTGCGCAAGAAGGCGGAGTAGCACCAGCAGTTCTCATTATCGCCCTGGCATCCCCTGCCGGGTGAGGGCACCCAATGCCACTAAGATTTGGAAGGTTGTCTGGGGGGGGCAAAGCTCGTCTTCACGCGGTATAGCAGGCCGGTTGCGCCCTTCCCCCTCACCCCAGCCCTCTCCCTTGGGGAGAGGGAGCCTCGCACTCCGTCTTCCGAGCATTCCTGAGACGCTGGGTTTGCGGACACGCTGCCGAAGATTCTCCCTCTCCCCAGGGGAGAGG
>CAIWJG010000622.1 GCA_903912925.1 uncultured Verrucomicrobia subdivision 3 bacterium | reverse complement strand
GCAGGCCAGCCGCCACATCAAGAGCGACGAGACCTTGCGGCACCCGCCGCACATCGTGCTCGTCACTGCCTTTGGTCGTGAAGAAGTCCGCGAGGAGGCCGAGCGGCTGCAACTCGATGGTTTCCTCGTCAAGCCGGTTACCAAGTCCATGATCGTGGACACGCTGGTGAATGTATTCTCCGACTCCGATGAACAAGCGTCGGCCACCTCCGGGGGCGAGCAACTGACGCCGCTGCGCGGCGCGCGAATTCTTTTGGCCGAGGACAATGAGATCAATCAGCAAATCGCCGTCGAACTCCTTGAGGGAGTCGGCGCCACCGTAAAGGTCGCCAACAACGGGCGGGTGGCGGTTGAAACCTTGTCCAACGGTCCGCAGCCGCCCCCCTTCGACATGGTGTTAATGGATCTGCAGATGCCTGAGATGGACGGCTACCAGGCCACGACCAGGATTCGCGCTGATGCGCGGTTGAGCCGCCTGCCGATCATCGCCATGACCGCCCATGCCACGATGGAGGAGCGCCAGCGCTGCCTCGACGCTGGCATGAACGACCATGTTTCCAAGCCCATTGATCCGGCACTGCTCTTCGCGGCGGTGGGGCGATATTACCGACCCCTCACCCCTGCCCTCTCCCCATCGGATGGGGAGAGGGGGACCGAAGGTCCAGCAAGCTCCGCCCAACAACTTGACGCGCCTTGCACCCCTGAAGCTCGAACGGCGCTACCCTTCGGAAGGGGAGAGAGTCGGGGTGAGGGCGGGCGTTCTCTCTCTGTCCCGGATCTCCATTCCTTTGAAGGCCTCGACACGGAGGATGGCCTAACTCGGGTCGCAGGCAATCGAAAGCTCTATCTGAAGCTGCTCCGCCAGTTCATCGAGCAACAAGGTCCGGCAGTCGGCCAGATGACCGCTGCACTGACCCAGGGCGACGTGGCTCTCGCTGAGCGCCTCGCACACACGCTCAAGGGCGTGGCCGGGAACATCGGAGCCAAGCCGGTGCAAGTGGCCGCCGGCGTGGTGGAGCGACTCATTCGCGATCGGGCCGCTGCAGCCGAAACGGAACCCGCTCTACGCCAGGTCGCCGCCGCGCTGGATGTACTGCTGGCACAATTGCGCGACTCGCTGCCTTCGCCTGAATCCACCCCCCCGTCGCCGAATTCACCGCCATCTGCGGATCCCGCGCAAACGCGCGCCGCCGCGGCGCAGTTGACAAAGCTGCTGTCCGAATTCGACCCCGGCGCGGTGGAATTCATCGAAGCCAACCAGGCCGTGCTGCGTCCATTGCTCCCCGGCGACTCCTGGCCGCAATTCGAGAAGTTGGTGCAGGGTTACGCCTTCGCCGATGCGCAGGCCCAGTTGGAGCAGGCACTGGCAGCAAAAACCACGGCATGAAACGTGAAACGTGAAACGTGAAACGTGAAGCGTGAAACGTGAGACGGCTTGACCAACAGGAGCAAACAGAGATAACAGAGGCATTATGCTCGGCATCCTCAGTTCTCTCCTGTTCAAGTCCGCTCTTCTCACCTTCTTGACCCGGCATGGCCGATTGAAGGACAATCCGACGTGATCTTTTGCCGTAACGTGCTGATGTGGTGGGCACCCGACATCGCTTGCGCCGCGACAAGCTCGGAGTGCGCTAACAGGTTGCCTCAGTGGATTTCCGTATGAAACATGGCTTCACCCGTCATCGCATCGCCCGCAGACTGCAAATCAGCGTTGGGCTTGTCGCCGGACTGGTCCTCGGATTGACCCTGTGGTTCAACTACCGTACCAGCCGCGATGAATTGGAGCAGCAGACTAACGCACGGGCGGTTGCGGAGATTCGTGCCGCCGCGCGCCAGATGGATGACTTCATTGCGCGGATCGGCATGTTGCCGCGCAGCACCGCCAGCCGTCAGCAGGCTTTCGGAAGCGAACCCGATCCCGGCATGGTTCCCTTGATGGCCCAGATGCTTTCCCAGATGCCGAAGGATGAGGTTTACGGGCTCGCCATGGCCTTCGAGCACAAGGACTGGCGCCAGCAGGACTCGATGCCCTGGGTGGACCGCAAGAGTTGGCCGAACAAGACGGTTGTGGGATACGATTTTCACGATCCGAAACAGGAGTGGTATAGCGGCACCAAGCGAGCGCGGAGGTTTTGCGTCACGGAACCTTACTTCGACGAGGGTGGCTCGGGTATCATGATGGTGACGCTTACGGTGCCGATGTTCGATGCCACTTCCAACTTCCTCGGCGTCGCCACGGCGGATCTAGCCTTGGATCGCATCCGTGAAATGGTGCGTTCGGTGCGATTGCACAGTCAACTCGAGGTGAAGCAGGGTGGAATCGAGAATGAATACGCCTACCTGGTGAGCCGGAGCGGGAAGATCCTGGCGCATCCAGACGAGCAACTGATGATGCGCCAGGGCTTTGCCGGAGCTGATGTGACGAGCCGGCCTGGCGGAGTTTTTGTGGCCGCAAAGCCCGAGGGATACGTGGCCATCACGATGGACGGTCAACATCGTCGGCTTTACTGGGCGACGGCGTCGCTGACCGGCTGGAAAGTGGTGCTGAACATTTCTGAGGAGACGATTCTCGTTCCGGTCAGGGAGCTGACGCTGCGCTCCTCGCTGATCGGCGCAGGCGGGTTGGCGGCCCTGATCCTGCTCGTCTCGATCATCGCCCGCCGCCTCGCCAATCCGCTGTTGAAGCTGACGCGCACGGCTGCGGCGATCGAGCGGGGAGACTTTCGGGAGGAAATGCTGGGCAATCTGCCGCAGCGCCGGGACGAACTGGGCGAACTCGCGCACAGCTTCCGGAAGATGGCGGGCGAAATCCGGTTGCGCGAACAAAGTCTTGCCGAGTTGAATCAAAATCTGGAGCGTACCGTTGGCGAGCGGACGGCGGAATTGACCACGCGGGCAGGGGAGCTTGAGGAGTTGACGCGGCAATCCCAGGAGCGCGTGGTTTTGGAGTCCAGCCTGTCGGCGTTGAACACGAGTCTGCGTGGAAGCCTGACGGTGGCGCAAGTTGCGGCTCAAGGCCTGACGGGTGCGATTGAGTTTCTCGGAGCGCCCATGGGGGCGTTGTTCGTTGCGGACAAGGATGGAGTTCTCCGCCGTCAGGCCGCCCACGCTTATCCGGAAAGTGCCGACTTGCCAAATTCATTTCCGCTGGGCAGTGGCATCGTCGGGCAGACCGCACAATCGCGAAGGCCGATGGTCACCGAGCCTGACCATGAAAGGCTGCGCGTGCATTTCGGATTTGGCGCGATGATCCCTGAGCAGGTCGCCGCCTATCCGCTGGTGGTGAACGACGCAGCGGTCGGAGTTCTGGAAATCTGCCTGTTAAAGCCGTTGACGGAAGCCCAAACCCGGTGGTTGGAGAAAGCAACCGAGTTGGTGGCGAAGGCGATACGCCTGGCGCGGGAAAGCCAGGAGCGACGGAAGGCCGAGGAGCAGAACCACCGGCTACTGGAATCCGCCTATCAGGACATCACTGAGCAGAAACGCGCCCAGGATGCCGCCCGCGACCACGCGGCGTTCCTGCAGGCACTGGTGGACACGATTCCGTACCCGGTCTTCTACAAGGACCCCGACACGCGGTTCCTGGGCTGCAATCGCGCCTACGAACGCGCGTTTGGCATTCGCCGCGAGGACGTAATGGGCAAGCGAGTTGCCGAGCTGGACTATATCCCGGAGGCGGACCGGCTGGCTTACCAGGCGGAGGACGAACGCATCATTGCCACCATCGGATCGGTCGAAAAGGAGACTGCAATTGCCATGGCGGATGGACGAGTGCATGAGGCGCTTTACACGGTGTCCGGGTTTCGCAAGACCGATGGGCAGCCCGGGGGGCTTATCGGGACGCTGGTGGACGTTTCTGACCGCAAGAAGGTGGAGGAAATCGAGCGGTTCAACCGGCTGGCGCTTGGGCGCGAACAGCGGATCATCGAACTCAAGCAGCAGGTCAACGTGCTCGCCGCCGAACTGGGGCGCAACTCGCCTTTCCCGTCCCTGGAGCCGAGTGAGGGGACCGCTCTGGAAAGGATCCCGGTGGAACTCCAGCCGGCGGTCCTCGATGACGCCACGGTCAAAGCGAGGTTTATCGGGTTAGTGCAGGAAAACGAGCTGCAGCAATTGTTCGCGGATTTTTGCGAAGCGGTGGGGGTCGCTGCCGCCATCATTGACCTCCAGGGGCAGGTCATTGCTGCGGCCCGTTGGCAACGCGTCTGTACTGATTTTCACCGCGCCAACCAGGGAAGTTGCGCGCGCTGCATCGAGAGCGATACCGGACTGGCGCTGCACCTTCAGGAAGGAAAGGATTATGCGGTTTATCGCTGCCGGAATGGCATGACGGACTGCGCCTCACCCGTCAAGGTGGCCGGACACCATGTTGCCAACGTCTTTATTGGCCAGTTCCACCTGAAGCCCCCCGAGGACTCCTTCTTTGTTGCCCAGGCGGACGAGCTAGGATTCGACCGGGCCGCGTACCTGAAGGCCGTTCACGAAGCGCCGGTTATCAACGAAACCCGGTTGCCTTCCATTCTGGGGTTCCTAACCCGCTTCGCCCGGCTGATGGGATCATTTGCCGTCGAGCAGTGGCGCGCACGTCAGGCGGAACTGAGCATCCGGAATCATGCTTTGGAACAGCAGCGCCAGCGTTCCGCGGCTATCAGTCTGGCTGAGGACGCGGAGCATTCGCGGGCCGAAGTTACGGCCTACAAGGAACATCTCGAGGAATTGGTCGAGGAACGCACCGCCGAATTGGCCGTGGCCAAAGCAAAGGCCGAGGAGTCCACGCAGATGAAATCCATGTTCCTGGCAAACATGAGCCACGAAATCCGCACGCCGATGAATGCCATCATCGGCCTGTCGCACCTTGCCCTTAAAACCGAGCTCACGCCCAAACAGCGCGACTACGTCAGCAAGGTCCACAACGCCGGCACATCGCTGCTGGCGGTCATCAATGACATTCTCGACTTTTCCAAGATCGAGGCCGGCAAGCTCGACATGGAAACCACTGACTTCAGGCTCGATGAAGTCATCGGCTCCGTCACGACGCTCACGGCGCAGAAGGCGCACGAGAAGGGCCTGGAGTTCCTGGCCCATGTCTCGCCCGACATCCCGGAGCAACTGCTGGGCGACCCCCTGCGGTTGGGGCAGATTCTGACGAACTTCGTCAACAATGCGGTCAAGTTCACCG
>CAIWJG010000621.1 GCA_903912925.1 uncultured Verrucomicrobia subdivision 3 bacterium | reverse complement strand
GGAGGTAGGCGAAGCGGTTACGCCAGAAACGAAGGGAAAGGCGTGGCAGGCGGGGCGGCGCCGGAAGCCGGCGATAACCGGCGGGCCGATGCCCTAGTGGAGGTGCTCGGTGCAAAGGCTAAAAGGCAGAATGCTGAATCCAGGTTGAGTTAAGAAGCAACGATAAGCGGTCCGTGCTGCTGAGCGCCATGAAAGGCGTCGTGTTTGAGAAGACGGTCACAGCAAGGCGGCCTCACGCCGAGCCTCACCCTCACTGTCCTCACCGAGGACTGCCCCCTCGGCCATGGCCTGCAGCAGGAACTGCACGCGCGGCAGACCAATCCACCGCGCCGCCAACCCAGAAGAGAGCCGGCCTTCGCGGAAAAAGGCAAGGGCACTTTTCTGCTTGAGCAATCGCGCCAGTTCCTCGGGCGTGAGGTGCAGTTCCAACAGCACTTCCGGTGGGAAATCGATCTCAAGGCTCGTGCTCATGCGGAAAGTTTAGCATTGGCGCATACCTCCAGCAAGCGCAGAGCCCGAAAAGCCTCACGTACAGGACAGAAAGCAGAGGGAAAAAGCCGAAATACTGAAACCGCTGGAGCTAGCATGTCAGCATGAGTCGAGACCGCACGCCATTTGATAGACGCGCAATTCCCTGAACGACTGAATTGGTTCCCCCATATCGCCTCCGCCCACCGCCTCACCGAAACACCGAAGCACCGCCCCACCGCCCCACCGAAGCACCGCCCTCGTCTTCCGGGCCTATTTCTGCTTTCAACTTTCTGTCTTCCGGTCCGTAGTCAGTGGTCCCTCGTCCGCACCTCTTGCTCAAGCCCCCTAAAAAAACCGCTCCGGTTCCTGCCGCCAGTTAACGTTGCCGTAGAGGACGCGCCGGATCTCGACGCCCCTGCTAGCCGGCTTGTAGAAGATCAGCCAGCGGTTGAAGGGAGGGGCCAGAACGAAGAAGCGCACACCTTTCAAAGCCCGGTGCTTGAAGCGGGCCAGCGGACCTATCTCCGGGAACTGCGCCAGCCGGTCAAACGCCTCAAAAGCTGCATCCAGAAAATCCCGCGCCGACTCTTCATTGTCGGCGGCGATGAAATCCCGGGCGGCGATCAGGTCCTCATCCGCCTCCGGTGACGCCTGCCAACTCATCGCTTCAAATGCCCGTAGATGCGCGCCTTGCGCTCGGCGGTCATGGCCGTGGCCGGGCCGGCCTGTAACAGCAAGGCTTCCAGTTCGTCCGCGTTGCTAAAACTCGCGCCGACGGGGCCCCGGCCCTGGGTGACGGCGTCCAGCAAGGCCAGTGCCTGGTGAATGACCTCGCTCTTGTTCGAAGCCCGCCCGGCGCGAATTTGCCGCTGGATGATCTTTTCGTAGTAATCCGTCTGCGTGTAGCCCATATCGTTACGGTAATCTATTGGCAAATGCGTTTGATCCAAGAACGAGCATAACCGCGGGGAGAAATTCGTGCGACCACTCGCCGGTCATTCCTCAAATAGTTCTCGCAACGTAGCCAGCAGGGGCTTTGCGGTGGCTGGATTGAGCGCACTACCACTCCCAGTCCTTGCGATCCCAATCGTGAGACGTCTCTCGGAAAGCCGCCAGATCCGCCTGGTCACGTGCGAGCTCGTGGTCGGGAACCGCTGCGAGAGCTTCCGCCCAGCCCTGCCGCGGCTGGCGCCGCACGGGCCGAATGACCAGTGCGTCCCGCTCCGCCGAGACATCCACCTCTTCCCCCAGCGGACATTGCTTGAGCAGCGCAGGATCAATTGGCACCAGGCAGGTGCCCGCAATCGAAATGGTCTTTGTATTCACGGCATAAGCATGCCCCGGTCAGGCCATCGGTGCAAGGGCTGGGTGCAAAGGGCCAGAAGCGGGGAGCAAGGAGTTGAGGGCAGGAAGCTTCGAGTTTCCCATTTTCTACTTTCCTTGGCCCGTGAAGTTTGTCCCTACTTCACGGGGCTGCTTTCCCGATATCTGCTTTTCAGAGAACGCCCCACCGAAACACCGAAGAACTGATTGCCGATTACCGCCTTCCGACCACCGGCCTCTGTCCCCAGCCCTCACCTGTGGCTCAGCGCCAGGATGAGCGCGAGGAGGGAACAGACCAAAGCCACCAGGCCTATCGCCATGCCAACACGGCTCTCCTTTGCGAAAACAGTGGGGCCTGGCGGAGCTAGCGGAGTCCTTTCGGCTTCACTTACCACAATGGCCAGACCCCAGTCTTCGCTGTGTGTCAGGCTCAAAGCCACGGGCGCTGTCCTGGTTCCGTCTTCCGCTATCACCTGTAGATAAGGCCGGCCGGCCTCGCCCCGCACTACTTCAATACTCTTCATCTCCCAGAGGGCATAAGCCGGCAGGCACTTTTTGAAGGCCTCTTTCGCACACCAGCGGGCGGCAAAGTGCATTCGGGGATTGGACTGGGAAACGCAGTAAGCGATCTCGGCCGGGGTAAAGTTCACCTTGTAAAAGGGCTCCTCCCAATAGTCATTGGTTTCGGGCAGCGCAGAGACGGATTCCAGGTCAATGCCACACCCCAAACCAGGCTTCCCGGGAAGCCTCTCTGGGAGCAGCCCTACATTAGGCGGAGAAACAAGCTGCCGTCTATCGGTAGGGGAGGTTGGGGGGGCTTGTGGCGCCGCCGCGGCGCCGCCGGAGCTGCCCGCCGCCAGGGCCGCTTCAAGTTCGCCAAACGTGCGCAGGGAGTGCAGGTTCTCGATCTTGACCCCGAGACGGCGGCGGATTTTGGCGTCGAGTGTGGCACGGCCCAGCGAACTGCGCAGGCGCCCTGCCGATGCCAGCACAAAGTTCCCACCGATCTGCGCCGGGACGATCTCGCACAACTCGCTGACAATGGCCGTCAACACCTGGCGCCCTGCGTCGGAAGCCAGCTCGGCCTGGGGCACGGAAGTTGACGGATGAATGGAAGCGTTCATGATAAAAGGCTTACTGCCAAGACCGCGGGATAGACGACACGGAGCAACCCCTCACCCCAGCCCTCTCCCCTTCGGAAGGGGAGAGGGAGCAGCCTCGGCAGCTTGGAGGGTAGTGTATGCTGCGAACTCCTCATTACAGTCCTCGGAGGCACAGACTACACACTTGGCCCTTGGCGCCGTCGGGTCGGACTTCCTCAACGAGATGGGCCTTGATCTCGCGCAGGGTGGAAAGCGTGCGCTCGCAGTGCTGGCAAAACGGCTCCTCGCGGTGGACCCCACCCCAGGCCTGCTCGTACGCCAGGAGCCTGCGCCTCAGTTCAACGAGGAACTGGGTGGCCTCGCGCCCGTTGGACAGTTGGTGATCAAACGCCAGGATCAGGTGGAACCAGCCCTGGCTTTGCTCTGGTGCGAAAAGCTCAGCGCCCACGCCGAGGATAGCGCTCTGGCCCTGGTTGATGAGCGGGCTGAAGAAGGCGGCGCCTTCCTGGGCCAAGTCGGTGATCGTGAAGGTGCCACCGGCGAGCGACTCGACCGCCAGTTCATCGTTGAGGTATTGCACCATCAACTCGCGCAGTTCGCCCTCCAGTTCTTGCAACGACTTTGCATCCGCGCGGCGGAGCACGGGGGTCTTCAAGCCCTGTCCCGCGTCGAACGCCAGGGCGATATTCACCTCCTGATAGAAGTGGTGACAATCGTCGGCAAAGAACGAGCTAAAGGCAGGAAACTTCTGAAGCAGCCGCCCGGCTTCATAAACCAGGACCGCTGAAAGGCTCATGCCGGCTCGCTCGGCCGCGGCGCGTAGGCCGCGCGTCGGACAAGTCAGCGTCACTGCGCTGGGCAGCGTGTGCTGGGAACCGGAGCGGAGGAAAGCGATCTCCAGGCGCTTGCTGCGCGATATTTGTTCCGTGCGGTAAGGCACGCCCGCCGCAGGCCCAAGAATACGGGTGTTCTGCGGGCCTTTCTGTGACCTTGCCTCGCCAGGAATGGTCGCTTCTGCTGGCACCGGAAGGCAGGCCAGCACATCCTGGGCGCGAACGAGTCCGCGCTTCGCGAACTGCTCCGGATCGAGGCCATGCCGGCTGAGGAGTTCCCGCGCCCTGGCGCTGAAGCGCCGTCCCTGAGCGACGGGTTCACGTGACATAAAGGCACCGACAGCGAGCCCCGGCTGGGGCGCGGCAGCAACGACCGGAGGAGTGGTTTGCACGGCCGCCGCTTTCTTCGGCGGTTCTTCGGGAAACGCCGCCCGACCATCCTCGCTGACCAGGCAGACGAGGCTGCCGACCGCAATCTCATCGCCATCCCGGTGCCGATACTGGACGATGCCCTCAACGGGCGCATACAACTCGAAAGTGGTTTTGCTCGTCTCAAACTCCGCCAACGCCTGGCCGGCCGTTACGCGGGTGCCGGCGGCTACGCGCCAGGCCAGCAAACGGGCGCTCTCATCGTTGTTGTTCTCCTTGGGGAGATAAACCAACACCGGCTCTCCTTTATCTTTGCAACTCATTTAACTCTTCGGTTGCGGCTTCGCCGCGCTGTCCATCTGGGGTTGCCCGGTCAGAACCATTTAACGCGCTCGCTGGATAATCTGTTTCTCGCCCGGCAAAAGCTCCTTCTCCAGCGGCCCGCAAGACGGGATGGGATGTTCCGGCGAGGCGATTCGCGCCATGACCTCGATCGCCCCGGGCGCCTGTTCGAGAATCTGGGCCGCCACTTCCGCGCCGAACGCGGCAAAGCCCAGACCCTCCTCGACCAGCAGCAGCCGTCGGCTTTTCAGCACCGATTCCAGGATGGGGCCCAGGTCCAGGGGATAAAGCCGCATCGGGCAAATGATTTCGCAGGCGATCTCATGCTCCTCGAACAGCGCATCCACCGCCTTTTCAACGTCGGGTAACATGCCCCCGTAGCATACAATCGTGAGATCCGGCAGCACGCCTTCGGGGCGCAACCGGGTCGTGGGCAGCGGATCGCTGGTATATTCCAGCGCAAAACCGTCGCTCCTATCGCCCCCCACTCGAACCCCGTAAAGCAGTTTGTTCTCGATCACCAGCGTGGGCCGGTCCACGCCGGCGAACAACCGATCATAAAACACGCCTGGGTCGAAGCGGTGGTGAATCGCCAGGACCTGCGTGTCCGGCAAGCCGAGGAAATGCTTTTCCAGGCTCTGGCTGTGCGTGGCCCCATAGCCGCGTTTGCCCCCCATCGGCGTCCGGATGATCAGCGGCACCTGGACCTGGTTGTTATACATGTAGCGGAACTTGGCGGCGTGATTGATGAATTGGTCGGCCGCCAGCGTAAGGAAGTCGCCGAACATGATCTCGCAGACGGGCCGCAGCCCAGCCAGCGCGAGGCCGTTGCCAAGACCAGCGATAGCCGCCTCGCTGATGGGGGTATTAAATACGCGCCCCGGGAACTCCGCGCTGAGGTTCTTGGTGACCTTGAATGCGCCGCCGTAAGGGCCTTCGATGTCCTCGCCGATGAGCACGATCCGTTGATCGCGCTCCATATTACGGCGGAGAGCATCATGGATGCAGTTCACTACCCGGTCGCCCGCTGGCAGTTCAGCGGGCCGCCACTGCGGAAGCTGATCGACCGCACCTGTCGGCGGTTCTGGCAACGGCGCGGTGAAAGGGGCTCTCCTGGCTGCTTCGACCGCGGCAGCGACGCGCTCCAGGGCAGTCCGTTGCATCTTTGCGCCGTCGGCCGCATGAGCTTCCAGGAACACCGAGATCGGATCGCGCTGCCAATGCCGCTGCACCTCCTGCGGATCGCGCGTATCGTCGCCTTTCGAGTGGGCCATGAGGCGATAGGTATCCACTCGCAGAAAGCAGGGCCCGCGAGTGCGCCGTACCTGCTCGACGGCCTGGAGCGTCTTGTCCAGCAAGTCCTCGGGCTGCCACGTGTTCGCTTCGAGCGTGGGGATGCCAAAGGCCGCCGGTCGCGCGAGGATCCCCCCAGCCAGCGTCTGAGGTTGGAACGTGCTCTGGGCGTAGAGATTGTTCTCCAGCACGATCAACACCGGCAACTGCCACCGGGACGCGATGTTGAGCGACTCATACAGCGCGCCCTCTCCCAAGGTGCCGTCCCCGATAAAGGCCACGGCGATATTATCGTTGCTCGAGCGCTTCAGTGCCAGCGCCATGCCGGCGGCGACCGGCGTCATGCCGCCCTGAACCCCGTTGCTGAAGAACCCCTCGGCGCACAGATGCTGGCTCCCGCCCCGGCCACCGCACACCCCGGACTGGCGACCCATGATCTCCGCGACCAACCCCTCCACATCGTCGGTGATTGCAACATAGTGCCCGTGACAACGGTGGTTACTGAACACCACATCGCCGCGCCGCAAGTGGGCTGCCACCGCCACCCCAGTCCATTCCTGGCCGATGCAGGTGTGGACCGTCCCAAACAATTCGCCCTTCGCGAACAAGTCCAGCAAGGTCTGCTCCACCTGTCGAATCAGGACCGCCTTGGCATAATGCTCCGCCAGCGGGCCCGCCACTCCCCCTCGCGGCTCTTCATCCGCAATCGTTGCTTCCTCCGACATATTAGGCTTTGCAGTCAGTAGTCAGTGGTCTCGTAGTCTCGTTGTCCCGTGGTCCCTTGGTCTTGTGGTCTCTTAGTCCTGCAGTCCGGCATTTCAGGTTTCAGCTCTTATCCCCGCCAGCTCCTATCTCCTATCTGCTATCTGCTATCTGCCGACGCCCGACCACCTGCACCGGGTTACCCGAGGAAATCGTCCACGGCGGCACGTCAGCGAATACGGCCGCCCGCGCTCCCACCACTGCCCCCTGGCCTACGGTGACGCCCGGTCCGACGAACACATCCGCGCCCAGCCATGCCTGGTCGGCAATCACGATTGGCGCCTTAGTAGGCCCGAAGTTCGGGTCGGAAATATCCCGGCTGCCCGCGCACAGATAGCAGTATTGCGAGACGGTGGCATGGGCGCCGATGCGAATTGGAGCGACACTGTAACAATCCACCTGCGGCCCAATCTCGGCGCTGTCATCCATCACCAGGTTCCACGGCGCCCAGACTACGACGCTATTGGACACGCGGGCCGTGGGCGCCAGTTTCGCTCCGAAAACTCCCAACAGAAACCGCCGCCAACCGTGACAAACCCATGGCGACGGCCGAAACAGCAGCGTCCAGACCATGCCCCAAAGCGCCCGCCCAGCTTTGTTGCGCCAACCGTAAGTGGATGGCTGGTCGTTGCGGACACGGATACCGAATACAGTTTGCTCGTCCACTAGATACTCCTACTTGAAACAAATCTCACGGGCAAATCTTCTCCTCTGCCTTTGGACTCGGTTCGACTGCAGGGGCTGCTCTCTGCACTCGTAAACGGAGAGCTAAGATCCAGTTGGCAATGTCGCGCGGCCAGGTCTTAATCATGAAAGGTTTTTCAAATACCGCGAACAGGATGCCACTGGCGGCCAGCACACAAAGGCTGGAAGTAACAAAGTAGAGCGCCCAAAAAGAGCCGCCCCCCCCCAAAGCGAGAATGCGGCTCCCCAAGTGGAGCTGTCGCATCAGAACTTCGAGTACGAAATTGTGCCACAAGTAAATGGTATAGCACATCCCTCCGATTGTGAAAATCACCGGATTCGAGGTAAAGGCGTTCCAACACACACCGCGCAAAGCGCCCAAGTAAGCGACGAAGATCAGGGCAGGAAAAAGCAGGCTGTCCACTTTGAAACGGTGAATAGCCACAAATATCGCGAGCCACGCAGCCGTCGCCAACAGGTCCCAAACGAAGGACCGGCGGATGCGCTTGCCCATCGCCATTTCCGTGGCGAACAAGTCTGCCAGCAGGAATCCGGTTAGAAAGTAGTTCAACTGAGGCAGTAGATACAGACTGTGGGTGGTGCCCTTTGGCGCCAGAACCCAGTTGGTCAGAATACCGGTGGCCACCATCCCAAGGACGAGCAGTCCGCGACGAACGAGCGGCCGCGAAACCCGAAAAATCTGTGCCAGCAGCGGGGCGAGAAGGTAGAACTGGACTTCGACTTCGAGCGACCAAGCCAGACCGTTGATAGTACTCACATCAGAATAAATCGCGTTGTGGGTGTAGGTTAGGCTGGCTAGCAGGTGTGGAAAAAGGCCGTCCTGTTTCAGGATAAACGCCTTCATTACAAAAAAGGCCAGCAAACATATAAAGTAGGGAGGCTCCAGCCTCGTCAGGCGCCGCAGGTAGTACTGGCGGAGAGTCGAACACCGGGCGCCGTTCAGGTAATGATTTGCAAATGGCAGCGCGAGCACAAATCCGCTGATAGCAAAGAAGAGCGTCACTCCCACCCACCCGACGGATACCACGCTGAACAGGGCGGCTGGCGGAACCGCTGGCCCCGGCATATGCTGCCCTTCCTGCCACACGTGGAATAGCACCACGAGCGCGATCGCGATAAAGCGCAACCCGTCGAAGTTCGGGACAAAAATCCCCGAGGTAGTTACCCGCGAGAATATCCGTGTCATTGCTTTAAGCCAGCCGTTCAAGTGCTTCCCCTCAGAATTTGCGGAAACCTCGAAGTGCAACGGGACAAGCCAAGCCGCGAGGAGCAGACCGAATCAAGCGACCCGAACACACGGGGGCTGCGGAATCTCACCCAGTAACCAGCGATAAACCTGG
Source organism: uncultured Verrucomicrobia subdivision 3 bacterium (assembly GCA_903912925.1). Classification (GTDB taxonomy): domain Bacteria; phylum Verrucomicrobiota; class Verrucomicrobiia; order Limisphaerales; family UBA8199; genus PALSA-1440. The sequence continues at coordinate 5,637 of CAIWJG010000621.1, read as the reverse complement.
ATCAAATCCGCGCCGGCCTGTTCCGGGCTGAACTTGGCAGCCAGGACCGCCGCCCGCCGCCCCATCTCGCGGCGGGCATCATCGCTCATGGCCATTGCTGCGCCCAGCGCATCACGCACCGCCTCGACAGTGGGCTCAACGCACCAGCCCGCGCCTTTAGCCGGCAATTCCTTCCACGGCGTGCCGGTGGTCGTGATAACCGGCAGGCCGGACAACATGGCTTCGACGATCGAATTGCCAAAGTTCTCGAAATCGCTCGGCATCACGAACAGGTCCGCGGCCCTGTAAGCGGCCCATTTCTGCTGTTCGTCGAGCTGACCCGTGAAGATGACCGAGTCCCCACAACCTGCCGCCCGAAGCGCCGCTTCCACCCCGGCCCGCATCCCCGCCTCATCCGGCCCAGCCAGCACCAGTTGCCAATCACCGGACCACTGACCACTGACCACTGACCACTGACCACCGACTTCCGCTTTCTGCTTTTGTATTCCGATCCACGCCTCGACCAACCGCCCCACCCCCTTCACCGGGTGCAGTCGCCCCAGGAACAGGACCGTCCGGCAGCCTGGGACCACGGACCACGGACCACGGGACAACGGAGAGGGGAGAGGGGAGATGGAAGATAGGGAGGGCTGTGCTTTGATCTCCGGCTTCCCATTTCCGACCTCTGCTTTCTGCTTTCTGCTTTCTGCTTTCTCCTTTGCAGCACTTGAGATGGTCCCGCAGTCCCGTAGTCCCGTAGTCCCGTAGTCCCGTAGTCCTTGGTCCACTGGTCTTACAATCGGATTCGGAATAATTGCGACGGGATTGCGCAAACCAAACTGGCGGATGCCTTCGTATTCCTTCTCCGACTTGGCGTGGAGACATTGGGCCTCGCGCAGCGCACGGCCCTGGAACCAGAGCCGAACCGGGATTTTCTTCCACCCGTGATGCCGCAGCGCGCCAGGCGCCAACATGCCACAGGGAGCCAGCAGATGCGGCACACCGCGACGCCGGGCTAGATCACCCGCCAATCGGCTCACATCCGTCCATAAACCATGGGAATGGATCAAGTCCATGTCGGCACCCTGCACCTGCCGCCACAACGCCGGGCTTCGCCGAAAACCTCCCCAGGCTGACGCCGGCTCCTGCACCAGCCGCACCCGGGAATCCAGGCGGACAGATTCCCCATCGGCCCCGCTCAACGAGCTGAACACGGTCACCGGATACCCGGAACCAGCCAGGAGGCTGACATACGCCGCCATGCCCATGACGGGCCCGCCCATGGCGGTGCCGGTGTAGGGGATAAAATGAGCGATGTGGGGCAAGCTAAAAGACGAAGGGACTACGGACCAAGGGACTACGGACTACAAGACGACAAGACGACGAGACCAATGCCGCTAGGATTTGCCCCTCATCATCCCGGAGGGATGGCCGATAATAGCCCAACATTTCAATGTTGGGGGTCGCAAGTTTAGATGAGCACAAGTCCCGAAGGGACGATTGAAACCCGTGTGATCCGTCAGCCGTCCCTTCGGCAGTCTTCGGGCCAATGGCCTGTTTCATACTTGGGGAAAGGATGAATTGTGAATTATGAATTATGAAAGAGGTCGCTGTGCTCCGTCTTCATTCATACTTCATACTTCACACTTTCCCCAAGCAACGCCCTGGGTTCATCGCCCGTTTTGCCGTTGCAGGCCAACGGCCTGCCTCATGCCACGCGAGGATGAGCCGCGCCTTCAGTGCTCCAGATGGTTTTTGGGGCCATGAACCCAGGGCGTTGCCCTGGGCTGGTATGAACGACACCCTTGGCGTCCCAATATGGCGCCCTTGGCGTCTCAATTGGTATTTCGTGGTTTCAACTGATGTTTTCAGGTTTATCCGTATTATCCGCGAAATCCGTGGTTCCAACTCCTGTTTTCAGGTTGATCTGACTGCGATCCCTGATGCTCGTGCAACCCGGCATATCAGCGAACACCAAACGGCAAATCCGCCCGAGTACTGAGACTGCCCCCGCCTCAGCAATCCGCGGTCGCGTGGCCGAGACCATGTTTGCTAACTTCCATCTCCCATCTTCTCTCCTCGATCTAGTCCGTAGTCGCTGGTGAGCCTGTCAGCTTTTAGCCTTTTAGCGTCTCCGGTGCTCCCGAACTCAATGCTCTGCGGGCCCGCGGCTCTTCGCGAGCCTGCTGGGAGGTAATGTTGGGGGTATTGGACGCGTGCGCGGCTCAGACCGGCTGGAAATCTCGCGGATGTAGTCCATGAAGTACCGGCCGAAGCGCCAGTAAATCAGTCCTAAGACTAGAAAGTTCGCGGTGTTGATTCCGATGAGCTTAATATTGGAGGTTTCGATCGTGTTAGCGCCGAAAGCCAGGATTGTGCCGGCGACAGCCAGGCCCAAGAGCCGGCTGGGGCCGTGGTTGGCAAGAATACGGTATATCAGCCCGTAGAACACTCCGAGCAAGAGGACGGGGATAAACATGAGCCACGGTCCGAAATCAACATAACTTTCAGCCATGTAACCCATGCTGATTGAGGTGCCCTGCTCCGCACCTGAGATTTCGAGGCCGGTGTAGTGCCGCGCGCGCTCAGAGTCGTCAACTCCTACTTTGTTTGGAAAGATAAGCCGTGGCATAAAGACGCGTTCGATCGCTCCGAGCCAAAGCGCGCCGTGTTCGTAGGGTACGGAAGCTGGAACGGTCCGGATACAGTTAGCGAAAAGTTCCACGCAAGCGAGGCGCTGTATGGAGTTATCAAGTGCGTCCGGAAGCTGCTTTACATCCAAACTCCGGAGCAGGTCGGTAAGCTTTTCGATTCGCTGCGGCACGGAAACGAGCACCTGTTGCTGGCCAGACTCCTGGCTGAGAAATGAGCGGTAGTCCCCCTTAATTGCGGTCCATACGAGGAGGCTTACGAACAAAGCCGCTGCGATGACAAAGGGTGGCCCCCAGCTTGCGCGATCCTTAAGGCCCTGCACCCCTAGAAAGACAACCAGCAACACGAATAAGACAGACTTGAAGGTGCTAAAGAGTCCCAGCAATCCGCTGCCGAACTCAATGGCAACCACGATAGCAAGGAGTCGGTAATGGGTCTGCCGAACCAGCACGGCATAGGCGAGTAGAAATGCGGGCAGCCATTTGAGATTGAACAGCCCGTAGAATGCCTGGGTCAAGCCTGCGTAACTGTAGGTGAATCGTTCCAGTACGGTCCCAGCCAGAAAACAGATGATGTAGGCAAGGAACAACCGTGGCGGCGCAAGGTTGAGGGCCTCCTTTTTGATAGCAAGGGAGCTCAGGGGCTTGCTTCCGATCAAGGCGAGCCGCATGCCGACCGTGACTGCCAGCACCCCGATGAGGCTCAGCCAGCTTGCCTGGGCGAGCTCTGGCAAGGTGACGTCGCCTCCCAAAACTGTCCCCCTGGAGTTGTCGTGGAATATGAGCGCGGCTGCCTGGAACCACTGCATGCCGCACGCGAACGCCAGGACCGGAGGCTCCGCGCGGCGCCAGAGAAGGAGCCAAATCACGGGGATGAGCACCAGGCTGGAGACCGTTAGGGCAGGGTTGGGGCTGAAAGCGCCCCAGAACATAAGCAGACCCAACAGAGCCCAGCACCATGGCGGAATTGGAAGGCCGGCTCTGTCGCTGTATTGCTGAGGCCTGGGTTCTGGGTTTGGGCGGGGATGCGGACTCATGATGGCGCTTCAGTTAACGTGTGGGCCTGAGCAGCACGCCTTTGGCGTGCTTGCTGTGGCAGACCCTGATACGCCTGCTCGGGTAGGGCACTAGACTCGGCATGGTATTCGTCCTGTTGGTCTATTGGAGGTGTTTACGCCGGTTTGCCGGCATAATAATCTTCCTCGCGAGGGCGAGCGGAGATCACGCTTTGCTGCTGCCCGAAGTCGCAGTGCCCGGCCGAACCATGTCTGCCGTGCGCGCAAGGTAAAGATTTTGTGCGCCAAATAGGCCGGGCCAACACCGACATGCGCATGCGTTGATCTTTTGGACCCAAGGCCCCTTCAACAGGCACCGCAGCTTCCACAAGGGGAAAGCCCCGTCCGCCCGCGCAACAAGGACTTTATACCCGCTCTTCACCAGGAGTCGCTCACCGGTGGCATGAGTGTAGAAGCGCACATGGGTCTCGTCCATGATGCCGGCTTGGGTGTATTCAAACAAACCTGCGAACAGCTTGGCCCTGTTAGGGTAGAACAACACATTTGGGAGGGCGACTGCCAATCGGCCGTGAGGCGAAAGAAGTCGGTGTGCATCTCTCAGGACCTTCTCTGGATGCACAAGATGCTCCAGGACATGACAGAGCAGGATGACATCGAACGCTCCCTGGATTTCCGGAGGGATACCAGCTTCCATATCCGCCAGGAGAACCTGATCGCAGAAGCCAGAAGCAGCTCGTTGCTCCTCGGGACTGATGGTAATACCAACAGTGCGGCAACCGCGCTGCTTGAGAAGCCGCGCGTTGTCCCCCGCGCCACAGCCACAGTCAAGCACCCGACTGTTGGGGGGGACAAATTCCAGCAAAGCCGGGTTGCCGCTATTCTGATAGACGTGCTCACGGCAATCCGTCATGCGCAATCTCTTTGTTTGGGGATCACAACGCCGCCATTATCGTTCAAAGCAGATTTATACCGCTTTGCACGCATGACACGGTTCCAGACAAAGCTCAAGGTGAGAATCCCGATATTATCGAAGCGAGACAGCATCGAAAAGAACTCTGCTGCAGTTCTAAAGTGCCCCTTCAAAATCGCCTTCACCATTAGGGTATAATAAAAGAGCAATTTAAAGCGACGTAGCAAACGGCGCCCTTCTGCCCGCGTGCCAGGCGAAACGTATCCAAGCAAGTATTGATAGACCTCCATATCTTCCCTCAAATGGAAGATGAAATACTCTTCCTGTCGGCTCAGTTGGCCGGCGTGATCCCGGAGCTGGATCAAACGGGAATGAATGAAGCCCACTGGATGGTTCTGTGCCAGGCGGACCCACATATCAAAATCACCGCTGATGCGCATGTCTTCGCGAAACAGCCCGACCTTCTCCAAAGCCGCCCGGGACAAGGTGACATTCGCAATGTTACCAGCAATCGAACCGACAAAGAACGCTATGCGCGCGTGCAATTCGGGTGAAATCAGCTCGGGGGTATGATCCGCGACTTTGGGGGTGATTACGCGCCCTGCCTGATCAATAATATCCCTTTCGCTGTAACTGAAACCAATGCCCGGGTAACGCGCATGGAACGAGAGAACCTCCTCCAGGCAATTCGGATACATGATGTCATCTTGCGCCCACAGCTTAATCAAGGGACTGTTGGAGCGCTGGATCATCTGATTCAGGTTGTAAAACAAGCCTTTATTGACCGAATTGCGCCATAGAGTGATTCGCGGGTCATTGAATCCGGATAAATACTCCCAGCTTCCGTCGGTGGACGAGTCATCGAGGATAAGGAAATCAAAATCATGGAATGACTGGGCCAGCACACTCTCAACGGATTGCTTCAGGTAGTGCAATCCATTGCACACCGGTAATCTCACCACGATCGGTCTCATATCGCATCAGCAAAAAAAGAATGGTCCAAGAGTCAAACGGTTGCAGAGGAGGCCGCCCGCGACAGTGTCGGACAGGAAGTGCTGGCGTTGTTGAATGCGCCCGAATG
>CAIWJG010000620.1 GCA_903912925.1 uncultured Verrucomicrobia subdivision 3 bacterium | reverse complement strand
CACTGCGCAACGGCCTGCGCGTTATCGTTCTTCCGCACCAGGATCGCACAGGTCAAACCCTTTTCCAGAGGCCGCACCCTTTCCAGCACGGCCTTGATCACCCGCGCCTGCGCTGCCAGTTTGTCGGCCAAGTCGCCGCCGCTCTCGGCTTCTGCTTCCGCGGCTTCGCCTTCCTCCGCTTCCGTATCCGCCGCAAGCAGCACCGCCGCGTAGCCAGGCTCCGATTGCCGCTGCTTTTCGGAAACGTGCCAGTCGTATTGCCACCGTTCCAGTGCGGCAGGAGAGAACTTGTCCGGGTCGCGCAGTGCCGGATTGGTGTCCGGCGTGCAGACGCGGTTGACCAGCTCAAGGCCGGACGGCCTCGATCGCCATGATTCCGCCATGACTTGTTCCTTGAAGGCGCCGGGATAGCTGACGGCCAGCTCATCGAACAGGCGCGGTTCACCGCCGCGCCAACCATAGATAGATTGCTTGGGATCACCGACGACAAACACCGATTTTGTGCCGCCGCCGTCCTGGATGGCCTCATCCAGCCACGGCTTTAGTACCTCCCATTGGACGCGGCTCGTGTCCTGGAACTCGTCGAGCAACCAGTGATCGAACTGCTGGTACCACCGAAAGGCGAGCAGCCGCAATGCGGCGGCGGCGGCGTCTGTGCCCTTCTTTTCGTCGAGCAACAGCGGCAGGTCGTCGAACGTCAGGCGGCCTTTCCGGCGGGCCAGCTTGTCGTAGAGCTGCTCATAACGGGAGACGATGTCATGGATCGCGGCAGTCTTGCCCGAAAGCGCCGCGCACTCCGCGGTAACCCAGGCTTCGAGAACTGGCCTCAGCGACTGCATGAGTGGAGCCGGAACCGTGCGAGGCTTCCTATAATACTCGAACGTCCACTCGCGCTCCGGCCACGCTGACCAGAGTTCTGCGAGCTTGTCGCCGTCCTGCAACCAGCCGGCAGCGCTGCCCGCGGTGCCAGGATTGCGCGAGGCCAGCCAGTTCAGCACGTTGACCAGCGCCTTATTGACCCGAGCGTCGCCAAAATCGTGCGCGGCGACTTGCTCCGCCAGCGCGGCGGCTTCCTGCTGCCATTGTGCATTGGGCGAATCGGGGACTTCCCCGCTCCAAAACGCGCTGCCGCCCCAGGCATCCGCCTCCGGCAGCGCGTAAAGCAGTTTGTGGCCGCCGATCACAAAGCGGTCCAACTGCTTCTGCAAACCGCTGGACGATTTCAGCGTGGCGCGCTTAATAGTCTGGTAGAAGCTCTCCAGGTTTTCCGCCCGCACTGCGCGCAACACCTCGCCCAGCAATGCCTCTCGCTCCCGCTCGATCGCGGCGTCTTCCAGAATCTCGAATCCACCCAGTCCCAGCTCGAATGCCAGCGTCTGGACGGACCGCGCCATGAAGCTGTCAATCGTGCCCAGCACCAGCCGGTCGAACTGATCAATCATTACCTCCAGCGCGGATTGCAGCGTCGCCGCATTTACGGCTAACTCTACGCCGGGAGCGAGGCCCGCGATGCCTTGCTGCTCGTCGCCTTTGACCAGGCGGTCCAGATCAGCCCGTAGCTTGTCGCGCTCGGTGTCGTTGCCAGCCGCGGCGGCAAGCCGGTGCAGGATGCGCTCGGCAAATTCGCCGGCGCCTTTCCTGGTGAAGGTCACGGCCACTATTTTCTCCGGCGCAATCTTTCCGTCGCCCAGCCCCTGCAACAGCAGCAGAGCGAGGTAGCGATTAGCGAGCTGGTAGGTCTTTCCCGTCCCGGCTGAGGCGCGGATGCTGGTATGCTGAAGCGTTGTGCTCACGCGGCGTTGCCTGCTCTGCCCGGCTCGTTTCCTGCCAGGAATGCTTCCCATTCGCCGCTCAGCGCCTGCTGCAAGCCTTCCGGCGCGAGCGTGACAAGGTCGTCGTACTTGACCTCCGGCGCAGGTGGCCAGAAAACGCCGGCCACGATGCGCCGGGCGGCTTCCTCGGCCCACTGTAAGGCGTTCTCGATTCTCTCATTCAGGTTCTCGAACGGCACAAACTCCGTGTCGCCAACGGCCTCCGGCATCAGCGCATAGTACGCTTCGGGAGGCGTATTCAATGCCAGGTGCTTCTGCACGGCGACAACATAAAGCGGCAGTTGCAGGTCTGCCCACCCGTAGGACTTGTCCTTGCCTTTCCCCTTGCTCTTGACGACGCACAATGGCCCGAGCGCGGCGGGGCATTTGTCCTCCGACCAAACGCGGAGATGCGCTTTGCGCGGGTCTTCGCTGGTCTTGCCGGTCTTGTAATCAATCACTCGCACGCGACCATCGTCGTGCCGGTCAATGCGGTCCACTTTCATGTTCACCGGCAACCCGGCCAGCGTGAGCACGCCGTTGAGTTGCTTCTCCACCTCTACGACGTGCCAGCCGGCCTGGCGTTGCTTCGCCTGCTGTTCCGCCAGCGCCACGAGTCGTTCCTCAGCCGACATGAGCTGCAGTCGGATTGACGGCGACGCGCTCGCGCCGAATCGCTCGTTGGCCTGCCGTTTCAGCAAATCAAGCCAGCACGCCTTCAGCTCTGCCGCGTCTGCGATTTCGCGAGCAGCAGTATCATTGCCCCACTCACGCAGGACGGAGTGGATCAAATCCCCAAAACCGGCGGCGTCCAGCTCGCCATGGAACGGCTCGAACCCTTCCCACCCCAGCACCTTCGCAAAATAGAACCGAGTCGGGCAGGCGAGATACAACTTGAGGGTTGAAGGACTAACATGGCTCCACGCTTTGTTAGCGGCAGCGCCGGTCGGCGGGCGCAGCTTCCAGTCGCCGCGCGACCAGGCTGGCGTAGGCTGCAGCGGCACGTCGGGCTTTTCCCTGACGAAATGCAGGACGCGTTTAGGAAGCCTGTCCCGCCCAGCCTGAAGCAGCACGCGCGACGGTTTGCACGGTTCGCCCTGCGCATCCACCTGCGCGGTAATGACCGTCACGCTTCCAGCGAAAGCGCGTGGTTTGGGATGGAAGAAATAATGATCGAACTCACGTTCGATGCTACAGGACTCATAACCGGTGGCGCGGCGGCCTTCGACCATCGCCGTGTAAAGAAAGGTCTCCCGCGCGAGCCGGGTTTTGCGGTCGCGCAAACCGAGCTTTTCGCGCACGGCCTCTGTAATGAGCGGGTCAGCCGGCGGCGCTTCGGGCACGCTGCCTTCGTGCAGACCGGCGAGAATCAAATGCGGCGCGGGGTCGAACGGCAATTCCAGCCAGCCCTGCAGCGCCAGCACGGCGTCCGACGAGTCGGAGCTCCGGGAAACTAAGCCGAGCGACGTTGCCAGCCAGCTCAAGCGAAGCGACAGGCTGAAATCGGTATTCCCCAGTCGCCGCCATGAATCCATTTCGACGAGGGCATGGCTGGCGGCCTCCGGCGCCCCGGCCTGAAACCACTCGCGAAGCTTGCTTTCGAACGCGTCGGCGCCCCCTGCGGAGGCTGCTTGGGCGAACCGGTGCACCTTAGCCAGCAATTCTCCGACAGCCTT
>CAIWJG010000619.1 GCA_903912925.1 uncultured Verrucomicrobia subdivision 3 bacterium | reverse complement strand
TCTGGTTGGGTTCCATCAGGTTGCGGCCGAAATACCAGCGCTCGCAAACCGAGAACGGTTTCAGGCCTTCCCGGAAATGTTCGGGGTAGTGCAGGTCAAAGCAGCTCACCCAATAAGCCTCCTCGGTGGCCTGTGCGATTCTTACATGGTCAAGATTGCCTTCGTAGCGGTCGTAGGGGTCAAAACCCATCACGGCAAAGGGCTGGTATTTGCGGAACAGGTAAACAAAACGCTCGCGGAGTTTGCCGATGGGGACGTCGCTGAGGGTGTCGGTTTCAAAATCAAGGAAGACCAGTTCGGAGACGCCCAGATGCTTTGCCCCGGCTTTGGTTTCCTCGCGGTTGAGCTTCAGGGTTTCGCCAATGGTCAAGCCGACCGAGTCTTTGCGGTCGTCGGTTACGACCACCATCACGACCTTCCAGCCCAGGGCCGCGTGTTTGGCCACTGTGCCGCCGCAGAAAGCAGCGGTATCGTCTCCGTGCGGGCTAATGACCATCAGAGTGTGCGGCATGGTTATCCTTCTAATCAATTAACATAGAACTTGCACTCAATTTCCTTGTTGCCGGCGATAAGGTTCTCGAAATCAGTATGTCGATATGCACCAAACGACACGGGGCCAGCCTCTGATCTGGCCCTGCTGGCAGCCGGATCCGACTGGCGCGGGATACGAGTGGGTAATTAGGCTTCTTGACAAGCGCCGGTTGGAGCGGAAGCTGGGGGGATTATGACGATACTGAAGCCTTTTTGCATATGTCTGGCTAGCTCACTCATATCCCTCGGCGTGATGGCGGGGGATTCCACCAGCCAGCCTGAGGCGGGGAATCGCGCCAAGCCCGGATCATTCCAGATCCGCAACCAGAAGTATGGCAACTTGTTGCGCCCCGAAGAGGCCAATAGTGCCGACGGGACCCGGATTGTTCTCTACCCGGCCCAGCCCTGGAAGTGCCTGACCTGGAAACTCCAGGCAAGCGGGGAGTCGCGGTTTCAGCTCCAAAACCACTACACTTCGAAGACGTTCGCCGCCGCCGAGGCCGAAGCAGACAAAACGCCAGTGGCAGTCACGCAGGTGCCTTTTTCAAATAAGCCGGCGGAACGGCCGACGTGGCAATTCACCAGGCTTGCGGATGGTCGCTACAAGATTACGGATGCCAAATCCGGCAAGGCGCTGACGGCGGTGAAAGAGGAAAGTGGGGCTACAGTGAGGATTGTGGTTCAAGCATGGCAGGAGAGTGACGCCCAGAAATGGGAGCTGATCGAAATCGATCCCAAGCAGCTAACCATGTGAAGGGTTACGCCGTTTCGTGCAGCATTGACTTACTGCCAAGACCGCGGAATAGATGACCCCGAGCAACCCCTCACCCCAGCCCCACTGCCGTTGAATTAAGGAATGACAGGGAGCGCGGCGCGCCTTCTCCCTCTCCCCGCAGCAATTCTCATTATGGGCAAACGTCAGGGGAAACCGTTGACACGGTTGGACCGCAACGGGGGCGTGGTTCACCCAACTGAAGTTGGGTGTTAATGAGAGGAAGACTCGGACTACGCTTGGCCCGTGAAGTCTTCCTGCTACTTCACTGGGCGGGTTTCGGAGTCGGGAACCGGGCTTAACGCCGAGACGCAGAGGTTCTTCTGGGGAAAAGCTGAAATTGGGAAAGCAGAAAGCAGAAATAT
>CAIWJG010000618.1 GCA_903912925.1 uncultured Verrucomicrobia subdivision 3 bacterium | reverse complement strand
CTACATCTCCCGAAAACTTGCCCGCTTGTAGGCCGGGTGCCCTCACCCGGCGTCCCCATCTCGTCCATAATGAGAATTGCTGGCCTGGCAACCAGAATCAACCGGTCTGGGGCGGTCAAAGACTTCCAGATGGCAGATTCTTTCAACACACTTGCCCTCAGATCACCATCCCGTGCGGGATCACCCCGTTCTTCGGGACAATGACAATCCCGTCGCGGATGAAGTAGTTTGGGTGGTCCACCTTTTCAGGCTTGCCGACGGGGGAGATGACCACGTTGTTGCCGATGCGCGCGTTCTTGTCCACGATGGTATTCTCGATGCGGCAGTTGGCGCCGATGCCGATGCGCGGCTTGCCGGTCTTCTCATACTCCTGAATGGACTCGAGCGACTCATAGTAATCGCTGCCGAGCAGGATGACTCGGTTCAGCACGGTGTCGGCGCCTACAAAGCTGCGCAGGCCGATGATGCTGTGCGTGATAACAGCATGATTGAGAATACAGCCCTCAGAGATCACCGCATGATCAATCTGGGCCCCGTTGACCTTCGAGCCTGGCAAGAAGCGCGGCCGGCTGAAAATGGGGGCCGCCATGTCGAAGAAGTTGAAGCGCGGCAATTCGTTGGTAAGGTCGAGGTTGGCTTCGAAGAAGGCACGAATGGTGCCGATGTCCTCCCAGTAACCTTGGAACACGAACGAGAACACGCGCAGGTTCTGAATTGCGTTCGGAATGATATGCTTGCCGAAATCGGTCAGGGTGTTGTCCAGCAGACGGCGGATGACGGCGCGGTTGAAGACGTAGATACCCATGGACGCCAGATATAACTCCCCCTCCCCCTTGATTTCCAGCGGGGCATACCACTCCGGCGACAGTTTCAGTGGCGCCAGCAGCGCCGGATCCTTGGGTTTCTCCACGAAGCGTGTGATGCGGCGCGCGGCGTCAATTTGCATGATGCCCAGCGACTGCGCCTCGCTCCGGCCAACTGGGATGGTCGCCACAGTGATATCGGCGTTGGTTTCCACATGCTGTTCGATGATATGTCGAAAATCCATCCGGTAGAGTTGATCCCCGCTGAGGATGAGCAGGTAATCCCATTCGTGATTCAAGAAGTGAATCAGGTTCTTACGAACAGCATCGGCGGTGCCCTGATACCACGAGGTGTCGGTGTAGGTCTGCTCGGCAGCGAGGATTTCGACGAAGCCGCCGGAGAAGTGGTCGAACTTGTAAGATTGGGAGATGTGCCGGTGCAGGGAGGCGGAGTTGAACTGGGTCAGCAGGTAAACGCGCCGCAGATCGGAATTGATGCAGTTGGAGATCGGGATATCGACCAGGCGATACTTCCCGGCCAACGGCACAGCCGGCTTGGCGCGCTCCTTGGTCAGCGGAAACAAGCGCGTGCCCTGTCCGCCACCCATGATCACTGACAGCACATTGCTGGTGTTGACCGTCTGGCGGCTGGTATATGACATAGCTAAGTCTCTTTCGTGTTAGGTTCTACAGCGATTTATAGCCTCTCCGGTGGCACGAGGGCAAGACGCATTCACTGCACAGACAGGATCCCTCGCGCAACCCAAGGACCGGACGGCCCCTGATTGATTGCTCGCCGCCACGTAGGCAGCGCGCACGCCATTGAGATTAATCCTCTGGCTTGCAGCCGCCACAGAGCAAAAAGGCACGCTGACCGCCCCGGCCTGGAAACCCCGGCGGCTAAGAAACCGCCGCTCGCTGCAATAAACGGCACCGCTAATCAGGCGCAGCAGCCATTCCCCGGCGCGCCGCCCGCTGCCTGGCGGGACCGCAAAGATACGCTTATTCGCCCTTATGGAACAGGGCGCTCGCGGGCACAACCGCCCTCGCCAGGTCCTTGCTTTTCCAGCAGAGCACGCAGCCGGCACCGCCGTCGTTCTCGTTCTCGAAATAATCAATCCGGAGCTCGTGCTCGCCCGCCTTCAGTTCTACGCTTTCCGACTGTTCCTGCATCTCATGCAACCCGCCGTTGTCCACGACTGTCTTGCCGTCAATCAGCAGCCGTGAGCCATCATCCGATTCCAGGGAGAACGTGTATTTGCCATCCTGGGGAATCTTGATTACTCCCGTCCAGCGGATCGCGAAATGATTGTCCAGCTTCGTGCCGGGGAAGGTCGGTCCGGTGCTGCGAAACTCAATCGTCTTGTCCACGCGCTTAAGCGTAGGTTTCTTATCCGCGGCAATCTTGGGGAAATCCTCCACCGCGCTGTCCATGGCGAAATACTCGCCCAGGAGACCCGGGGCCAGATCCGCTGCGCGGGCCACCCCGCCGAATGCCAACAGGCACAAACCGACCAAGAGTAATGGAATCTTTTTCATAGTTAACTGGTTATCGTCCGACGAGGTTGGCGTCGTCCGTATCGCCAAGAAGCTACTGAATCCTCTTGTCGTTGTCAATTTCCTTGAGGGCGTGAGTTGCGCCCCCATGCGCATCTTAGATTTTTCGGAGCGCGGTCATGCTTGTCCAATGCCGCTAGGATTAGAGGCTCGGTCTCCCGCGTGCCAAAGACGTTTTGGACGGCAGCGTCAGTCCGGCGGCCCAGTTCCCCCTCACCCCAGCCCTCTCCCCAGGGGAGAGG
>CAIWJG010000617.1 GCA_903912925.1 uncultured Verrucomicrobia subdivision 3 bacterium | reverse complement strand
GGCGCGTGCTATGGAGCACAAAGCCCGCCCCCCTGCTCGTTTTAGCTCGCTGCTGAACGCTCCAGAAAATTCCCCAAACAGAAAACAAAAACCAAAAAGAAAAGCACTTACACAAATTTCTTTACAAAACCGTCGCATTAGGTGGCTTTGCCGCGGTTGAGCCACTTGTGGTGCAAATGCTGTATTCTGCCTTCCCGTCCACCGTAGCAGAACTGCGGAAACTTGATCGCCCGTGATCCCGACAGAAGGCCGCAAAGAGAGCGAAGCCCTTTGTTCCCTTCGCGATCTTCTGGGAGACTAAGGGCGTATCCTGACACCACCACCGGAACGCCGGATTCATCCGGCAGCCTCAGTGCCACTCGCCGGTCTGCCGGGTGGCCGATCAGTGCCACCGCTCGGCATACCGTCACCCTCATTCCCCATCCCCAGAGCCAGTTCTGGGTCGTGTCCCAGCCCCCTCGCCCCCCGCTCAATCGCTGGCCCCATATCCTGGGACAATTCTCGCTCTGCGCCAGGCTCATTTTGTCCCCACAACAAGTCTCATTTTGAACTCCCGCCGACAATGAAAACGCTTGCTGTCGGAATTGATGGGTATAGCTTCGGAGGGAATGGGATATGTAAACTTGGAATTCACTAACTAACGCAAAAGGAACACATATGGCATACTCGGCCGAAATCAGCAGAAACAATCCCTCTTGTTTTGTTTTCCTCATCGATCAGTCGGGGTCAATGGGCGACCCATTTGGGACTGGGGAGGGAAAGAAAGCGGACGCGCTGGCGGATGTGGTCAACCGCCTGTTGCAAAACCTAGTAATCAAGTGTGCGAAGGAGGAGGGCGTCCGGGATTTTTTCCACGTGGGCGTGGTGGGCTATGGCGCGCAGGTGGGGCCAGGCTTCACCGGGCCGCTGGCTGGGCAGCAAATGGTGCCGATTAGTCAGATTGGGAGCTCACCCGCGAGGATGGAGCAGCGGACGAAGAAAGTGTCCGACGGTGCTGGCGGGCTGGTTGATCAGCCGATTCGGTTTCCCGTTTGGTTCGAGCCGACCGCGAATGGTGGCACGCCGATGTGCCAGGCGCTGGGAATAGCGAAGACCGTCGTTGAGGAGTGGCTGGGCAAGCACGGGGGATGCTTTCCGCCGATTGTCATCAATATCACCGACGGAGAATCGACGGACGGTGACCCGAGCTCCGTGGCGGACCAGATAAAGCAACTGCGGAGCAGTGATGGCGAGGTGTTGTTGTTCAACATTCACGTTTCGGCCCAAAAGGGGGCTCCCATTGAGTACCCCAGCAGTGAGACCGGCCTCCCGGACCAGTTTGCTCAGCAGCTTTTTCGAATGTCCAGCCCCATGCCTGACTACATGCTGGCGATTGCGAAGCGGGAAGGGATGAACGTTGGCGAGGGCAGCCGCGGGTTCGTGTTCAACGCCGGCCTGGTCGCCGTCATAAATTTCCTCGACATTGGAACTCGTCCGAATGCCTTGCGGTAAGCAAGCCGGATGTCATGGAACTGCATGCCGAAGCGTTCTGGCTCCCGAAGCACGGGTCCAGTGAAGCGGAGTACGAGGATTCCTTCGGCCCGCCCACCCTGAAGTCGCCGCAGAGTATTAAGGGCGAGCGGATTCGGTTCGCGGTTACGGATGGTGCGGCGGAGGCCTCGTTTTCGCAGCAGTGGGCGAAGCAAATCGCCCGAGGATTCGTGAAGGGGAGCCTGGGGGTGCCCCTCACGGCGGAGGAGCTTAAGCCCTTGCAGGAGGAGTGGCAGAAAACCGTGCATCGGCGGCCGTTGCCCTGGTACGCTGAGCAGAAGGCGGAGCAGGGAGCGTTTTCTTCCCTGCTGGGACTCGAGGTTTTCGAGGCCGTGAACGGGGCGGCGACGGCACTGGCGTGGCGGGCCGTTGCGGTGGGGGACAGTTGCCTCTTTCAGGTGGAGCGGGGGAAGGTGTTGCAGGCGTGGCCGATGGGCAACTCCGCGGATTTTGGCAACCCCCCAAGCCTGCTGTGCAGTAATGCCGCGAATAACGGCGATGGCCTGGCCGCAGCCGGGGTGCTTGTGGCGGCGGGCGGCTGCGGGCACGGCACCACGTTCTACCTGATGACGGATGCGTTGTCGTGCTGGTTTCTACGAGAGCACGAGCGGGGGAAGGAGCCTTGGCGAATCCTGACTGATTTGGGAACCGACGAGGGACAGCCATTTGCCAAGCTGGTGGGGGACCTGCGGACAGCGGGGGACCTGAAGAACGACGATGTAACGCTGTTGCGGATCGATATTCTCGGCTGAGGGGTGCCTTTATGCCGTGGCCAACGCCTCAAGATTACAATGAAGCAGTTCAGAATCCGCGCTCGGTCTTTGTCGATGGGGAATTGCGCTCCGGGCAGCCGGAGCTAGATCGTCTCGGCCTGCCGCGGCCCAGAAGCGGGAGCTTTGCCTGCGTCTATAAGATTGAATGTCCTGGCCGGGCTTGGGCGGCGAAATGCTTTACCACCGAGGTTAATGACCAGCAGGAGCGTTATGAGGCCATTGACCGGCACCTGGCGCAAGCTCGGCTGCCGTACACGGTTGCCTTTGGCTACCAGCCTCAGGGGCTGAAGGTGAAGGGACGAGCGTATCCCTTGCTGAAAATGGAGTGGGTGAGAGGGGTGTCGCTGAGTGCGTTTATTGGGGACAACTTGAGCAACCCGGCGCTGCTGGGCGCCCTCGCGAAAAAGTGGCTGGCGATGCTGAAAGCCTTGCAGCAGGCGGAGATTGCGCACGGTGACTTGCAGGACCGAAATGTGTTGGTAGTGGGAGGGGATCTGCGGCTGGTGGACTATGACGGGATGTTCGTGCCAGCGCTAGCGGGGAGGTTCAGCAACGAGGTTGGCCAGCGGAACTTCCAGCATCCTTCCCGGACGAACATCGACTACGGGCCTTACCTGGACAACTTTTCCGGCTGGGTGGTATATGCGTCGTTGGTTGCCCTAAGTGACCGGCCAGAGCTGTGGCACAGGTACCAGGGAGGCGACGAGTGCCTGCTCTTCCGCCGGGACGATTTTGAGCACCCTGAGACTTCGGCCGTGCTTCGGGACCTGAACCGGTCAGCGAATGGGAACGTGCGGGTTCTGGGGGAGTTCATCGCCGGCCTGTTTGCGCTATCGATGTTGGGCGTCCCTGCGCTCGACGTTGTGCATGGCG
Source organism: uncultured Verrucomicrobia subdivision 3 bacterium (assembly GCA_903912925.1). Taxonomy (GTDB): domain Bacteria; phylum Verrucomicrobiota; class Verrucomicrobiia; order Limisphaerales; family UBA8199; genus PALSA-1440. The sequence goes on along the minus strand of CAIWJG010000617.1, from coordinate 1,484 downwards.
CCGCGGCGGGCAACGAGGTCGTCTCGGCTGGTGGGGGTGCGGCGGCAGAGTGGTGGAAGGATCATACGGGAGAGCCGCCAACTAAGGAACAAGCTGGGGTGGGTCGTGGCGGCGGGCCGGACGTTGGGTGGATTGTTCAGGAAGTGACCGGCCCGGTAGAGCGGGCCAGATTTCAGCATTCGCTCAAGGGGATACGGGTGGTGGCGGGTAGTTCATTTGCGGCGGTGCTGGTAACGGGGTTTGCTGCCGGGCTTCCGGCGGTCGCCTTTCTTGGCTTTGGCCTCAGCGTGCTCGCGGCGCTTGCCCTCTACTGTTTTGCTCAGTACTGGGGTGACCCCAGCTTGATCGAGTACAGGTTGTTCAAGCAAGCACTGGCAGAATTGGTGCGGGAAGTGGGGGGGAAGCGGAATCAACGCAAGCTATTGGAGGAGGCGCGGACTGAGGTTGTGGCCGGGATGGCCGCCGCGCAGACGGACTGGAACCACAGACGCCGGCAGGTCGAAGCGGAATTGCAGGAGGAAATGGGCCGCCTTCAGGGCCGCCTGACCTCGGGGCTACGACTTCTGGACGAGCGCAGAAGGAGCATAGCAGCGCACGAGGCGGGTGAGTGGAGGGCTTTGCAGGTGGGGCTATCGGATCGGATCGCGGAGTTGGAGCGGGAGATTGCGGGCTTGGTGACGAAGGAGAGCAGTGAAAAGGAGGGCAGCCTCCAATCGTTACGGAGGGTGTTTATGGACTCGTGGCTGAGGGGATATCCGATCGCAAGCAGCTACCTTCCGGGTATCGGCCCCGGCAATGCCGCGAGGCTGGCCGAGCATAACTTTGTGACCGCCGCTGATTTGGACCGTCACGGCTTGACCTCGGTGCCGGGCATTGGGCCCAAGCGTGCGGAGGCCCTGAGGGGATGGCGGGACCGAATTCAGGCTCGCGGGGAGGCGCGGGCTCCGGCAAGTCTTCCTCGGGCTGAAGCCGCCCGGATAGCGGGCAACTTCCAGAACGAGCGTTCCCGGCGGGTCGAGGAGCAGCGTGGGCTCGAAGCGCAATTGCAAGCTCGGGCTCAGTTTATTCGTCAGGCGCATGCTCTCGAAAGGGTAGGCGTTGACAACGATGAGCGCGCTCATCGGGACGCGAATGCCCGGGAGGGGGCTGGTTTACGACCGCGTTATGCGGCGCGGGTGACGCAACTGGACAAAGACCTGCAGGCCCGAAGCGCGAAGGACCAAGCGACCGTCGCCGAGCTGACGCAGAAGCTGCGGGCATTTGACCAGAGCCTCTCCGTGTTGCAGTGGAATTGCGCGAAGAAGAAGCGCGAGGGGGCTAAGTACGACCGGCTGGGTTTCGGGGATTTCTTGAGGAGCGCGGCCGGGTAGCCTGTCATAATGCAACACTGTGTAGTGGCATTTCCCAGGCAGCGTATGATCATCCGCCATTCGTCCCATTCGTCCCATTCGTCCCATTCGTCCCATTCGTCCCATAATGAGAAT
>CAIWJG010000616.1 GCA_903912925.1 uncultured Verrucomicrobia subdivision 3 bacterium | reverse complement strand
GGTGTCCCGGCTTTAGCCGGTCTGGCGCGCCACCGCCCTGCCCGTTGGCTTGCCAATCCTGGCCCTCGCCGGCTAAAGCCGGGACACCGAACCAGGAACTCGCGAATGCGCCCGAATTGCTGCACGCCGCCACTCGCCACTCGACACCGGTCCCTCGTTGCGTTAGCCTTTCCTTCAATGGTTCTGGATTTCACCAAGATGAACGGCGCGGGCAACGACTTTGTGCTCATGGATAATCGGGCGCGAAAGGTCGGGCTTTCCGTCGATCAGGTCGTGCGGCTCTGCGATCGGCATCGCGGTGTGGGGGCGGACGGGGTTCTGCTGCTGGTGCCGTCGGCTACGGGCAAGGCGGATTGGGCGTGGGATTTCTATAACAGCGACGGCAGCACCGGCGAGATGTGCGGCAACGGGGCGCGCTGTTTCGCGCGGTTCGTGCAGAAGCTGACCGGCGTGAACGGGGGCTTGACGTTCGAGACCGAAGCAGGCGTCATCACGGCCAGCTTTCAAGGCGAGCAGGTCACGGTCAACCTGACGCGGCCAGGCGAGCCGCGGCTCAATCAGCAGGTGCCGCTTTCAGGGGGTGCTCAGACGATTCATTCGCTCAATACGGGTGTGCCGCATGCGGTGCTGTTCGTGCCCGACGCCGACCGCGCGATGGTGCAGGAACTCGGCCGGGAAATCCGCCGCCACCCGCAGTTTGCCCCGAAAGGCACCAACGTGAATTTCGTGCAACTGCTCGGGCCGAACCACATCCGGGTGCGGACCTACGAGCGCGGGGTGGAAGGTGAAACGCTGGCCTGCGGCACCGGTGTGACCGCCTCGGCGTTGATTGCGGCGCGCCTGCACGGGTTTACTTCGCCCGTGAAGGTTCGGGTGCAGGGGGGAGACCAGCTTGAAGTCAGCTTCAAGGAAGATAACGGGGAGTTTGCGGAGGTGCGGCTGACCGGCCCCGCGCAGTTTGTGTTCGAAGGAAGAATTGAGATCTGATATGTTTACTGGAACTTACACCGCTATTGTTACGCCGTTCAGGAACGGCAAGATTGACGAAGCCTCGCTGGAACGTTTGATTCGCCGTCAGGTCCAGGCCGGAGTGGACGGGATCGTGCCGGTGGGCACCACCGGCGAATCGCCGACGGTGGATTACGAGGAGCACATACAACTCATCACACTATCGGTGAAGTTTGCGCGCGGCCGGATCAAGGTGCTCGCCGGCACGGGCGCCAATTCCACCAGCGAGGCGATTTCCCTGACCCAACGTGCCGAAAAGGCCGGGGCCGACGGCTCGCTCCAGGTGGCGCCGTATTACAATAAACCGAGCCAGGAGGGCCTCTTCCAACACTTCCGCGAGATCGCGCGCGCTACGCGCCTGCCCATCGTGCTCTACAGCATTCCCGGTCGGTGCGGCATCGAGATTGGCGTGGACACCGTCAAACGCCTGGCGCAGGCGTGCAAGAACATCATCGGCATCAAGGAAGCGGGCGGCAACGCGGACCGCGTGAGCCAATTGCGCGCGGTGCTGGGGCCCCGCTTTGAAATCCTGAGCGGCGACGATTCGCTTACTCTGCCGTTCATGGCGGTTGGCGCGCAGGGAGTCATCAGCGTGGTATCCAACGTTATCCCGCGCCAGATCGCACAGATGGTCAAAGCCTGCGCCGCGGGCAAAACCGGCGCTGCCTTGAAGCTGCACCAGCAGTATTACCCGCTGTTCAAAGACTTGTTCATCGAGACCAATCCGGTGCCGGTGAAAGCCGCGCTGGCGATGTTGGGCCAGATCGAAGAAGAGTATCGCCTGCCGTTGGTCCCGCTGAGCGCGAAGAACCGCGAGGTCCTGCGCGGGACCATGAAGGCTGTGGGATTGTTGAAGTGAAACGTGAAACGTGATGCGTGAGTTCACGTTTCACGCATCACGCAATTACGAAAGCCTATTTCCTGGCGGGTTCAGCCGGAGCTGCGACGGGCTCCTTGCCGAACGCGATAAACACGAAAACCCAGAAGAGGGAGAACACGGCTGCCGGGATAAAGAAACCCTTCCAATTGTGCCGCTGGGCTCTCAAGTAGTCGTCACGGGTAACCCGAGCGCCAATCTTGTCTAAAGTCGCCTTCAACTCGGCCTTGGTATAAGAAACGCCACCAGACTCCCACGTATCGGGGACTTTATCGAGGTCGAGTGAGCCATCTACCTTCGTGTACGAGCCGAGGTGCTCCCCAAAGTTGAAGATGTTCTTATCACCGCGGAGGTATTTGACCGATTTGGCCAAATCGAGATATCGCCAGCCCGAGGTTTCCATTTCAGGAACATTCCAAGCCGGAAGTCCCTTCGCTGCCTTCCCTTCCTGGATAACGACCGTCTTCGTGATGGCGGGGGCATTCCGGTCGATTTGGTAGCCGAACAGGTAACCGCTTAGCACCTGCCCGATTCCCAGAAGCAGAAACGCCAGGAGACTTTGAACGCTCGCTTTGAGATGGGCGGGAGCAACACGGTCAGCGAACATGTAGGCTGCGACGTAAAGGAACGCATAAGCCATGCCGTGAAAGAGAAGTCCGATCAGGGCGAACTGGAATCCCGGCAGCGGGAAGATGAAATACCGAACCGCCCAGGCGCTCATGCCGATAACCAAAACCCATTTAAGGCCGAATCTGGCGACACAAAAAGGAAGCAGCGCCATGAAGATGAGCTCAGAGAACTGATTGAGGGTGGTCAGCGCAACCGGTGCGGGATAACCGAATTCGGACAGGTAGGCGACGACGGACGGGAAGAAGTAGTTACTGCCGAAAATACTCACCATAAACGCACAAAGGACGAAGAGGGTGAAAGTGGGGGATTTGAACATAGCCAAGGCCCCAAGCCCAAAGACATCCTTCTTTGCTCCCGCGACAGCCCCCTTGGGCGGGGTATCCGGGAGGGTGAAGGAGTAGAGTCCGAGGAAGATGCCGCAACCGCCTCCAATAAAGAAGAAATTCGGGGAGGCCGCGCCACCCGCGAGAATTTCCACGACCAGGTTGACCATGATCCAGCCCACCGTCCCAAAGATAAAGACTCTGGGCGCCGAAGCCGAATCCGGGATGTGCTTGAAGACGACGGTGTTGATTAACGGGATCGACGGCATAAAGCAGAGGCCGGAGAGGAGCATCAAAACCATCAGCGACGCAAAGGGAACGACCACCGCCCCCCCGGCTGCCTGGGTTTCCGCCTGGACACAGATGACACCGCAGGCCACTAGAGTTGCCCCACCGATGAGATGCAAAAGGCCAAGAACCTTCTGGGCGGAAAAGTAGCGGTCCGCAATCGGGCCAATGAACATCGGGGCAATGATTGCTCCCCACGGGATCGCCATATAGAGGGCGCCGATGTGCGGGCCGCTCATCTTCCCGCTAAGGTAACCTCCGAGGGCTACACACCAACTCCCCCAAATCGCAAATTGCAGCAGATACGCCAACTGTAATCTCGGGTAAACGAAGCGCACTTTGTTCTCTGTCATTCTAAGCTCCTGGTCGTTTTCGGTTGAATCGATTGATCGCCCTTAAGAAAGGGTTGTCATTTACAATGCGCACCTTATGGCAGGAACCTCCGCCGGGATCAAGAACAAAGCAGAAATTAAGAAAGCAGAAAGCAGAAATGGGGATGGGACGGTAGCGGGCGCTGCTTTTCGATTTCTGCTTTCTGCTTTCTCAATTTCTGCTTTTCCCCTACCGTTTTCACACATCACTTATGACTAAAATCATTATCACCGGTTTCAAAGGCCGCATGGGGCGGGCGCTGCTGTCCTGCGCGGCCCAGCATCCCGATCTGCAAATCGTCGGCCAGATTGACCAGGGCGACGACTTGCAGACGGTGATAGGGCAGGGGGACGTCGTCATTGATTTTAGCTCGCACAGCGCGACGCCGGCCATCGCGGCGCTATGCGCGGCGCACAAGAAGGCGATGGTGGTCGGCACGACCGGACATTCGGACGAGGGCAAAGCACAAATTGCCAATTGCCAATCGCAGATTCCCATTGTGCTGTCCTCGAATTACTCCACGGGTGTGAACACGCTGTTCTGGCTGACGCGCAAGGCGGCGGAGATACTGGGGCCGGGCTTTGACCTGGAAGTAGTCGAGATGCACCACCGCCTGAAGCGGGATGCCCCAAGCGGCACGGCCAAGACCCTGGCCGAAATTCTGGCCGCCGTGCGCAAGCAGCAGCTCGACCAGGTCGCCCGCTATGGCCGTTCGGGCATCGTGGGCGAGCGCACGGCAGAGGAGATTGGCGTACACTCAGTGCGCGGGGGGGACGTGGTAGGCGACCACACAGTGATCTTCGCCGGCGTCGGCGAGCGCGTGGAACTGACGCACAAGGCCTCCACCCGCGATACCTTTGCCAACGGCGCCTTGCGCGCCGCGCAGTGGGTGGTGAAGCAAAAGCCCGGGCTTTACGACATGCAGGATGTGCTGGGGCTGAAGTGAAGGCTGAAGGCCAAAGGCTGAAGGCCAAAGTTGGGAAGTTGGCGGTCGTAGCCCTGGGGGCGAATCTAGGTGATTCGCGCCAGAATGTGCTTCGGGCGATAGCGCGACTGCAGGAACTCTCGGAGCATCCGGTGCTCAAGTCTTCGCTGTGGCAGACGGTGCCCCTGGATTGTCCGCCGGGCTCACCGACCTTCGTGAATGCGGTCGTGGGCCTAATCCCTCGCACGGGCGAAACGCCCGAGTCGTTGCTGGCCAAGTTGCAAGGACTGGAGCGGGAGTTTGGCCGCCGCCCGAAGCAGGTCTTGAATGAGCCGCGCCCGCTGGACCTGGATTTGATTGCCTTCGGAAGCGAGACCCGCGCCAGCAGGGAGTTGACGTTGCCGCATCCGCGCGCGCACCAGCGCCGCTTTGTGTTGCAGCCGTTGAGCGAAATCGCGCCGGACTTGATCCTGCCCGGTCAGAAGAAGACGGTATTACAGTTGCTTGGGGAGTTGCCGCCGGCTCCCGCGCCGGCCCCCAGAAAGCTGCCAGCCTGGTTGAAATAGCTATATTGGAGGAACGAAGCCGCCAACGTCACTGACGTTGGCTGCGCTAGCCGAGCTGGCTCATCAGGCCTTTTGCGCGGCGGACCCAGACCCGATCGCGCTTGCGCTGGTAGGCCGGACCGTGGGCGTCGTCGGTCAGCACTTCCTTCACCTCCGCCCGCGCCAGATCGGGCTGGTTGCGCGCGAGGTAGAGCTCGGCTAGCTGGACTTTGGCACGCGGGTAGGAGTGGCTTTCGGTCACTTGCTTCCAGAGGGCCAGGGCGCTGTCAGTTTCGCCGAGCGCCGTGAGCGTCTCGGCCAGGGCCATTTGCGAGTAGCCGTAATCGTGCTTGGAATTCTCGGCAACTACGCCCTCGAGAAGTGGTCGGGCTTCGGCTGGCCGCTTTTGGCGCAGCAAGCATTGGCCGAGGTGCGCCCGGGTGTCGATGTCTCCGGCGTCGCGTTCGAGAGCAGCGCGGTAGCAACCCTCGGCCTTTACCAGCTTTCCTTGCTGAAAGAAGATGTCCCCGAGCTGGGAATGATGATGCGCCTTGTCCAAGTAATGGATTTGGGCCTCGAGCTGCTTGATACGGTGCCGGTCGAAGGCGCCGGGCAACTCGAATCCGCGCGTGGCCGAAGGCGCGGCGCGATAGACGGCAAAGTAGTAGAACAGCGCTGAGAAGCCCCATCCGATGAAAATGAACACGGCCCAAATCCATTCCCGGCGGCGAATGGCGTCAATGAGCATCCACAGTTGAAACAACGAGACGGCCACCCACCAGGGATTGCTCAGCCAGTAATCAAAACTCACCAGGTTTGCGACCAGCGTTGCCAGCATGGGCTCAGAAGGTGCCGGCTACCTTGGTTTCTGGCAATGATAGTTTGGGCCTGGCGCCGCAGGATAATCGCATCACGGCCGCATCGTCAGTGCGCCCGAGGTGAGATCATCATCTCCCAGCGGCTGCCACGTGTCGGGGGAAGTCGAGGAACTTTGGATCAAAACAACACCGACAAGGTGGCGGTGAAGCCGGCAAAAGTCACCTTGTCCGACAGCGCATTGCCATCAATCGTCGTATATTTGACCCTGACTTGGGACGCGTCGTATCCGACTTCCACGCTCATGCCGACCTTCTTGTTGCGCCAGAGGTCAACCCCGACCACGCCGAACGGACCCGCGTTCGCAGCCTCGAGGTTGTCGCCGCCAGCGAACGGGTACTTGACGCCAACCCGGACGTAGGGTGATACCGTCTTGTTGCGGAATAGTGTGTAACGGACGAAGCCGCCCAACGGCACAGCGTAGGAAAACCGGGTCGTATCCGTATGGGTCGAACCAAAGTTGACATTCTCGTCAACCACCAGGAACGCCGTCGGGCCGAGGCTCAAACCGACGCCGAGACCATTGTCCCACTCATAAAATGGGCTGAAACTCAATCCAATGGGGATGCTGGTCTTGTCAACGCTAAAGCCATCGTTGCTGTAGAAATCAGCCACCTTGTCTGTCACCTGTTGGTTTCCGTACGAATACGATAGGCCTACCGGGAAGAAGAATTGTCCGGCCCGGGCAGACCCTGGCAAACAGAGGCCACTGAGCACAGCTACGACGCACATAATCTGTCGAGTTTTCATATTGGGCCGATATAAAGGGAAAGCCCCCAAACAGTCAAGCTCGCCGCCGGATACCCTATCCAAACCTCCAAGTTTGCCGGAAGATGCTTACTGGAGCAACGGG
>CAIWJG010000615.1 GCA_903912925.1 uncultured Verrucomicrobia subdivision 3 bacterium | reverse complement strand
CCCCTCACCCCAGCCCTCTCCCCTTCGGAAGGGGAGAGGGAGAAGCCTCGGCAGCTTTGGGTGTAGTGTATGGTACGGACTCCTCATTAACTCACCCCTGCTATGAATAGTCTCTGATCCGCCGTAATCAAGAACCCCATTGACGGAACCCGCGTCGGTTGAGGATGCTTGGCACAAGTGAGCAACGCATGGCCGATTCTGTTCGAGGTGCCGACACCCCTTGGTTTCAGGGTGCGGACCTCGCCGGATTACTGGCAGAAGATCGTCACGAAGCATCCCGACTTGGCCGGGTGCCTTGAGGCGGTGAAAGCGGCGTTGAGCGCGCCGGATGAGATCCGGCGCCGCAGTCGGGACGAGAGTATCTTTTGTTCTACCGGGCGAGCGAGCATCGCTGGGTGGTGGCGGTAGCGCGGCACTCAAACGGCGATGGCTACTTGGTAACCGCCGACCAAACCGACGCCATCAAAGAAGGCGAAACGCTATGGCACAAGTGAAAGTCTATTACGAGCCGGCGATGGAACTGCTGACGTTGTTCTGGCAGGCTCCACGGCCGAACCAAATCTGCACCGAGTTGGGCGACGGGGCGATCTTGATGAAGGATGCCACGACCGGCCAGCCCATTGGCTTGGAGTTGCTATCGTATCGTCCGGGCGACGAACGGTTCGACGCGGTCTCGGTGGAGGTAGGCCAGGGAGAGCGACCTCCGGTTCCGGCCTGAGCGCCCACCGGCGCGGTGGACATGGTGTTGCATTGGCCGTCCTAGCAGGGGTCAACCAGTAGCCTGGGTCATTTCTGGCAGTTCCGTTGGTCATATCCCCAGTTGCCCCAGGCCCGCGCTGGGGACTGAGCTTCCGCGCATGTAGCTGTGCAAGCTCCGATTTGCCGCCTTTGAGCTACCCAGATGCATCCGCGTGGCAATCGCTTTTGTCGAGAGCGTCGTTTCTCGCCTCAGCCGCGCCGCAATCTCCAGCTCGACTGCGTCATTCCTGGGCCGGACGAGCAGGTCCGCTTCCTGCGAGCCCTGCCGCTGTGCAGTTCCTGGGCAATGATCTGCACCGCCTTGGCCTCGGCACTGGCCCGGGGCAACTCACCGGAGTGATGGTCCCCAAGCTTGCCGTCCATCCGCGCCACCAGGTTCGGTTCCGGGGTTTCCATCGCCAAGTGGTAGTGATTGCGCATCAGACAATAAGCCTGCACTTGGCTATCTGTTTTCTGGCACGCTTCAGCCAGCGTCTTGATGAAGTCCTGCCGTTCGAGTTCACGGATTTCGACGTGCGCGTTGCGACGTATTCCGAAGTTCTACCGCGTGCGGCAGCCGTGAGGGGGGAAGAAGGAAGCAGAAAGGAGAATGAAGCAGCAATTCTCATTATGGCCAGGTCAGCCCAAATCCGAAACCCGAAATCCGAAACCCGAAGGTCGATTCCGCCAGCTCACCCTTTAACCCAAAAACGGCACTTGGGATTAACCGCAAAGAACACAAAGATCGCTAAGAATGAAACTTGTGATGATTCCGAGCCAAAGAACTGATTCACCTGCCGGGTGAATGGAAGGCTTAGGCAATCCATGCATAACCATCTGTCTTTGTGATCTTTGCGTTCTTTGCGGTTAAATCAACTGCCGAATTTAGGTTAATCGGCCAGGGCTGCTCTGAGGTTCTCCCGTTCCCAGCGAGCAGCTCTCAGATCCGAAGCCCGAAGCCCGAAATCCGAAGGAAATCAGAAATCCGAAACACCGAAACACCGCCCCCAGGTGGCTGGACCATTTCGGTTTTCGGGCTTCGGATTTCGGTTTTAGGTAGATACTAACCGACTTTAGAGCGCCCCGGGCAATCGGTAATCAGTAATCAGTCACACGATACGCGGCCCGCAGCGTTCCGACTCCACGGGCCTGGAAGTCCTTCTCGAAATCGGTTAGTAACTCAGCCAGATCGCCGGGTGTTTCCACCGGGCGAAAGTCCTTGAAGGGCTCAAAGACCGCAACCATTTGCTGGAAATAATCCTCATCATCCGTACGCAGATATACCGTGCCGCCCGGCGCGAGGGCTTGGCGGGCCACCACGGGGAATCGTTCGTTGATCAGCCGGTGCCGGCGATGTTTCCGCTTCGGCCACGGGTCAGGAAAGTAGATGTGCAGAGCGGCTGCTGAGCCCGGCGGCAGCAGGTATTCGAGAAAATAGGAGTTCTCGATGCGCACCCCGCGCAAGTTTGTAAGTTCGGCCCGACGGCCTTTACGATCCAGCTTCCGCATGCGACCGAGCAGCCGTTCCACCCCGATGAAGTTGTGCCCCGGGTGCAGCCGGGCATACTCAGCCAGAAACGAGGCATCCCCGCTGCCTAGCTCCACCTCGAGGGGCTGGTCGGTGGGAAATAGACTGGTCAAGGCGATGCGCTCAAGGATCGAGGGCAAGGTGTAGATTAGGTTTACGCCTGTGCTTCTTGGAATCGGCAACCCTACCTCCCGTGACGCGAACTGGTTTCTCAGATGCGCCGGCATGGGCGGCGTGGCGCCAGGTTGGGTGCAGACGTAATCCGCGACACGATGGGCGAACTCAATGATCCGCTCTGGCTCGTGCCCAGCCAACAGCCCAAGCGCGAGCGCGGCAGTGTAGCTGTCACCCGCGCCGATGGTGTCTGCGACGGCGATTCTGGAGCCCGGGCAGTTGACGAACTCGCCGCCAGCCAGCAGCGAGCTGCCTTTCGCGCCTTTGGTCAATGCCACAGCCTTGAGATCGAATCGTGCCGCAAGTTGCTTCAGCAAGCTGGATTCGTCGCCCGCCAAGCCGAGCAACCCCGCCAGGGTGGGCAGTTCATCATCGTTCAGCTTCAGCACGTCAGCCGACTGGAGCGATTCCTCGATCAGTTCCCGCGACCAGAAGTGCTGGCGCAGGTTGATGTCAAAGATGCGCAGCGCGGTCGGCGGCGCGGCATCCAATACCGCCCGGATGGCGGCGTGCGCCACCGGATGCCGCTGCGCCAGCGTGCCGAAGCAAATCGCGTCGGCTCGCGCCGCTTCGCGGAGCACGCCGCCACCGGCCTCGATCAAATCCCATGCGACGTTCTCGTGGATGGTGAACGTCGGCTGCCCCGCTGCGTCCAGCGCGACGGTCACGGTGCCGGTCGGCGCGGTTGCGTCCGTCGTAATGCCGTCCGTGCGCAGGCCAAGGCTGCTGAGGCGGTCGAGGATTTCCCGACCCGGAGCATCGTTGCCCACGCGCGATACCACCAGCGCCTCGGCCCCGAGCGCGTGGGCGTGATAGGCGAAATTCGCGGGCGCACCGCCGAGTTGCTTGCCGGCGGGCAGCAAATCCCACAGCACTTCGCCCAAGCCGATGACTAATGGCCGGCCTTCGCTTGCCGTTTTCGGCTTCATCGTTGCTACAAGATGCCCAACTGCTTTTGCATCTGCTCCAGCGGCACGCCCTTGGTTTCGGGCACCATGCATTTCACCCAGATAAGCTGGAGGACCATCATGCCGCAAAAGAACGCAAACACGTAACCCGGGGCGAAGGCGGTAACCATCTTGGGAAAGAACGTCGTGAGCAGCGCCGCAAAGATCCAGTGCGTGAAGCTGCCCAGCGCCTGGCCTTCCGCCCGATGCCGGTTCGGGAAGATCTCCGCGATGAACACCCAGATCACCGCGCCTTGACCGACCGCGTGCGCCGCGATGAACGCGAAGATGCACACCGGCACGATGCTGAAATGCTCGGTGAAGAAAGCCCAAGCCACGAGGCCGAGCGAGGTGATGTATCCCACCGAGCCAATGTAAAGCAGCGTGCGCCGGCCCAGCCGGTCAATGAGCCCCAGGCCGACGAATGTGAAGATCAGGTTGGTCACGCCAATGCCAACGGATTGCAGCAGCGCGGCCTTCGCGCCCAGCCCGGTCAGTTCGAAGATGCGCGGCGCAAAGTAGAGCACCGCGTTGATGCCCGAGAGCTGGTTGAAGAACGCGATCAGGACGGCCAACAGGATCGGAATGCGCAGCTTGCGGCTCCAGAAATGGGAGGAGCCGACACGTTCGGAGGAGCCTGCGAGGATTTCAGCGGCCTCGGCCTCGATTTGGGCTTCGGGAGCGTCGGGCTCGATGAGTCTCAAGACTCTCAAACCCGCCTCGCGATCGCCTTTTCGCGCGATCAGCCACCTTGGGCTTTCAGGAATCCCAAAGCACAAGACCGTGTAGAGGAGGGACGGAAAGGCCGCCACTCCGAGCATCCAACGCCAGGCATTCTCACCGGTGCCGGCGAGCAGTGCGTTGGACAGGAAGGCAATAACGATTCCGAAGACGATGTTAAACTGGAACATGCCCGCCAGCCGACCGCGGTATGCAGGAGGCGCAATCTCCGAGATGTAGAGCGGCGCTGCGACCGTCGAAATGCCAATCCCCAATCCCCCGATGAAGCGCGCGGCAATGAATGAAGAGACGTTCCACGCGTAGGCACAGCCGACCGCCGAGATCACATACAACACACCGATCCAGAGCAGTGTCGCCTTGCGCCCGAAGCGGTCGGTCGGCCACCCGCCCAGCAGCGACCCGAGCACAGTTCCATAGAGGGCCGACGCCATCGCAATACCATGCATCCCCGGGTTCAACGCCCAGAGCGATTGAATCTTCTGCTCCGCGCCGGAGATGACGACCGTATCGAAGCCAAAGAGAAAGCCCGCGAGCGCGGACGTGATGGACCAGAAGAAGATGCGGCTTTTCATACAATTGGTGCGAATCTACTGAGCCCCCCAAGCTGACCTAAGCTCGTGGACCTCCAGCGCGGTTACCTTTGCGTTGCCGCCTTTGGCCTGCATTGCAAGCGCGAGTTCGTCCGCCTTCGGCTGAAATGGCATCGGGACGTAGGTCAGTCCGTCACTGGCGAATACTTCCAGCCCCGTGCGGTCGCAGAAGATTGTCAGGCGCTGCTTCCCGTCACGCAACGGTGCGGGCGCGCGATGGCCGTTTACTGCCAGTTCCTGCTTCTTTGCGTCATACACTATCCTCGCACCGCGGACCGCGAAGGCGACTTCACTCGCGTCGCCCGGCTCGAACTCGGCGCGCAGTTCCACCAGCTCGGCTTTCACGTCGGTCAGCGGGTTGACGGTGTCGGGTTGCAGTGTCACCGGGGCAAATTTGTGCGTCCGTGCGCGCAGGGATGCCAGCTCCTTTACGGGGGTCCACGTCAAGCGAGGGCCTTCGACTGTGGCGGTGAGCTTCAACTCCATCGGGATCGTCATGGACTGGTTGAAGGGCATCCCCCGCGTCTCGGTCTGGAACCAGCCGATCTGAATGCGGCGCCCGTCGTTTGACGGGATGTCGCTAAAGGTCTGCGCCGCGTAGAAACCGCGCCCGCGGTTGCCCGGGAGCTTGGGCGTCTCCGGGGTGAAGGTCGTGCCGTCGAACGAGCCCACCATGTATTCGCTGCTCGCGGCGGTGAGCACCCATTTCCGGTTCGCGGCGTCGCCATCAACCGGCAGTTGGAAGAAGTCCGGGCACTCGAAAAAGCCATCGGTGTGGCTCATGCGGGTCCAATCTTTCAGGTTGGGCGAGCTCAGAAACTGGATGGTATGCTTGCCGTTCTCCTCCACGTAAAAGGTCATGACCCACTGCTTCGTCGGCTCGTGCCACATGACTTTGGGGTCGCGGTTGCCACCGGTGATCTGCTTCACAACCGGGTTGCCGCTGAACTTCGTGTAGTTCCTGCCATCGGTGCTGAACGCAATGCATTGCACCGTGGGGTCTCCGGCCGCCGTATAGATCAGCACTTGCGCTGGCTGGTTCGGCTTGCCGAAGCCGCTGGTGTTCTGCCAATCCACCACGGCGCTACCGCTGAACATCGGGCCCAGCGGGTCCGGCGCCAGCGCGTCGCCGAGTTCCTGCCAGTGCACCAGGTCGCTGCTGACGGCGTGGCCCCAGTGCATGTTGCCCCAACCCCAGCCGTAGGGATTGTGCTGGTAGAACAGGTGATATTCGCCGTGGTAGAAGACCAGGCCGTTGGGGTCGTTGTTCCAGCCGCGCCGCGATGAGAAATGGAACTGCCCCCGCAGCGGCTCGCGGTAAAGATTCTCGGCGCCCTTGATTGAGTCGCTCTGCTCAATGGAACTCAGCGCTGTAGAATCTTCCGGCAGCTTGTCCACCTGCAGCGTCACGGTCTTGCCGCGCCAGGCGCTGACATCCATGAACGCCCACCAGTCGGGCGCTGCGTTGGCCAGTTCCATGTCGTTCTTTACCTCGACCCGGCCATCAACGAGGGTTGTGACCACGCGCTTGGGCGCGCCGTTCTTGATCGGCAGGTTGAGATAACGCTTCTCAATTCTAAACTCGCGCTTCGCGTTCGCGAGTAGTTGGGGCGGCTTGCGGTCGGTCTGGACGATCTGATCCACGTTGATATGGCCCCAGCCGCCGGTGGCGTTGTCCACGACCTGAATGACCGCAGTCTTACCGGCGAACTCGCTCACGTCCCAATACTCCGGCGCGAGCGTTTCGCTGCCGCCGGGCTTGTCGTTCGGGCCGGTGGCGTTGCGCACGGCCTTGCCGTCAATCAGCAGGTTCATGCAGGTCTTCTCGGCATCCTTGCCGCCGCCGATCAGGAAGCTGATGAACTTGCGTTCGATCTTAAACTCCGGCGATGTGAGCGTGCCCGTGGTGCCGTCCCCTTTGTAGAACGAATTGACCAGCCCCTTGCCCTTGAACCCGTCCACGTGCATTTGGCCAGGCAGCGTGCCCCGCGCCGGCTCCGGGCCGAAGGCCTCGCCGGTGACTTTCCATGCACCCCAGCCGTCGCCCTCAAAATCAGCAATCAGCAGGTCACCCTTCGGCTGTTGGCAGAATGCAGGCGAGCAAAGCGCGCAGAGGAGGATAATCAGGCGAATCAGGACTATGTGCATATTATGAAGCCGGAGACCGAATTTGCCGCCGGGCTGACTTCGGTTTCGTCGCTGTATTGTGTTAGCTGCAAGCCTTCCGCCGCTTTCCTGAGGAAAAGTGGTCGGGGCGGTGAGATTCGAACTCACGACCTCTTGTACCCGAAACAAGCGCGCTACCAGGCTACGCTACGCCCCGACCCAGAGGCACAGAAGATGCCGACTATGATCCTGCTTTGCAACCTGTAAATTGCACAAAATGGAACGTCGTCTTAGCAGGCTAACCCAAGACGCCATTGGCAGCCGGTTCACGGTCGTTTGGTATAGCGGCCATTCAATAAACTCGTTGCGGTAGCAGCCGACGTGAGGAGGCTCCGATTTCTTCCGAATTCCCAAGAGATTTGAGCCTCCTCACGTCGGCTGCTACTATTTCGATGAAGTGCAAGCCTGCTTTCTCGACGCGGCGACGGCTTCGTCCACGGATTCGCTCAGCACCGCCAGGCCTTCCCGCACGGCTTCCTCGGTAATTGTCAGCGGCGGCGCGATCTTCACCGTCTGCCCCCAGGCACCCACTGGCGCGAAAAACAGCAGCCCTTTGTGGAAGCAGCGCTCAATGACATCGTGCGCGAGATCGGGGTTCGGCTCCTTCTTGCCCGGCTTGGTCATTTGCAGCCCGCCGACCAGTCCCCGGCAACTGTAATGGCCGATGACATCCGCATGTCGCTGCTGAATGGCCTGCAAGCCCGCGTCCAGGATCACCCCCAACCTCGCCGCGTTGGCGGTCAGGTTCTCCGCCACGATCTTCTTCACACTGGCCACCGCCGCGGCGCAGCAGACCGGGTTGCCCGTGTGCGTGCTGGTCATCGAGCCCGGTGGAAACTGGTCCATGATCTCCGCGCGGCCAATGACCGCCGAGAGCGGCAGCGAACTGCTGATTCCCTTGCCGCAGCAAATCACATCCGGCGTGACCCCGTAATGCTCGAAGGCCCAGAACTTACCCGTGCGGCCAAACCCGGCCTGGACCTCGTCGAAAATCAGCAGAGCGTCATGCGCTTTACACCACTTGGCGAGTTTGTGGATGTAGTCCACCGGCGCGAAGTCCGGTCCTACGCCCTGATACGTCTCGAACATCACCCCCGCGACATCTTCCGGCTGCAACCCCTTCTTCGCCAGCGTGGCGAGGAATAAGTCGAAACTCGTGTCCTCTGTCCAATACCCGTCGGGGAAGGGGACCTGCACAATTGCCGGGTCTTCATTCACGATCCAGCCCTTTTGTCCGGGAATGCCGCCCGCCTGCTGCGCGCCCAGCGTCCGCCCGTGAAACCCCCGCTCTGCGCCTACGAAGCCGATCTTCCTGGTGCCGCCTTTGCGGATGCCATGCGAGCGGGCCAGCTTGATGGCGCACTCGGTTGCTTCCGAGCCCGTTGTGAGCAGGAACACCTTGTCCAGGCCCTTGGGGGCCACCTGGGCAAGCTGTTCCACCAGGGCGGCGCGCTCCTCGCTGGGGAAAACGTAATTGTGCAGCAGGCCGCTATTCACCTGGTCGAGGATCGCCTGGCGCACCTCGGGCGCGCAGTGGCCGGCATTGGTCACCAGCACACCGCTGCTCCAATCCAGCCACTGGTTCCCGTATTTGTCATAGACAAACACATCCTCGGCCCGGTCCCAAACCAGCGGCGGCTGGCCGCGCATGGACTGCGGCTCGAACTGGCGCAGCTTCTCCAGCGTCGGCAACGAATCCGGGTGCGGCAACGCGGTTACAATGCGGCGGTACTTGGTTTCCACCCGGGCGACGGCGCGCGGGGTAATGTTGAACTCTTTGCCCATAACTGGTTTAGCTCAAATGTCTTAGCTCGAAGCCTCCGATACAACAGCCATTCCCGCCGGTTGAAAAGAAGGAAATGCGCTCGCATGCCCAGGAACCGAACCGGTTCTGCCTTCTGCATTCCCGTCCTCCGTAGCATAACTGCGGAGGGTGGGCCGCCTTCTGCTTTCACTTCTGCATTCTTCATTCTGCATTCTACATTCGCCCTTGTGGCGCTTTGTGGGAGCCTTGTGGACGCATTGGGGTGGCTTGAAGGTGGCT
>CAIWJG010000614.1 GCA_903912925.1 uncultured Verrucomicrobia subdivision 3 bacterium | reverse complement strand
TGGCGGCGGCCAGGTCTGTCTTGCGCTGGCGCAGGCTCTTGAAGAATTCGTAGCCCTCGCGGCAGCGGCGGACGCAGACGTCTTTGTCCTCCAGCATGGTCTTGATGATGCGCAGGATCGGCTTGGGGCGCAGGTAGTAGGCGCGGTAGAAACGGTCCACGGCCTCGAAGATGGCATCCTTGCTCAGGCCCGGGTATTCGAGGGCGCTTTGCTGGAAGCCGTCGGCCTCCACGAGGTCGGTCTTGTCCCGCTTCACGAACCAGCCGTTCTGGCGGGCCATCTCGTAAAGCTCGGTGCCGGGATAGGGCGCGGCGAGGCTGACCTGCATGCTGAAGACGTCCAGCTCCTGCGCGAAGCGAATCGTCTCCTCGATGGTCTCCTTCGTCTCGACCGGCAGGCCGAGGATGAACGTGCCATGCACGACCACGCCCGCTTCGTGGCAGGACTTGGTGAAGCGGCGCATCTCGTCGATGGTAACGCCTTTCTTGATGTTCCGGAGAATCTGCTCGTTGCCGCTCTCGTAGCCGACCAGGAAGAGCCGCAGGCCGGAATCCTTGAACGACTTGATGGTGTCGTAGTCGAGGTTGGCGCGGCTGTTGCAGCTCCAGTTCACGCCGAGCGGCGCGAGCTTCCTGGCGATCTCCCGGGCCCGCGGCAGGTTGGCGGTGAAGGTGTCGTCGTCGAAGAAGAACTCCTGCACTTGCGGGAAGAGCTTCTTCATGTAGGCCATTTCGTCGGCGACATTCTGCGGGGAGCGGACGCGGTATTTGTGCCCGCCGATGGTCTG
Source organism: uncultured Verrucomicrobia subdivision 3 bacterium (assembly GCA_903912925.1). Lineage (GTDB taxonomy): Bacteria > Verrucomicrobiota > Verrucomicrobiia > Limisphaerales > UBA8199 > PALSA-1440. The sequence goes on along the minus strand of CAIWJG010000614.1, from coordinate 4,753 downwards.
CGGCCAGAGGCAGAAGGTGCATTGGGCGGGGCACCCGCGGCCGGTGTACAGGCTCACATACGGATGGAGCAGGTAGCCGATGAAATACTTCTCGATCTGCAGGTCCCGCTTATAGACATCAGCCACCCAAGGCAGCGTGTCCATGTCGGCGATCATCTCCCGCTCCGGGTTGTGCTTGATCTTACCTTCCTTGTCCCGGTAGCTGAGACCCACAATGGTTTCGAGCGGGCGGCCCTCGGCCACTTCTTTGCAGGTGTAATCAAATTCCTTGCGCCCGACCCAGTCAATGGCCGAGGACGCTTTCAATGTCTCGGTCGGGAGCACTGCCGCGTGCGCGCCGACGAAGCCGATCCGAGTCTCGGGCCGGTTCTGCTTAATAGCTTCGGCGACCTTGCAATCGTTCTTCAGCGACGGCGTGCTGGTATGGATGATGACATGGTCGTAGCCCTTGGCCTCTTCGAGGCATTGCTTGATCTGAATGTCGTGCGGCGGGCAATCCAGCAGCTTCGCATTGGGCACCAGCGCCGCTGGTTGCGCCAGCCACGTCGGATACCAGAAGCTGGTGACTTCCCGCCGAGCCTGATAGCGCGAGCCGGCACCGCCGTCGAATCCGTCGAAACTTGGGGGAGAGAGGAAAAGTGTCTTCATTCAGTCTATGATGTCTAACTCAGCGGAAACCCGAGGCCGCACGGTCCGATTTATGCCTTCTTCGCCGCACGGACTTTAACCAGCAGGTCATCCCGCTGGGAGGTGTCGCCGCCGCTACAAGCGCCACCACTGTCGCCCTTGTTTCCGTTGTTCTGGAAGGCGGATTTCGCGCCGGCCAAATCGGCATTGATCGCGGCATTGGCTTCGGCGAGATGGCCCTTGCCGATGGAGAACCCGTTGAAGGCCTTGACCTGGCGGCCCGCAGTGTACGGCTTCGGACGGGCCGCAAAATTGTAGCGGATATTCTTCCAGGTATCGCCGCGCTGGTAATTCGTGCCGAGCGCGCCGCTGGGGTCGTAGCCGCAGTGGACCATGCAGTTCTCGCAGCGGTGGTCACGCGCGATGCCGTTCACCACGCCGTATTTGTTCCAGTCCACCTTGTCGAGCATTTCCTGGTAGCGCTCGTAGTGGCCGTCGGTCATGAGGTAGCAGGGCGCTTTCCAGCCGCGGACGTTGCGTGTGGGGATGGCCCAGGCGGTGCAAGTCAGCTCCCGTTTCCCGGCCAGGAATTCCTGGTAAACGGGTGTGCCGAAGATCGTGAAACGCTCTGCCCACTCCTGGATCTTCGCGAACTTCTGAATTGTCATGGCGCGCGTGAGGAAGAAGTCCTCCGGCTGGCGGCCCAGGCGTTTGACCATGTCTTTCTTCGCGGCGTCGTAGTCGTAGCCCGGCGAAATGGTGTGGCCGTCCACCCCGAGCGAGGAGAAGAACTCGAACATCTGCTCGATCTCCTTTACGTCGGATTCCTTATAGACCGTGGTGTTGGTCGCCACCTGGTAGCCGAGCAGCTTCGCCATGCGCACCGCCTCGACGCACTCCTTGAACACCCCTTCGCGCTCGACGATCAGGTCGTGCGTGTATTCGAGGCCGTCAATGTGGACATTCCAGTAGAGCCACTTGCTCGGCTTGATGGTGGGGCGGCCATCGTGCTTGCCTTTCCGGATGATCTCGGCGTCTTTCTCAGAAATCAGCTTCTCGGCGAGCAGCCGGGCGAGGGTGGGCTCCTGCGCCGGCGAATAGGTGTCAGCGAGGTGTTCCTTGAGCTTCTTCCGCATGAACATGCCGTTCGTGCAGATATAGACGATGCGCTGCTGAGCGAGCAGGCCGGCCACCAGCTCCTCGATCTTCGGGTAGATCAACGGTTCGCCGCCGCACACCGAGACCATCGGCGCGCCGCACTCCTGCGCGGAAGCCAGGCAATCCTCCAGGCTCATCATGTCCTTGAGGCTGGTGGAGTACTCTCGGATGCGGCCACAGCCGGTGCAGGTCAGGTTGCACGTGTGCAGCGGTTCGAGTTGCAGCACCAGCGCAAACCGGGGCGTGCGACGCAACGTGTGTTTGATGATGTGACGGGCGATCTTGACCGTCAACGCGAGCGGAAATCGCATGGATTACTGCGGGATTGCTGCCTGCAGAGGCAGGGACGGTAGAGCGGCGAGGGTATTGTTGGTGCCGGGCACCGGTTGCGGCGGCGTGTTCTGCATGTGCAGCAATTGCCCCGCTCCTGGAAGTAGAAAGTCAATCGGCGAGACGCTTTTCGAGGCGTTGATGCCGCTACAGCCAGCGAGCAGCGATAACAGGCTCCCGCAGGCTGCGACCCGTACGATTTTCCAGTTTAAACGCACTGTAAGCTATAGTATAGACAGATTCATCGCGTCCGCAACTCCTATTTCTTGGGCGAGAATTTATCTGGTAGGCTGCCTGGCCCTACTCGCGGGGATCGGGCAAGCCGGGGCGGACGCTTTTGCCGCCGAGCCGGACTTGGCCGCCTACGCAAAGCGGAACTTCCAGGAAGCGAAGGTGCGCTACCAGGAAAAGCCGGGCGAGGGGACCGCCGCCTGGCAATTCGGCCGCGCATGTTTTGACCTGGCTGAGTTCGCTACGAACAACACCCAACGAGCTTCCCTGGCGGAACAGGGCATCGCGGCCTGTCGGCTCGCAACCGCGAGCCAGTCCAATTCGGCTCCGGCCCATTATTACCTCGCCATGAATCTCGGGCAACTGGCCCGGACGAAGCTGCTGGGCGCGCTCAAGCTCGTGGACCAGATGGAGCGAGAATTCGGCCTGGCGCTGGGCTTGGATGAGCATATCCACTGGGCCGGGCCTGATCGCAACCTCGGGCAGCTTTATCGCGACGCTCCCGTCTTTGGCAGCGTTGGGAGCCGCACCCGGGCCCGGGAGCACTTGCAGCGCGCCGTGGAACTGGCGCCCCAGTATCCCGAAAACTGGCTGGCCCTTATCGAGGCCCATTTCAACTGGGGCGAACGCACGGGCGCATACCGCGAGCTTCAAACACTCGAAGGCATTTGGCCTGCCGCCCGCACCAACTTCGTTGGAGCGGCCTGGGCCGGCAGTTGGGCCGGTTGGGAGCCGCGGTTCAAGAAGCTCAAGAAGAAGCTCGAGGAGCCCATGAAACCGCTGGGCGCCCCGCGTGAGAATCCATAGCCAGATCAGCTCAAGCCGGCACCGCCACAACCCAATTCGCCGCGCCGAATCTGGCCTTGAACTTCTCCGCCAATGCGGAAGCCGCATCGAGCCCCTGGACCACGGCAAAAGTGGTCGAGCCGCTGCCAGACATGAGGGTCGCCGCCGCGCCATTGTTCCGAAGGAATTCCTGGAACAAAGCCAGGAGCGGATACTTTTCCAAAGCCGGCGCCTCGAGTGAATTGTAGAACTCAGCCCCTGCCGCTCTCAAGTCGGCGGCTTGTAGCAGGGTGATGAGTTTCTGCGCCCGCCCCGGCAGGCCGTTCAGCGCGGCTGGGAACCGGGCCAGCCGCTGGTAAGCCCAGGCGGTGGCAATACCGAATCCGGGATGAATCAGGAGGAATGCCGCCCCGCTCAAGGCCGGGAAAGCGCCCAAGGGCTGAATCTGCTCGCCTCGGCCCGTCGCCAGCGCCGGCTGGTCTTGCAGGAAGAATGGGACATCGGAGCCGAGATCCGCGGCGATAAGCTGCAATTGTTCGGGCAGTAGCGGCTCGCCAAAGAGTTCGTTTAATCCGAGCAGCGTGGTCGCCGCGTTGCCGCTGCCGCCCCCCAAGCCCGCCGCCAGCGGAATATTCTTCTGAAGTTCCAGCCGGACGCCGTCCCGGATTTTCGCCGCCTCCAGAAACATCGCCGCCGCACGATAGACCAGGTTGCGCGCGTCGGTCGGCAGGCCAGGCGCATTGCAGCTCAGTTGAATGCCCTCAGCCGTCCGCGCGAAGCTCAGCCGGTCGCACACGCGGATCGGATAAAGCACGGTTTCCAGTTCGTGAAAGCCATCCGCACGCTTGCCGAGGATATTCAGCAGCAGGTTGACTTTGCAGGGCGATTGTTTTTCCAGCGACACGCCGATTGATTTGCCACAGCCGGGCGCCAAACGACACAAAAAAAGGCGCCAACACGGGAATGTTGGCGCCGCTTCGACCGGTTTCCGGAAGGAACGTTAATGAGTGTTGAAAATCTTGAACCGGCTCCCTGGGACGTAGGGCGCTATGTCACCGCCGCTGAAGCCCATGTTGGTGTCCGTCGCGAACAGGCTGTCGTCAATAAGGTCAGGCCGGTAAGCGTCCGGATACTTAGGGTTGGGCGAGAGATAGCCGGTGAAGACCGGATCGTAGGGGGGGAACGGAGCGGTCACGACCTCATAAACCCCCACGCCGGTCCGCGCGAAACTCTTGCTCAGCCCGCGTATGAAACCCGTGGCGTAATGCCCGCCGGGCTGATCGAACAAACCGGTCTGCTCGACCTCATAGCGCATTTCTCCGAGGCGTGCAAACTCAGTCATGTTGCTAAAGCCACGACCAAGTTTCGTCTCCGTACTGGCACAACCGGAGCCGAGGGCCCCGACGATCACTAAGGCGGCGAGGAAGGGAAGTATGTTACGCATAAAATTGTCGTTACTCGAATTCAGCTTAGCCAAAACGCAGAGCTTGTAAAGGGCGATTTGAAAAAAGTGAGGGGGCAACTCCAACCACCAGCTAGGCCCGCGGTCCGCTGTGGAAAGGTTGGAACATACTAAACCGCCCCCCGCCGGGCATCACGTTTCACGTTTCACGCATCACGC
>CAIWJG010000613.1 GCA_903912925.1 uncultured Verrucomicrobia subdivision 3 bacterium | reverse complement strand
TCGCCCAGCCGCCAGCCCAGTAATCGGTGGGCCCATTTCAGTATTTCCTTGGCCCGTGAAGTCGCCTTGGCCCGTGGAATCCTTCTGGTATTCCACTGGGCTCTACTTCACCGGGCAGCTTTTGATTCGGCCCATTTCAGCTTTCCTTGGCCCGTGAAAGCTTCCCTCTATTTCACGGGGGCTGCTTTCCCAATTTCTACTTTTCCGAAACCTACTTTCCCAATTTCTGCTTTTGCGGGTGTGAATGATGCCCGAACCCATTGATTACGACGGTGCGTGGAAGGAGACGCTGGAGCACTACCTCCGCCCCTTCCTCGAACTATGCTTTCCGCTCGCTGCGGCTGGAATAGATTGGGCTGTGCCCATCGAGTTTCTCGATCAGGAACTCCAGCAGGTCGTGCGCGATGCGGACTTGGGCAAACAACGCACCGACAAACTCGTCAAGGTCCAGCGGTGGGGTGGCGAGACCGAATGGGTGATGATCCACATTGAGGTCCAGGCCCAGCGCGATACCGATCTGCCGCGCCGACTCTATCAATACCATCATCGAATCGCCGACCGCTTTGGCCGGGCCATTGTCAGCCTGATCCTGCTCGCAGATCCGCACCCGGAATGGCGTCCAGGACCTTATGAAGAAGCGCTTTGGGGCTGCCGCCTCCGCTTCGAATACCCCACCTGCAAACTGCTGGACCTGACCAGGGAAGCTGGATCGCTGGACAAGAGCGACAATCCGGTTGCGGTGGTGATTGCTGCCCACTTGGCGGCACAGGCAACGGCTGACGACCTGACGGCACGGCACGAGTTCAAGTGGGCGCTCACCCGTCGGCTGCATGAGCGTGGCTGCGAGTGGCAGGACATTTTGGAGCTGTTCCGGTTACTGGATTGGCTGCTGGTACTGCCGGACGAACTGGAGGTTGCCTTTAGGCGGAAGTTAACCGAATATGAGGAGAAGCAAAATATGCCACACATTACGAGTATTGAGCGATTGAGCCGTCAGGAAGGCCGTCAGGAAGGTCGCCAGGAAGGCCGCCAGGAAGCTATCCTGGACATTATTCAGGCGCGCTTCGGCGAAGTGCCCTATACCTTGCGCGAGCACATTCTGGCCTTGGGCGACGAGGTCGAACTTAAGCGACTCCTCCGCCAGTCCGCCCTGGTCAACACCCTAGCCGACTTTTGCGCGCTTATCGCCCAGCCGCCAGCCCAGTAATCGGTGGGCCCATTTCAGTATTTCCTTGGCCCGTGAAGTCGCCTTGGCCCGTGGAATCGTTCTGGTATTCCACTGATCTCTACTTCACCGGGCAGCTTTTGATTCGGCCTATTTCTGCTTTCTGCTTTCCTAATTTCCGCTTTCTCCGAAATGAGCGATGTTGTAATCCAAGTCGATTCCCTGTACAAGAAGTACCGCCTCGGCGTGCTGGGGACGGGCACGCTCCGCCACGACTTCAACCGCTGGCTGCACCGGGTCGCCGGCCGGCCGGACCCCTATGGCGTCGTGGGGCAAGCCCCGAAGATAGAAGATAGAAGATAGAAGAGCGAAGGTGAAGCATCGAAGAGCGAAGATGGAAGCGCCCCCTCTCCCCTCTCCTCTCTCCGCTCTCCCGCCGCAGGCGCCGCCCTATCTCCGATCTCCCATCTCCTTCCTCCTTCCTCCTCCCTCCGGGATGATGAAATGTGGGCCCTGCGCGACGTCTCCTTCGAGGTGAAACAAGGCGAAATCCTTGGCATTATCGGCCTGCCCCGTGAAATAGACTTTCATCAGCCGACGCACTGGACCGGCACGGGCCCCCAACTCGATTGTCGCACGGGCCAGGCAGAGCATTCATTTCACCGGGGGACGAACAGCGCAGGCAAGAGCACGCTGCTGCGGAGGCTCAACGGCCCCAGCAAGCCGAACCAGAGAGTCGAGTGCGAATACGGTTCGTTTTTGCTCGCTTGAGGTGAGAAATCAACGGTGATAAAGTTTCCGCGTGAGTACACTACTCGAGATTGAGGCCGCCTCAGAGGTGCTGCCGCCGGAGCAAAAAGTGGAATTGGTCCGCTTCCTTACCGCGCGCCTCCGTGTAGTCGAGAAGTCCGCGCGAGGGGCGAGGCTGGTAGCGGGGCCAAACGGCACCCTGCTGCTGGAAGCTCCGTCAGGTGCGCCGCCCATGACCACCGAAACAGTCAAGCAGATGCTTGAGGATTTTCCGTGAGTGGCTGCTTGCTCGACGTGAACGTGCTGCTCGCTTGTGGGCGCACCATCCCTTGCGGCACGAGTTGCTTCGCCGCCGCGGCCAAAGCAAGCGATGAATGATCTGAGTGTGTTCTATCGGAGACCATCCATTGGGATGCGGGAAGCAAACGTGAATCAGGCGGGCGATCCCAGTGTGCGCACCGGGCACCGCGCCGGAGCACGTCGTTTCGCTCCTCTCCCACACGCCGCCGTGCCCTCAGCGTTCCTCTGCAACGCGCGGCCTGTTACTTGCTGAAGGCTCACCCAGCGGCTATTCTCCCACCATGAAAATCACCCTTGATTTGCCCGAGCATGCCTTTTCCAGTCTGCGTCAAGCGCCCGACGACTTCGCGGCGGAACTCCGCTTGGCCGCTTGCGTCAAGTGGTATGAGCTGGGGAGAATCTCCCAAGCTAAAGCTGCCGAAATTTCCGGCCTTTCCCGCGCGGCCTTCATTGACGCGCTCCGTGCCTACCATGTCCCCGCCATCCAAGCCGCCCCGTCTGACCTGGAGCCAGCACTCGCACTGTGACCACTTGGGTCGTCAATGCCTCGCCCTTGATCTTGCTCGGCAAGATCAACCGCCTTGAACTCTTGGCGGCGCTGGCACCGTCCTTTGTCATTCCTGCTGCCGTCCGCTCCGAAATTCTCGCCGGACCCGACCTCGACCCCGCAAGGACTTGGGTCGAGAGTGCTGATGGTTCCGCGCATGTAATACCCGAGGTGCCCATCCCGGCTGAAATCCTGGCCTGGGATCTCGGCGCGGGGGAAACTGCCGTCCTTGCGCTCGCCACCAGTCGGGCGAGTTCCGTCTGTGTTCTTGATGACCTCGCAGCCCGCAACTGTGCTGCGGTCTTCCAAATTCCCGTCATCGGCACGCTGGGAATCCTCCTGAAGGCGAAAGTTGGCGGCTTCATTCCCAGGTTAAAACCGGAAATCGAGATCCTTCTGAGCGTGGGCTCCCAGCTATCCCTCTCGCTCATCCATCAAGCGCTCACCCTCGCTGGCGAGCGTCCCTGAACTATGCCGCACCGAACACTACCGCCTGCCACGCTTGGCCGCCGTCGCCACGGGCACCGCCGACTTCCGTCGTCAACTTCGCAAGCCCTAGTGGGCCCGCCGGGTGGGGGCACCCAATGCCACTAAGATTTGGGGCTCGGTCTGCAGCGTGCTGGAGGTATTTGGGTCGGCAGCGATCATTCGATGCCCTGTTCCCCCTCACCCCAGCCCTCTCCCTTGGGGAGAGGGAGAATCTTCGGCAGCGTGTCCGCAAACCCAGCG
>CAIWJG010000612.1 GCA_903912925.1 uncultured Verrucomicrobia subdivision 3 bacterium | reverse complement strand
TATGGACCGCAGGACAAGCGGATTTGCGCCGAGCTGGCTTCGAAGAAGAAGCTGCCGCTGATCAGTTTCGTGGTGGACGCGTTGGATGCGCCCTTTGGTTTGGTGCGATCCACCGACCGCGGCGGACACAGCAAGCCGCATCACCTTCCGCACTTGCTTGCGACGGTGCAGGAAGAAGGCTTCTTGCTGGCCCTGATTGACCTGTCGCCAGCCATCAAATACGGTGAATTCACCAACCTCGCCAGCAACGTCCTTCTGCCGGTGCGAGCGGATCAACTGGTGCTCAACGCGAATCGGGTGGACCCTGCGCAGCCTTTTGTTCTCGCCGCTGGCGCAGATGCAGTAGTGGGGTTGCGCGAAGGCAAGGCGGCCGTGGCGGTCCGCTTGTTCGCCGCCGATGGCTGTGCCGGGCAAGCCCCGTCGTGGAAGCTGGAATTCGACGGCAATGAGCAAGGCGCCGGGCGGCTGACGGTCTGTCATTATCGCGGCCCGGCGCGGAAGCTGACGGAGCCGAGCGTGCGGTGCGGCTTGCTCCTGCTGGCGGCCCGGTGCGAAACTGAGGCGGAGTTCACTGCGCTCCTCAAGCGCGCGGCGCAGGTCGAGTTGGCTGAAACCACACAGAACGGCGTCTGGCAGGTGCGAGCAAGATCGGGAGCGGTCGAGTTGGAAGCCGGTCTGGATTTGAACGAGAAGCAAATCGCCCTCCGCCGTGTCAATGGCCGGGCCTGGCAGCCCGAGGTTCTAAGCGTGAATGGCCGGGACCTGGCCGCCGAGACGCTGGGGAAGAGCAGAAATTGAGAAAGCAGAAGAAAGGCTAAAGGCTAAAGGCTAAAGGCTGAAGTCAAACCCATGTTCTATCCGCAATTCAGCGTTCAGCATCGTGTAGGCCGGGTACCCTTACCCGGCGTCCCCATCCCTTCATCATTCATAATTCATACTTCATCATTCCCCCCTGTAGGCCGGGTACCCTTACCCGGCGTCCCCGTCAAACCCATGCCCTATCCGCAATTCAGCATTCAGACTTTAGTTTTTAGCCTTCTTTTTGCTTTCTGCTTTTCCCCACTCGCGCAGGATTCCGGGCCATCCGCCAATCTTCTGCCCAATCCTTCGTTCGAAGAAGAGGCAGGAGGCGGCGTTCAAGGCTGGCAGTCGCGGGCCTGGAGCGGAGAAACGAATGCCCAATGGAAGGTCGTAGCGCCAGGAAGGACCGGGAAGCAATGCGTGTCCATCGGTTCCGAGAAAGGGGCCGACGCCGCGTGGACGGCAACGGTGGCCGTCAAACGGGATGCCTTCTACAGGCTCTCGGGATGGATCAAGACCAAAGATGTCCGAGGTGCCGTGGGCGCTTTGCTAAACATCCAGAACCTGCCCGAGGCCAGAACCGCTGCCGTATTGGGCACACGGGACTGGACCCGGGTAACGACCGTCTTCCAATCAGCCGCGGCGGCCGAGCTTGAGATCAACTGTCTCTTCGGCGGTTGGGGGCAATCAGCCGGGCAGGCCTGGTACGACGACATTTCCCTGGAACAGCTCGACAGCCAGCCCAATGACACGCAGGCGGCCGTCATGATTGACACCAGCGCTCGCTCCGAAGCCTATAGCCCGATGATCTTCGGTGGCTTCCTCGAACACTTCGGCCACCAGATCTACGGCGGTGTCTTCGAGCCCGGTTCGCCGCTATCGGACAAAAGGGGCTTTCGCAAGGACGTCATAGCGGCCTTGAAGGAATTAAGATGCCCGGTGGTCCGCTGGCCGGGGGGATGCTACGCCAGCGGCTATCACTGGGAAGCCGGGGTCGGCAATCAACGCCGGCCGACGGATGACATGGCCTGGGGCGTGATTGAGCCTAATACCTTCGGCACGGATGAGTTCGTCGCGCTCTGCCGGCTCACGGGATGGCAGCCCTATATCTGCAACAACGCTGGCAACGGCACGGTCGAGGAAATGAAGGACTGGGTCGAATATTGCAATGCCCGCAAGGGTACCTACGCGCAGATGCGCAAGGACAACGGCCACGCCAGGCCGCAGAACGTCAACCTCTGGAGCATTGGCAACGAGAACTGGGGCGCCCATGAGATCGGCTACAAGCCCATCGAACAGTGGGCGCCGCTGGTCCTTGCCGCAGCAAAAGCGATGAAGGCCGCAGATCCCCACATACAACTGACCGCGGCGGCGCTGCCCACGAGAGAATGGAGTTTGCCCTTGCTCAAACTGGCCGGCCCATACCTCGACTACATCTCCATCCATAGCTACTGGCTGCCGCTCTGGGGAAAGAATGACATGCCCGATTAGGCAGCGGTAATCAATTAGGGTAGCAAGTCGCGCTTAGCAGTTAGGCTCAATAACATAGTTCCAGTCGCCATGAAACGTGTTGCGTTTTAGGTTCACTCGTTTCATTTCCTCGTCGGAGACTCTCTTTCCGGTTGGATAC
>CAIWJG010000611.1 GCA_903912925.1 uncultured Verrucomicrobia subdivision 3 bacterium | reverse complement strand
GAGGGCACCCGGCCTACATCCCCCGCAAAACCGCCCGCTTGTAGGTCGGGTGCCCTCACCCGGCGTCCCCATCTCGTCCATAATGAGAATTGCTGGATCAGGCCGTTTCGGGATTGGGGTTGGCTGGGGCGGCGGGGGTCTGTTTCTTGTAGTAGCCCCGGTAGCGATAGTAATAGTAATCCTCGAAGGCGGGACGCGCGGAATTGAAGACCAGGCCGAGGACGCGGACCTGGCGCTGATAGAGGGAATAGAGGGCCGCGCGGGCCACGCGGGCGGAGGTGAACTCGGCGCGGATCAGGAAGATGACGCCGTCCACGTGCGGGGCCAGGCTGGTGACATCGTCGGCCGCCATCACCGGCACCGTGTCGAGGATCACATAATCGTATTTGGCGGCAGCGTCCTTCAGAAATATCTTGGTGGCCTCGCTGATGAACAGCTCGCTGGCATTGGGGGCGAACGTGCCCTGGGGGAGCAGGAAGAGGTTGGGGAATTTAGTGGCCTGGACCGTATCCTCCCACTTTAACCCCTGGCCCAGCACCTCGGTCAGTCCGGGCACGGCGGGTACCTGGAAACGCTCGTGGAGGGCGCCCTTGCGCGCGTCCCCGTCCACTAGCAGCACGCGGGAGCCGGTGTTGGCCATCGTAACGGCGAGGTTGGAGGCGGTCAGTGACTTGCCCTCATTCGGCACCGAACTGGTCACGAGCAGGATCTTTGGCCGCTCCGCGGCCTCCGCCATATACAGCAGGGTGGAACGGAGATTGCGGTAGGCCTCGACGAAGCTGTGACGCTCATCCGACGCTGCGATCAGGGCCACCTGCCGTTTGGGTCCGCGGGATTTCTCCCGGGGGATCTGGCCCAGCACCTCTTCGTCGAAAGACTCTTTGAGTTCGGTAAAAGAAACCATGCGATCATCCAGCCGGTCAATGAACAGGAGCAGCGCCACGGCCAGAGCCAGTCCGACCGCGCCGCCGAGCGCCATCTTTTTGGAGAGCTGGGACTGGTCCCGATAGGCGCGCGAAGCCGGCTCCATGACGGTGACGCCCTCCTGGCTGACTTCCTTGTTGATATCCAGCGTCTGCATGGTAGCCAGCAAGCGGTCGTAGAGCGCCTGGATGCGTTGCGAATTGCCCTTGAGCCTTTGGTAATCGGCCGCTTTGGCCTGGATGCCCAGCATCTTGGTTTCCCATTCCTTCACCTCCCGCTCGACATTCTGAATCTCAAGCGCCAGCGACACCTTCTTGCCCTCCAACGCCTCCACGCTCTGGAGTCGGAAGATCTTGAGCAACTGCTCCCGCCGGGCGAGTTCTTCGCTCATCGCGACCATCTTTGGGTGATTGGTTCGCAGGTAGCGGCCCAGCTCCTGTTGCTCGGATTGGAGGAGCAACAGTTGCTGTTTTGCCTTGAAGTAATCGGGATCCGTCCGCTCCCCGCCGGTCGGCGATTGCTGGTCGGTCGATCCCTTCGCCAGTGGCACCGCCCCGTTTGCCCCCTGTTGGCGATCCAGGTTCTGGTCCACCGTCAGCAACTGCAAGAGTTGGTACTCAGATTTCTGCGCGGCCAGGCGCTGGTAGAGGGCGGCCACGTAACTGGCGGCGCTGTTGTTGCCCTGGTCCTGGGAGAGCACGACGCTGTTGGTGCTTTGGAATTCAACCAGATCCTCATCGGCTTTGCGCAGGTCCTTCTCCAGCCGCATCACTTCCTCGGTCAAGCCCGCCACTGTGGTGTCGGAAGTTTGCGCTCGCATCTCCTTCTTCAGGGCGATGTACTCTTCCATGCAGGCCTGTAAGAAGGCCTGCGTGTATTCCGGGTCGCCGCCGGTGCCTTGCAGCACGAAGATGGTCGTCTTGGGCAGAACCGAGACTCTCAGCGCCACCTGTTGGAGCCTGAGCTTCGGGTTCTGAGCGGCGACCCGCGCGTGGGCCCGGTTAACCACCGCACCGCTCTGCATCAGCGCCGCTTGGGTGCCCAGGAAATTGCTGAGTTCCTCCGTATAGACCGATCCCTCGGCGATGTTCAGCTTGATGCTGACGATCATCCGGCCGACGGAGGCGAAGGTTGGGGGCTCGGACCAGAACATCGCGCCTTGGATCGCCAACCCCACCAGGGCGCCCAGGACCAAGACCCACCATTTACGCCGCAACAGGCTCCGGTAGCGGCTCAGCCGCGCATGGAAATGGGCCTTCGAGGCGGACCGATCCGTCTTGGGGTGTTCAACCTGCTGGTTTCCGTCATTCATGGGTGTTAGAAATTAATCAGCCGGGAGGGGACGATAATGAAATCGTCGGGCTGGAGGACCACGTCTCTTTCGGTCTTCCCCTTCTCGAGAATATCAACCATGTTCAGCTCGAAGCTTTGCTTGGCCGCGCCTTCCTTGGCCCCGCCGCGGACGATTTTCACCTTCTTCTTGTTGGCAAAATCGCCAAAACCGCCGGCGCGGAGAATCGCTTTGCCCGCCGTCAGGTTCTCATTGACCATGATATCAATAGGCCCCTGCTGGCGCACCTGGCCCCAAACATAGATCCGGCCCAGCAACTTGTTCGCCACGTCCAGGGAGATAATGACGGTGGCTCGATGATAGTAATCCTTTTCCAGCCGCGCCTTCAACTCGTCCGCGAGCTGCTTGCAAGTCTTGTCCGTGGCTGACACCCTGCCCACGTAGGGGACATCGAGTTCGCCCGAATCCGCCACCACCAGGCCTTTAGGCGCATCCCGGTCCTCCGTTATCTGCAGGCTGATCTTGTCCCCGACCCTGAGCTTATATTTGTCGTCCGGCACATACCCGCTCAAGTCAACGGGGGTGGTTCCAACCGCATTCGTGCCCCCGGCAGCCGGAGCTGTATTGGTAACTGACAGGGCTGGAGATTGTTGATTTCCGACCTCTGTCTTCTGTCCTCCGGCTTCCGTCTTCTGTCCCCCGACCTCCGGCTTCGTCTGTGTCGGATTTTCAAGGTCCGCAAACACCGGCTGGCCCGGCTTAGCGGCCTTCTTCACGGGCGGTGTCTGGGCCAAAGCGGACAACGCTGCCAGCGCCAAAGCGACGAAAAAGATTTGCCTAATATGATACATCAACATTCAGATATTCGACCTTTATAGCAGGTTTGAAACGTGAAGACAACGCAGAAATTTGGAAAGTAGCCCAGTGAAGTAGGGGAAGACTTCACGGGCCAAGGAAAGCAGAAATCCAAAGGCCCGCGCTTTCCACTCCGTCGTTTCTTATTTGACCGGGAATTGGGGAAGGTTAGACCCGACTGCCGTCGGGTGCTACTTTCTTATTTCTGCTTTCTGCTTTTCCTCAGAATGTGTAGCTGAGGTTCAAGCTCACGACATTCACGGTATAATTCCGGCCCTGCTCATTCGAGCCGCGCCAGTAAACCTGGTAGCTGAGGCTGCTGGAGAGCTTCTCGGTGATCTGGCGGCTCAAGGTAATCCCCGGACCATACTGGTCATAGATCTCGCCGCCGACATCCAACTGCGTGCCATGATTGTAGGTGAAGGTCGTGCCGAGGCTCACCTGGCGCACGATTTGCCAGTTTGCCCCCCAGAGCGCAAAATACTGCTCGGTGGCGCCGCCGCCAAAGGCGGTAGTGAGGTTCCGCCCGCCGCTCAGGGAGTAGCTAATATACTGGTTAAGTCGGTGGGTGATATTGATCTGGACGTACATGCCGCCGGAACTACTACTACTACTACTGGTCGTCGTTCCGCTCGATTGCGGGGTGTACATGGTGTAGCCGCCATGGATCGTGAAATGGAGGTATTCGCTCACCGGCGTGTCGTAAAAGCAGCCCACGTTCCACTGGTTTGCGTTGGGATAGGCGTAGTTCGTGCCAGCCGCCGAGTAATTGATGATCGAATCACCCAGTTCCAGGCCCAACTGCATCCCCGGTTTCAGCGCGTAACCCGCCGACGCGGAGAAGACCTCGGAGGACCCGCTGGGCTGCCCGCCGGAGCTCTGGCCGTTGCCGCCGCTTAGCGAATCGTAATTCACATGGTCGTAGCCGGCCTTCACGATGATCTTGTTCAAGTCCCAGGTTGGCGCCACGCCCAGAGCGTTTTGGAACTGCGAATAGTTCCCTGAGTTCGCTACGCTCGGATTCTGATAGGTGTTCTCCGTTATGGAAAAGCGGTCATGCAAATTGATCCAGAAATCCCCGGTGTAGAGGTTGAAGGAGAGCTCGGAGCCAGGGCCGATGAAGGCCCGATCGTTTTGGGAGGTCTTGAGATAGGCCGAATAGCCACCGCTTAGCGAGAGGTTGATGCTGTTCAATTCCGAGACGGGCCAAAGCATTCGCGTGTTGATTTGCGGGCTGAATATAATATCCCCCTCGGGGTTGGACTCCGTGGTGTTCACATTGCTGTTGTAGGACATCCCGAGGCCCGTGCCGAAGTTCCAGGCGGTGGGTCCCAGTTTCAGGTTGTAATAACCGATGGTGGTGGCGGCCAGGCGCTGCGCCTCCGCCGCCTGTGCGCTTGCCATCGACATTCGGATCGACTCCTGGCCCCGCACGGACGTCAAGGGTCCGGTTAGCAAAAGCAACGCCATCGCCGCCCAGGCAAGACGAGGGGGGCGAGGCGCAGGGCGCTTGGCGCTACTCATTCGGGTTTTCACATTTCGAATTTCAATCACCTGCTTCTGACGACTACCTTCCGCCGTAACAATTCAATACACCACAGATGGACACCGAAACACCGACCACGGACCACGGACCACGGACCACGGACCACGGACCACGGACCACGGACCACGGACCACGGACCACGGACCACGGACCACGGACCACGGACCACGGACCACGCACTACCTTGTCCGACCGGATGCGGT
>CAIWJG010000610.1 GCA_903912925.1 uncultured Verrucomicrobia subdivision 3 bacterium | reverse complement strand
GTATCCAACCGGAAAGAGAGTCTCCGACGAGGAAATGAAACGAGTGAACCTAAAACGCAACACGTTTCATGGCGACTGGAACTATGTTATTGAGCCTAACTGCTAAGCGCGACTTGCTACCCTAATTGATTACCGCTGCCTTAGCGTTTGCGGCGTGCCTGGCTGGCGGGTTGGCTGCGGCTGACCGGCTTCTCGATCTCAACAAAGGCGGCGCCTTTGCCGAATTCGAGCGCCTGCTCCGCCGTAGTGGTGGCGAATAAGTGCAGGGCTCGGGCGATGAAACCGGTCCACCCGGTCTGGTGGCTCGCCCCCAGGCCGGCACCAGTGTCGCCATGGAAGTACTCGTAGAACTGGAGGTAGTCGCGCCAGTGCGGATCTTCCTGGAGCTTCGGTTCGCCGCCATACACTGGACGGCGACCGTCCTTCCCCTTCAGGAACATGCTGGCGAGGCGGCCCGAGATCTCCTCGGCAATTTGATAGAGGTTCATTTGCCGGCCGGAGCCGGTCGGGCATTCCACGGTGAACTCGTTGCCGTAGTAGGCGTAGTACTGAAGCAGCGCCCGGATGATCAGAGCGTTGACCGGCATCCAGATCGGGCCGCGCCAGTTCGAGTTTCCCCCAAACATCCCGGTGTCGGATTCGCCCGGGAGGTAGGGCACGCGGTATTCCTGCCCGCCGACGTTGAAAACGTAGGGGTGATCGGCATGGAAGCGCGAGAGCGCCCGGATGCCGTAAGGGCTGAGGAATTCGTTTTCGTCCAGCATCTTGGCCAGCACGCGGCGGAGCTTGATTTCGTCCATGATTGCCCCGAGCCGGCGGCCTGCACAACCGGGTTTGGTCGGGTCGTGAATGAAGGTTTTCAGTTCCGGGCGGGCGTCGAGGAATCCCTGGAACTTCTTGGCGATCTCGGGATACTTCTCGCGAAATCTGCCCGAGAACACCGTGACCGCACAGAGCGGCAGCAGGCCCACCATGGAGCGGACCTTCAGGCGCTGGGCCTGGCCGTTGGGCAATTGCAGCACGTCGTAGAAAAACCCGTCCTCCTCATCCCACATGCCGGTGTTGTCACCCGCATGAATGGTGGCCGAGGCAATCGAGACGAAGTGCTGGACGAACTTGAGCACCATGTCCGCGTAGGTCGCGTCCTGCATGGCCAGTTCAACTGCGATCTCAAGCATGTTCAGGCTGAACAAGGCCATCCAGGCGGTGCCGTCGGCCTGTTCGAGGTAACCCCCGGTGGGGAGCGGCGAACTGCGGTCAAATACGCCGATGTTGTCCAAGCCGAGGAACCCGCCTTCAAAGGCGTTCTTGCCCGAACGATCTTTGCGATTGAGCCACCAGGTGAAGTTGAGCAACAGCTTCTGAAAGCTTCGCTCCAGCCACACGATGTCCCCCTTGCCCGTGCGCGCCATTTCCAGGCGGTAGGTGAAGATGGTGGCCCAGGGATGCACCGGCGGATTCACGTCGCCGAAGTTCCATTCGTAGGCGGGGATCTGGCCATTCGGGTGCAGGTAATTCTCACTCAGCATCAAATCGAGTTGCTGCTTTCCGAAATCCACGTCCACCAGGGTGAGCGGCAGGACATGGAAGGCGAGGTCCCAGGCGGCGTACCAGGGATATTCCCATTTGTCCGGCATGGAGATGACGTCGGCGTTGTACATGTGGTGCCAATGTTCATTGCGCGGCGCGCGCTTGGACGACGGAACGTAGGGATCGCAGCCCCGCTCTTCGAGCCAGCGGTTTACGTCGTAATAGAAGAACTGCTTGGACCAAAGCATCCCGGCCAGGGCCTGGCGCATGACGTTGGCCGCGTCGGCATCCAGCGACCGCGGGATGACGCCGGCGTAGAATTCATCCGCCTCCTGCCGGCGTGCCTGCAGGACTTCGTCAAAATGCTTGCCGAACGCACCTTGCTCCTTCCCGTAAGTCGTCCCCAAAGCGCCTGGCGCTACAGGGGTCAATCGCAGTCGAATGATCTCGCACTTTCCGGGTTGGACGGTCAGGTGATAGTGCGCCGCCGCCTTGGTCCCGGTCTGCTTGGGATTCACCGCATCCATTTGTCCGTGGACGATGAAATTGTTGATGCCGTCCTTGACGAAGGGAGTCCGATTCTGTCCGTTAAACAGCCGCTTCGCGTTGGTTTCATTTTCGGTGAAGAGCAGGGACGCATGGCCATCGCAATAGAGATAACGCTCGCCCAGCTCGGCTTGGCTCGCCTTCACCACGGCAGCCTTGCCTGCGAGCGCTTGCAGCGATGGCCGGGGATTATCCCGGCCCCACGACCACCGGTTGCGAAACCAGAGCGTCGGCAGCAGGTGGATTTCCGCGGGCTCCGGACCCCGATTGTGGATGCTGATTTGAACCAGGATATCCTCGGGTGACTCCTTGGCGTATTCCACGAACACGTCGAAGTAACGGTCCTCGTCGAAGACGCCGGTATTGATCAATTCATACTCGGCTTCCTGGCGGCTTCGGCCGCGATTCGTCAGCACCAGTTGATCATACGGATAGGCGGCCTGCGGATATTTGTAGAGATACTTCAGGTACGAATGCGTTGGAGTCGAATCGAGGTAGAAGTAGTACTCCTTCAAGTCCTCGCCGTGATTGCCATCGCTGTTCGTCAGCCCGAACGCGCGCTCTTTGAGAATGGGATCCCGCCCGTTCCAAAGCGCGAGGGCAAAGCAAAGGCGTTGTTTGTCGTCGGAAATTCCGGCCAAGCCGTCCTCGCCCCAGTGATACGCGCGGGAACGCGCCTGGTCATGAGTGAAATAATCCCAGGCGTTGCCGTTCTCGCTGTAGTCTTCGCGCACGGTTCCCCACTGGCGTTCGCTGAGGTATGGCCCCCATTTCTTCCAGGGAACCTTCTGCTCGCGGGCCTCATCCAATCTGATTTGTTCAGTATTCTTCATTGCTGAGCTCCTTCCTTATTTTAAGACTAGCACACAGTCCCTTTTTCGCTAATCGGTTGTTCTTCTTGCTGATTACTGATCACTGTTCCCCCACCCATCTTCGTTCTCTCCGTTGGCCTCGGTTGAATGTTGGGTTTCATGTTATTGCGCCGGGATGGTGATCAGCGGCAGTTTCTCGGGGCTGCCGGTGTCTGCCAGCGTGAAGAAGAACATGACGACCGTCAGCGCGCGCTTGGCTTGCAGGTCGCCGTCGTCAACCCAGAACCAGTAGTCGCGGTAACGCACGGCGGCGAAGGCGGAGGCCGGCTTGTTCTTGCCGCTGTGAATCCGCACGTTTTGCTGGCGGCTCTCCGCCGTGGGGGCGTTTTGAGGGGAAGGCCACGCGCTGTGGTCCTTGAGATGGGCCTCCGGCACGTCCAAACGGCTGGCGAAAGCTTGCATGATTTGCAGCATGGAACGGCTGTTCACGGCCAGTTCATTTTCCGCCCCGCGCATCGGCGAATAGGTGAGCACGAACTTCTGCTGATCCGCAGGCAGCTTGAGCAGCCGCCGGATTTCCGCTCCCTTTTCGGAGATCTCGGTGGCCACGTCGTCGCGCCGGAAGAACACCACGCCGGTTGAGCCTTTGACCTTGTCCTCCTCGACGCGCATCCCGAAAGCCCCGGCTGCCTGCACTTCGCGCAGCAAGTCCAGCACGCGGATAAACTCCGGGTCCGCCTCCCGGACCGTGCCGCCGGCCGTCGAGCGGTTGCGTAGCCCGTTGAGCGACTCCACGGCCAGGCCCAGGATGAAGTCCGCCGCATAACCGGACTGAAGCAGGAAGAAAACGTTCTTCGGATCAATCGGAGTGATGAGCCCGCGCAGGAACTTTTCGCCGGTCATCGGCACGTAGGTGATCGCGGGCCGGTCGGTGTAGATGGCCTGTCCACCAATCGACGCGTAGTTGCCCTGGATCGCATGTTCCGAAGAGAGGGTGCCGTTGATGCTGACCCCCGTTTGCATGGAATAGCCGCTGACGATGGACGCTACGTCCATGAAGACGGGCAAGTCCATGTAGCGCAGCTTGATGATGTTGAGCAGCGTCTGTTGTTTCCACGAGTCTGCGATGGCCGTGCTGTAGTCGAAACGGTCCACGGCAACGGTTTTGGGGCCGAGGTGCGTGCAGCCGGTGGAAGCCAGCCCGCAGGCCAGCGCGAGGCTGAGGACGGCGCGCAGGGTGTTTGGTTTCATGGTCTCGGGGTTCAGTAATCAGTAATCAGTAATCGGTAATCAGTGATCAGTCGCCAGTAGCGAGGGGCCGGGGCCGAAGGGTTCCGGGCTCAGGGTTCGGGGCCACGGGGCAAGGGGCGAGTGAATTGTCGCCGCGGCGGCCAAGGACCCGGCTGCGGTGCGGTTGATAGCCGCAAGTATGGTTATCATTGTCGTTTCCTCTCGGCTGATTACTGATTACTGATCACCGATTACTGATGACTGTTTCCCACCCACACCCTGCAAATCGCTGACGTCCGCCAGCGCTTGGTCTTCGGGCTCGGGAAAGCATCGGCGGGCGGACCGGTGCAAGAGCGTCAGTTCATCACGCAGAAGTGCGGTGCGCTCCGGCGGCAAGACCTCCGCCAGGTTCTCCAGCATGGCGCGGAGGCGGCGGGCCACCTGGATGCTGGTGCCGCCAAAATGGCGGATTTCTGTGACCGCCAGGCAGACGAAATCCTCCCAATCGGGCGTTCGATAAACCAACCGCAGCGAGCCGGACCGGTCGTGGGCCAGTCCCTCATCCAGATGCCGTCCGCCCACACTGCGCAGGAGGTGATGGATCTGGTCAATCGCCAGGACTGCTGTGGTCGGATCATTAATCGCTGGGGAAAGCGCCTTGGAAGCAATATCCACCACGATCCGGAAGCCAAAAGCCGGGTCCTGCTCTATCGTCCTTTCCTGGCCCAAAGCGATGGATTGACACAGCGCACTGGCCGATGGCCCGCCTTTGCCTCCGTAGATGCGGAACAGCGGGCTCCCGGCCGCCACGAAATCCCCCACCTGGGGCACCAACTCGACCACGCACTCCGCCTCCCAGGCCAGGGCCACCAGCCCCTCGAGATCAAAAGCCAAGAGCACTCCGTCGTTGGGGCTCGGGAAGGTGCCAGCCGGCTCACCGCCCGGTGCATTCTTGGGACGGTGGCCGGCTTCCGGCTGCCCGGAAAGACGCCGCGGATAGACACTTTGGATCACCTCGTGCCCCAGGCGGGCTACCGCCCGCAAGGCCCCGCTCGGACGCAACGTCTTGCCCACATGATCAATGAGAAACAGGAAAACTGCCACGCTGAGCAGGCAAAGGTAGGCAGCTAGATGCGCCGTGATACCTGGCACCGAAGCGTGGATTCGCACGAGGACAGCCAGCGTAAAGGTGAAGGTGAAAGCAAACAGCGTTAAGGCGAACCGGGTCACCCGGTCCCGGAACACGACCCCGATGATCCGCGGGCTAAGCTGGGCGCTGGCCAACTGCACTACGAGCAAGAGACTGGAGGAAAGGAAGACGATGAAAGTGAGCATGGACCCGGCCAGAGTGCCGAATAACGCCAGGGCCGCGCCTGGGTCAAGGCTGGATTGCCAGCCGGCGAATTGGTCGATCCAGTTAAGACAGTTAACCGACACTAGCGCGGCCACCATACCGAACACCGGCAGAATCCAGATCGAATTCCGGATGTAGTTCCGTAAATTATAGCGCTGAATCCACGTCATGAAAGTTCTCCGTTGTTGTGGTTGAAATGGGCCGAATAGCGTCCCCTACCGCCCCCTCACACCTCCATTGCCACACCGGAGCCCCATCGGAGTCTCCCCGTAGTACCTCTGATCGGCGATCAGAGGTACTACGGCGAGACTCCGGTGTATGTCCGGCGATTCTCCCAAGACTCTCCCCGGCACCCATAGTCGGATTGGCTTAAGCAACTGAGGCTGCATTGGCGTGTCCCAAAACAAGACACCCCTATCCCGCGTAACCCGGTTTGTGCCCGTTGAGTCGGAGCCCGGACTTTGGTCCCCTCCAACGCCCGGTTTGCGGCGTCTCGATTCTTCTGAGCGTGTATTCTCACTGGTTACTGATTACTGCTCCTTCTGAGCGCCTCCAGCGTGCGCCGGGCCAGGTCGGGCTTGATGCCGGCCACGGCATCGAATTGGGTCAGGTGGACCTTGCCGGTCATTAATTCGTCCTTCATGGCGATCAGAACGACACCCCTATCGTCACTTCCGCGCCTTGGGCGATGACGTCGTAGGTGAAGCCGTTGCCTTGGTAATTCATACTAAGCGCACGGTAGCCCGCCTCGACGAAGAAGTTGCGCGTGATCTGATAGCCCAGCGCGGCCTCGACCTGCCACGCCAGTTGAGAGCCAACGCTGAAACCGCCGATGTCGGTCCTGCCGGTGAGATACCACGCCCGGCTCAGATTAAAACGCCCACGCATGCCGATGATGGGATCCCACCAGTCGTCCACGCGCGAGACACTCTTATCGAGCCCGGACTCGATGGTGCGCGCGATGCTTTGGCTGAGATCGCTTTTGATTGCGTTGATGCGCTGCTGCGCCCCCTGGCGAATGGCCTCTGCGAGTTCCGCCTTCCGAGCGTCGATGATCGCCTGGATCTGATCGCGTATCGCCCCGGGTAAAGACCCGGCGATGGGCGCCGCTGGCAGCGTCGTTGCGCCCCCGAGCGCCGTGAGTTGGCCGCCGACGTCTTGCGCAATAAGATCGCGCAGCCCGCTCTCGCTGAGCGCCGTGCGCAGCCGGTCGCCGACCGCATTGACCAGGGCGGTGCTCGTCGCTTCGATCCGTTGCGCATTGGGCTGGACGTCGGCGGATTGATAGATATTCACGTAACGCACACCGGCATAGACATCGAGCCAGCCGCGAGCCCCTTCGAGCAAGCGCCAGCGCAACGCCGGTTCGCCGATGATTTCATCGAAATGGACGCCCAACGTCTTCACCAGGCCGTCCGGCTCGATTCTGGTGGAAAGGCTCATAGTAATGAAATCGGCCATGATGCCAAAGCGGCCGTTGCTTACCTCCCCCCGGAAGAAGGCCGCCATGTCGAGGTTCTGGATAACTTTGTCGGCAGGCACATCAATGTGCGAGTTGTGGCCATTGACACCAACCTCGCCACTGAAGCTTGGGAGGAGGGCTGGCACTGCGAGAGTGAAATACCACCCGTCGTCGAGCAGCTTCAGGGGGCCGATGGTCTTCTCGTCGTTATCGCCGGCGCCCCCGCCGCCGGAGGCAGCCGCGTCGGCAGGTGCGAGGGTGAGCGGGCGGTATAAGCCTGATTCGGATTGGGCCCGGGCCAGTGACGCCGCGAGAGCGCAAGCCACTCCCAAAACGCTCAGCTTCGACTTTATATTATTGTTTACGATTTTCATGTTGTTCTCTGCTAACTACTGATTACTGGTCACAAGCCTCTGCGCCTCCAGCGTGCGGCGCGCCAGATCGGGCTTGATGCGCGGTGCTGGGAACACTGACCCCGGCATAATGATCGAACTCACGTTCGATGCTACGAGG
>CAIWJG010000609.1 GCA_903912925.1 uncultured Verrucomicrobia subdivision 3 bacterium | reverse complement strand
TCGGCCTTCTTTCGGCCTTCGGGCTTCGGCCTTCGGGTTTCTCCTGCCCTACGTCCTGCTGGCGCTGACCTTTGGCGTCCTTGCTGGCCAGGCCGCATCTTCGCTCCCGCCCGCTCCCAACGGCTGGCAAGCTTTCTCTCCTCGCGACGAGCTTCGCCCCGAGTTCACTTACAATCCCAAAGCCGGTCCGTCGGGCAAAGGCGCCTTCATCATTCGCACCGGCAAGCTGGAAGGCCTAGACGGCCATTGGGCCAAGACCTTCCCGGTAAAGGGCGGTCAATCCTACCAGTTCCACGCGCTGCGGCGCGTGGACCACGTGCCCTCACCCCGGCGCTCCGTGCTGGCGCGCATCCTCTGGCGCGATGACCATGACCAGGCTCCTCGCCGCGACGAGCCAGGCGCTCAAAGCTACGCCCCCGGTGTGCTGCCCATCTCCGAGCCCGAATACCCCAGCGACGGCCCCACCGACGCGGCGGGCTGGACTGAGGCAGGCGGCATCTACCGCGCACCGTCCAAGGCCACCCACGCCATCGTGGAACTCTACCTGCGCTGGGCGCCACGCGCGAAGGTCGAGTGGAGCGACGTCGTGTTCGCCGAGTCGGAGCCGCCCGCCCCGCGCAAGGTGCGCCTGGCGACGGTGCATTACATCCCGAAACGCGCGAAGACGGCGATGGACAGTTGCCGCCAGTTCGCGCCGTTCGTCGAAGAAGCCGCCCGGCAGAAGGCGGACCTGGTGGTCCTGCCCGAGACCATCACTGCCACCGGCAACGGCGTTTCCTATCTCGATGCTGCGCAGCCGATCCCCGGTCCGGCCACCGATTACTTCGGCGAGCTGGCGCGGCAGCATGGCCTCTATCTGGTAGCCGGCCTCGTCGAGCGCGACAAACACCTCATCTACAACACCGCCGTGCTGATCGGCCCGGACGGCAAGCTGATCGGCAAGTACCGCAAGGTGGCGCTGCCGCGCACCGAGATTGAGGCGGGCATCATGCCGGGGCACGAATATCCCGTGTTCGAGACGCGTTTCGGCAAAGTCGGCATGATGGTTTGCTACGACGGCTTCTTCCCCGAAGTCGCCCGGCAACTCAGCATCCACGGCGCTGAGGTCATCGCTTTCCCGGTAGCTGGCTGCAACCCGATGCTCGCCGCCGCGCGCGCCTGCGAGAACCACGTCTTCCTCGTCAGCAGCACCTACACCGACGTCCCCTCCCATTGGATGATCTCGGCCATCTACGATCGCGAAGGCCGGGTGTTGGCCCAGGCCAAAGAGTGGGGCACCGTCGCCGTGGCCGAAGTGGACCTATCCCAGCGCCTCTACTGGTCGAGCCTCGGCGACTTCAAAGCCGAAAACCCCCGCCACCGCCCCGTCTGGCCCGGCGAGAAGGAATAGCCTCTTCCATGAACCGGTCGCAGACATTGAATGTATGCGATCGGAAACGGGTCTGATCTCGATCTGTCCGTCTCAGGCAGCGGGCGGGTGAAGGCACCGGTAAGGTGGGGGGTTACGCCCCGCATTCCTATGGAAGTCCTATGGAGATCCTATGGAGTACCTATGGAATACCTATGGAGCAACACGCGATCACCTCCCTATCTCCACGCTTGCAACACGCTCGCAACACGCTCGCAGCGAGCGATGCGCGGCTGTGCAGCCCGCGGGCCAATGCGAACCCCGGGAGGGCGAGCGGCCTCGCGAACCCAAACTCCTCGAAGCTCTCTGATAGTCAGGGCTCGCGAGGACGCTCGCCCTCCCGGGTCCAAACCCAATCTAAACCGTAGCACCGGTCGAAAAACTCACCTCTTCGGTCTTGAGCACCGTCACACCCTGCTTAGTAATCGCGTTCGCCCACGCCCAGTTGTGATGCTGCCTCACTACCTCTGCCTTCAGCACAGGATTGTCCGAGGTCGTATGCGCATCGGCTACAACGATGATACCGAAGTCCTTGCTCGCCGCGCTGCGCAGCGTCGCGTCCACGCAGAAGTCCGTTGCATAACCCATCAACACCACCGTCTTGATCCCGCGCGACCGAAGCTCGGCTTCGAGTGTCGTGCTGTAGAATGCGTCACACGTCGTCTTGCGGATAACCAAATCACCCGACCGGCCCTCAAGATCCGGGTGCAACTTCCAACCCTCCGTGAACGGCACCACGTCCTCACCCCCCGGCTCGCCGTCGTGTTGGATGAAGATCACTGGCGCGCCGGCACGGCGGGCTTTCGCCGTCACCTCGTTGATCCGTGCGACAACGGCCTCCGCCTCAAACGGCACGGGCTCCGCGCAGAACAGTCCCCTCTGCACATCAATCACCAACACCGCCGTGTGCTCAGGCACGTTCTCCTTCACGCGGGCGGGCTTCAGGCGGGAGCAGGCCGAGAACGAAATCGCACACCAGGTCTTTCGCAGCCTCATCCATACAGTTTGCGCCCTTGGTTCAGGACTTGGTGAAACAGCGAGGCGCGGAGATGCTTATACCGGTCAACCTGTGCGCGGGTGGGAACCACTACGTCCTTCGGCATCCGTAACCCACGCAGACAGCGATGGGCGCGTTGCGAGCGGCGCACCGAGGTCTCGTCACTGTCCCGGACGATTACCATCAGGTCCACGTCACTGTCCTCGGTGGGCGCGCCCCAAGCGTGCGAGCCAAACAACCAGATCTGCTCAGGCTGAAACTCCGCCACCAGTCGTTGCGTTGCTGTCCGAAGCAGGTTCTCGTCAAGAGCTTCCACAGCGTCATCCTGGCAAACCGGCGGCCTAAAGAAAAGCCTTGCTCACGCTACGCCCGCCGCTCGCGGACCGCGGCCAAAATATCCGCCACAACCTCCGCCTTCGGTTTCGCCCCCAGGCTGCCTTTGCCGTGGACGCGAACGCTCACGGCATTGGCGGCCATATCCCGCGGGCCAATGACCAGCATCGTGTGGACCTTGGCCAGCTCGGCTTGCTGGATCTTGCCGTTGATCTTGTCGTTGCTGTAATCGCCCTCGGCGCGGACCATGTTGGCGCGCAGCTCCTGCACGATGGCCTTCGCGTAGTTCACCAGCGGTTCATCCTCGCCGATAGTCAGCACGCGCACCTGCTCGGGCGCAAGCCACAGCGGGAAGTTGCCGGCGTAATGCTCGATCAGGAACCCGATGAACCGCTCGTGCGTGCCCAGCGGCGCGCGGTGAATGCACAACGGCGTCTTCTCGGTGTTATCCCGATCCCGATAGACCAGGCCGAACTTGCGCGGCACGGCAAAGTCCACCTGGTTGGTGGCCAGCGTGAACTCGCGGCCAATGACACTCCACACCTGCACATCAATCTTCGGTCCGTAGAACGCCGCTTCATTGGCCACCTCGACGAAGTTGATGCCCGAGGTCTTGAGGACGTCGCGCACCATGTTCTCGGTCTGAATCCACAGCTCGGGCTCGTTGACGTATTTCTTGCCCAACCCCTCTTTGACGTGGGTGCTGAACCGCATCACGTATTTCTCGATGCCGAAGATCTTGAAGTACTTCAGATACATCTCGTTGACGGCATTGAACTCCTGCGCGAACTGCTCCGGGGTGCAGTAAATGTGCGAGTCGTTCATGTTGAGGGAACGCACGCGCATCAGGCCGAACAGCTCGCCTGATTGCTCGTAGCGGTAGCAGGTGCCGTACTCCGCCAGCCGCAGCGGCAGGTCGCGATAGCTGCGCGGCTCCGCCGCAAAGATGCGGTGGTGGTGCGGGCAGTTCATGGCCTTGAGGTAATAGAGCTCGCCAGCCTCCAGCCCAGCCTCCAATTGTCTAAGCTCCTTATGCTCCCTAGTAAAGGTAGACCTGCGATCACGGATGAATGCTTCAAACTGTTCTGAGTTCTGTGGGACTTCATCCATGAACCTGTCCTCGTTCTTCTGAATATCGCGTATGCGCGCTTGGACAACTGCCTCATTCTCAATAGGCAGGCGCATTGCCGGAAACATCGACTCGGCGTAATAAGGCAAATGGCCGGAGGTTTTGTACATGACCTCCTTCGCGATATGCGGCGTCTTGACCCGCACGTAGCCCGCCAGGAACTCAGTCTCCTTAGCCAGCTTCTCCAACTCCTCGACAATCGCGCCGCCCTTGGGAAGCCAAAGCGGCAGGCCGGGCCCGGTGAAGTCGGCGTCAATCGTATAAAGCCCCATCTCCTGACCGATCTTGCGATGGTCACGGCGCTTGGCCTCCTCCAGCATGTTGAAGTAAGCCTCCAGCTCCGTCTTGTTCTTGAAGGCGGTGCCGTAAATGCGCTGGAGCTGCGGGTTATTCTCGTCGCCCTTGTAGTAGGCGCTCGCCACGCTGGTGAGCTTATACGCGCCGATGTTGCCGGTGCGCATCACGTGCGGCCCGGCGCACAGGTCAATGAAATCGCCGCTCTTGAAGTAAGTGATCGGCTCGCCCTCCGGGATGTCCGCCAGGTTGCCGAGCTTGAACTTGCTCGGGTTGCCCGGCCGCTCGCTCAAGCCACCGAGCCGGCCACTCTCCGAGTCCTTGAGCCCCTGCTCGCGGGGCACGACCACCTTCTCGAAGAGGCGATTGGCCTTTATCTCCTGCTTCATCTCGGCCTCGATGGCCGGGAAGTCCTCTGGCGAAATGCGATGCTGGAGCTCCACGTCGTAATAGAACCCATTCTCGACCGGCGGCCCGGCGGCGAACTGGGCGTCGGGCCACAGGCGCAGGATGGCGGTGGCCATCACATGGGCGCACGAGTGGCGCAACCGCTCCAGGTCGGTCATCCGGTTGCGGTCGTCTAGTGTCTTACGTTCAGGCTGCTTGCTTTCGTCGGCTTCCATATATTCTCTGCACATAGTAGCAGCCAGCGTGAAGATCTCAAAGTCCAATCCGGGCTTGACGGCTGGCGGGAATGTGGTTGCATATCCGGCATGAATACGAAGATGCTTGTGGTGTTACTCGGGGGGCTCGTTCTCGTGTCGGGCTGCGTGAAGACAGTAAACGACCAGCATGCGTTCGCGTTGTCGCCCGGCAAAGACAAGTTCGAGAACCGCTACAAACGGACCGTGGACTTGGTTTATGCCGCGGCGCTCGATGTGGTCGCTCGCAACGGCACGATCTCGCGGGAAAGCGTCATTAACCCTGGCACCAATGCCGTAAAGACCATTGAAGCCAAGGTCAACGGCCAAAACGTCTGGGTGCGAGTCGAAGCGGTGGATCCAGAGGTGACTTCAGTGAAGGTGCAGGTGCGCACCCGTGGGGGCGGCACGGATCTGAGTCTCACGCAACAACTGCAAAATGAAATCGGCATCAAGCTAGCGACCCCGTAAGCCCCGCTTCAGCCCGATATTCTGTTCGTAAGAGCCAAGCCTAACGGCTTGGCTCTTGTCTTTTGGCTTCATCTCCAGCTTCAGCAGCGCCAGCCGGTGCCGCGCCAGCTCGGCGGCAGCGCCGTCCGGGGCGCGATCAACAATCCGTTGCAGCGTTTCCCGGACGGCCTCGTAGTTGGCGCCGTGGCGGATTTGCAGATCGGCCAATAAGTTCAGCCAGTGAACCACCAGCCGCCCGGGCTGGTGCGGGTGGGTTATCATTTCCTCCAGCTCGCCGGCCGCCAGGTCTAGCCGGCCGTAATGGTCGGCATAAATGACCGCCAGCTTTTCCCGCGCCTCCATGTCCAGCGGATGCTGCTCCAGATGCTTCACGCATTCACCGGCCACTTGTTCCGGGTTGGGCTCGGCCGGTTTCAGATGCTCATGATCCCGCAGCAGGCCAAGGTTCTTCACCCCTTCCGGCACGATGAATTTCTTCTCCTCCTGTGACGCCAGCAGCATCGCCGGGCTGCTCAGATGAGCGATGCGGTGCGCCGCGCTCAAGGCGAACTCGGTTTCGGGGAACAGCGTAATGACCTTCTGCAGGGCCCGTTCCGCCGCCGCGCGGTCCTGTGCGACTTGCAGGTGCCAATCCGCCATTGCATAGAGGGCAGACATAATGATCTGCGGGGCGTGGCCGGGCTGGGCGCAGAGGCTCTCGATGGTCAGTTCGGCCGCTGGCAGGTCCTTGAGGTCTTGGGCCTGGATCTTCGCCAGCAGCATCTGGCCCTCGACATCGGTGGGAAGCCGCTCAAGCTGCCGGCGGATTTCGGCGATGGCCTCCAGGTATTGCCCCTTCTTCTGCCGGGATTGCGCGATCGAATAGCCCGGCTTGGGAATCCAGTCCTGGCTGCCACCGTCGTAAAGCATAGTGAAGGGCTTCGCCGCCAACTCGGCGATGCTGTGCCGCCAGAGAATGGTCAATGCGATGGCGCAGCCCGCCGTCAGCGGGAGGCAGATGCGAGTGTAAATGCCCCCCTGAAGCGCCATCGGCGCCACCACCGCCACGAGGAACCACATCACTGGCACCGTAATGACCCACTTCAACAGAAGCTTCCTCGGCTCGCCACTGCGCTTGAGGCAGCGTATCAGGACCCAGCCGAAGAAGCTGAGTGCGATCGCCAGCAGCACAATCCCGCGTACGATGTTGTAGGTGCGATCCGTCATGACATTGATTGGACAGGCCTGGTCGCCAAACTGCACGACGAAACTGCTCGCGTTAGTACTGTGGTCAAGAAAACGCGCTACGTAACGCGATTGGGGAGCATCGCAGGTTGTTCCCCCTCACCCCGGCCCCACTGCCGTTGAATTAGGCTCATACTGAGGAGTTCGCAGCATACACTACACACTACACCCAAAGCTGCCGAGGCTACTCCCTCTCCCCATCCGATGGGGAGAGGGCAGGGTGAGGGGCAGTGCGGCTCAGCTTGAAAGCGATTTGGAATAAGAATCTACCCGGCGTAGCAGGCGACATCGGCCAGCAATTCTGTCATGCTGCCCTTGGGCAGACATCGATCGGTGCCAGCTTCCTGGCATTTTCTTGACTTTTCCGCACCAGTAGCCCAGTAACCTGGGCCCATAATCGACATGTCCACCTCCAGCCAATCATGAACCTGTTCCGCCGCAAAAAGATTTCCGACCTGCAGGCAGAGATCCTCTCCGACCACAGCCTGAAGCGAGCGCTGGGACCGGTGAACTTGACCGCTTTGGGTATCGGGGCGGTCATTGGCGCGGGCATCTTCGTTCTCACCGGCCAGGCCGCCGCCAAATACGCGGGTCCAGCCATCGTCTTCTCGTTCATACTCGCGGGGCTGGCGTGTGCCTTCGCCGGGCTTTGCTACGCCGAGTTCTCAGCCATGATCCCAGTTTCAGGCTCCGCCTATACCTACGGGTATGCCACGCTGGGCGAGTTTGTTGCCTGGATTATTGGCTGGGACCTTATCCTGGAGTATTTATTCGCCGCCTCCACCGTTGCGGTCGGTTGGTCGGGCTACATCGTCTCCTTCCTAAAGGATCTTGGCATCGTCATTCCGCCGGCTTTCACCTCTGCACCCTATAACCACGCCGCACCTGCGGATGCGGGGTGGAACATTTGGCGCCTGTTCACCGAGGGTTGGACAAGCACCGGGGACGTCCTCAACGTCCCTGCCATGGTGATCGTGGGCATTATTACGGTTCTGCTCGTGCTCGGCATCAGGGAGTCCGCCACCTTCAACAACATCATCGTGGGCATTAAATTGATCGTGATCCTGGCATTCATTGCGGTCGGTTTGGCCTATATTAACAAAGCGAATTGGCAGCCCTTTGTCCCGCCCTCCCTGGGCCCGGGCACTTTCGGCTGGGGCGGCGTGCTGCGGGCCGCCGGGGTCATCTTCTTTGCCTACATCGGCTTCGACGCCGTCTCCACCGCCGCGCAAGAGGCCAAAAACCCGCAGCGGGATATGCCGATTGGAATCCTGGGCTCATTGGCAATTTGCACGGTGCTCTATATTGTCGTGGCTCTTGTGCTCACCGGGATTATCAATTACACCAACCTCAATGTTCCGGACCCGATCGCCGTGGCCATTGACTCGCTGGGAAAGTCTGTAGCCTGGCTTCGCCCCATCATCAAGATCGGCGCCATTGCCGGCCTTTCCTCGGTGATTCTCGTGATGATGCTGGGCCAGCCCCGAATCTTCTACGCTATGTCCAAAGATGGCCTGCTGCCGCCGGTCTTTGGCGCTGTCCACCCGAAGTTCCGGACCCCGTGGCTGGCTACGATTCTTACCGGCTCAATCGCGATGCTGGTTGCCGGTCTCTTCCCCATCGGCCTTTTGGGCGAGCTGGTCTCCATTGGCACCCTGCTGGCTTTCGCAATCGTATGCCTGGGCGTCTTTGTGCTTCGGTTTACTGATCCTGCAATTCCGAGGCCGTTCCGCACACCCCTGTTTGGGATCGTTTGCCCATTGGGCACTTTCTTCTGTCTGTGGTTAATGTATGGGCTGCCGCCTGACACTTGGGCACGACTCATCGTCTGGATGGCCATCGGGCTGGTGATCTACTTCGCCTACGGACGCCGGCACTCCAAAGTGCAGCAGGCAGCGCAAGCGGAGCAGCTCCGACGCCGCCTATAATCAGGTTATTTCACACCCTTGAACGCCGCGTGAGGGCACGCGGCTACAGCAGGGGTGTGCGCTTGTAGGCCGCGTGCCCCCACGCGGCGTTCGGGCTCAAATCCGAAGCTCGAAAACCGAAATCCGAAGGGAATCCGAAATCAGAAATCAGAAATCCGAAGGGCGGGCGGGCGGCTGGCCCATTTCGGTTTTCGGTTCTAGCCCGGCCATCACTGGCCTGACTTGCCCCGAAGATCGAGGCCAATCCACTGGTTCGACGGCCATAGGAAATCAATGGGGTGTTGGTAATTGGTCCAGTCGTGATCAATGCGGAGCTGGGTGCCCGTGTCGTGGGGGACCAGCTCTTTTTGGCGGTCTAGCTCGATGGTGGTTTTTGGGGGTAAGCGGGCGAGGTCTGTGCCGCGCAATTGAACGATCAAGTCCCGGGCGCGGAGGCCCCAGGGCGTCGGGCGAAACTCATCGTCCAGGATGGCGCTATGATCGGCTCCCGGCGTGTCAGCAGTGTCGGCGTCGTGCGGGAATTGAACATACCAGTTCATCCACCCGCTGACCTGGCCGATAGTGCCAAGGACCATCCGGGCCTGGCAATCGGCCACCCGGTTCGGATCGGGCGCTGCGAAGGTGAACTCCTCGATAATCAGCGGCTTCCGGGCGAATGCATTGCAATACCTGGCCTGCACAACCAACTTGTGTACCACGTTCTCGATCGTCTCGCCCGGCTTCAATCTCGACTGGCTCTCGTTGTCGTGGGTGGTCAGGTAGTCCACCAGGTCCGATTGCTCCGGCACTTCGTAGCCGATGAAATATTGCGCCGCCCCTTCCCACAGCCCAATCCCAACGCGGGAATGATTGCTGATGGTGACCATGTGCCGCCGGTCGGCGGCGCGGATGGCGCCAATCTGCGGCTTGAAGTATCGGTGCGACGCCCACTCGCGGAAGTTCTGGTAATCCAGGATCTTGGCTTCCGGATCAGCGTAGCGCTTTGCGTTGGCGTCGTAGGTGTAATCCACCACGGGAACAGCGCGGAAATCGTCATAGGCGGTACCGTAGGCGCGATTCAACTGGGCGATAGAGTCGTGGTAGCGCGCCTGCACGAACGCGCGCCAGTAGAAAAGGCCCGGGACGGTCTCCAGGCGGCCGTATTGTTTACCGGGGGGCGTCCACGTCAGGTTGCCGGCGGGGAATTCCCACTCGACTGCGGGCGTGTAGCTGAAGATGGTCGGGTTGTCTCGCAGGCGGCTGCAAATCTGCGTCCAGAAGCGTGTGAGCACGTCGAGGGAGTCAATACCCGGGTCTGCGCGCCAGGGATGCCGTCCAAAATACTCGCCGCCCTCATGCCACCACTTGAGCCCATTGCCGCCCCAGCAGGCCAGGCTCACGACGACGCGGATGTGGTGGCGGCTGGCCTGCTGCAAGAATGCTTCCAGGTGGTCCAGGTAGCCAGGCGCGATGCGGGCCTCGCCGGGCACTTGCGGATCTGGGAGCACCTCCCCTATGGGCAGGAACACTTTCACCGTGTTGAATCCCAAACCTTCCAGCGCTGCCAGCACGCGCTCGTAACGCTGCCGGTCATACACCCCGGGGCCGAACATGTTCAGATACCGCTTCTCGCTCAGCACGAAGTTCGCGCCGAACGGGATGAAGCGAGTCTTTGTGTCGCTAGTCTCAAACCCCCAATGGTCCGGCGCCACGCGGATGAATTCTGTGCTGGGGTCCGCCAAACCCCACAGTGACATCAACAAAAGGGCGGCGGCAGTCGCGAGCGATCTCATTCTGAGCAAGCCGTGGATTTGGGAAGCAAGTCAGCCTCAGGACCCGGGCTTTTGAATGAAGCCATGGTAGAGGCCCATGTAGTAGGGCAGCAGATAGACGGTGCCGGCGGCCAGTTCGCCCCCGTTGCCACCGTAATCCAGTTCCCACGGATCGGTGTTCCAATGGTTAAACTGGCGGTTCTCCACGGGAAGCACCTTGCCGTTCACCCGGTTTCCGCGTCGGCGCCCGTGGTCGGGGCTTTCCACGTCAACCGATCGGACGGGCGGGAGCCGGACCAGGTCGAGCCGATGGCTGTTGCGCAGCGGCCAGTTGAGCCGGTCGAGTGAGAAACCGTCGAGTGTGGCCATCGAGTCATCAAGCCAGCCACTCCAGGGGCTGACCGGAAAATCTCCCCACGGGCTGTTCGCCGTGGCTTTTAGACAGACAGCCGCGTAAGCGAAGTTAAAGAACGGGTTCATCTCGGGCGCCTCATTCAACCAGTAGCGGTAAAAGGAATACCGCATCATGGTCTTCAGCGCCTCGTCCTGGGAAAAACGCAGCAGCCCGTAATAGCACATGACGGCCATCTCGTCGTCGGATTGGTTACCTGACCCCGGGCCATGCTGGACCTTCGTGTGCATGGCGTTATGCGCGTAGCCGTTTTGCTCGACGAGCGCGCGCGCTGCCGCGGCGTATTTCGGATCGCCGGTGACATGCGACGCTACCGACAGGTAGCTGAGCATGCTCAGGGATTTCAGCCCGCGCTCCAGCCACCAATAGGGCTCGCGGTTGAGGGACTGCGGTCCATAGACGGCCCAGCGCGTCGGCTTGCCGTCGTGGTCAATGAGCGCGTAGCTATGCGCGAGGAAATGGTCGGTCAAATCCCGCACGACTTCGCGAACCCGCTCGCGCTCCGCATCCGTGTCGGCGCACAGGTCGTAGTAAAGCGGGTAGAAGAAATAGTGTCCGTCCAGCTCGTCGCTGCTGGTGTCGGATTTCCAGTACCACTTGCCGTCAGCGCTCTTTGGCCAGCGCGGCTCATAGACCTTCCACAGCTTGTCGCGCTTCTGTTCCTCCCGGTCGCCCTCGATCCGGCCCACATTGGGATCGGGCCACTCCACGGGCCGGATGGTGCGGGCGACATAGCCTTTGGGCGGCGCATGATCCCCCCCCTGCGTCACCTTCTGCAAGAAGCGCAGCGCCTCGAACGCCTTCTTTGCGCGCTCCTTGGCCTGCGGATCCTTGGTGGCGCCGTAAGCGAAGCATTCCCCGGCCCCATACATCGAGGTCCACAGACCGTCGTTGTCGCTGTCCTGGGGATTGGCAGTGCTCTTGTCCGCGACCTTGCGCAGCGGTGCCTCGGCGACGTATCCGTAAGGCGTGCGCTTGACATAACGCTCGATCTCCTGCTCGTAGAACTCCGCCTTCTCCGCCAGCGTCATGGGCCGTCGTTCAATGCAACCAACCCCGGCCGCCGTGGCAAACCAGGCCGCGCCTTTTCCGTCCACGACCACCTGAGCGACATCGTCGTTTGGCAGCCAGCGCGGCCCCTGGCGGTAGGCCCATTCCTTCCCATCGAATCGCGCTGCGCCGAGATGCGTGGCAAACCAAACCTCCCCCTCGGGACCAGCCGCGATGCCCGTAAAGTCGTTCCAGGGCAAACCATCCTTGCCTTCGTAGAAACTCCAGCCCTCGGCAAGCTGGCAGCCAGCCCCGGCCTTGGTGGCAAACCACAACCGCCCCTTCGAGTCGAATGCCACGCCCAGCACGTCGCCCATTGCCCAACCCCGCCCGCCTTCGTCCAGCACCCGGACCTGTTGCCATTCCTTGCCGTGCAGAGCCCACAGCCCGGCGCTCGAAGCCACGTGCAACACCCCCTCCGGCGAGACCGCAATCTGCCGCACTGTCAGGCCCTCGGGCCAGCCCAGTGAGACCGCTGCACTGCCTTCAGGGACAGCGAAGCAGGCACGGGCGCCAGCCACGTAGTTAGTCGCGCCCGCGCGGAGGACTTGCCGCACCTCGCGCCAGGGGACGGGCGCGTGTGCCGGCTGGCCTTTGCTGTCGGCAAAGGTGAATTGCGTGTCGCTTCCGGGCTTCAGGCCAGCGTTCACCTGCCACTTGCCGTCTTGTAATTCGTACCACTGCCCGGCTGCGAAGACCCGGATCGCGCCACTGGCAACGCAATCCACCAAGGCCACTGGGCCTGACGGAGAGCCTTCCTTTTCGGTGAAATGCTGCGCCACTTCCTGCTGGAAGCGTTGAGGAGCCGGCAGCGTGTCGGCTGCCAGGCCGGTCGTAACCGCCAAGCCGAGAGCTGCGCCGATGAAGAACTTTGTTAACATTACCATCAGTCTTATTCCCAAACCCGGGTTCAGCAAGGCGGAAAGCGGTTGGCCGTAAGAAACCGCTTGGTCGCTAGCCTCGCAATACGGGTTAAGGATCAAGAAGACGGTAACCTCGCGCAATACTGAGGAGCCCGCAGCATACCCTACACCCAAAGCTGCCGAGGCTGCTCCCTCTCCCCTTCCGAAGGGGAGAGAGTTGAGGAGAGGGAATGCAGAAGGAAGAATGAAGAATGAAGAATGAAGAATGAAGAATGAAAACCGCAGGCTGAACGGGAGCCATTCCCCTTTCT
>CAIWJG010000608.1 GCA_903912925.1 uncultured Verrucomicrobia subdivision 3 bacterium | reverse complement strand
GCCATTCGAGCACCGCGGCGGCCAAGGGACTGGCCGCCCTACCTTTCGGTTGCGGGTGATGACTAGCCGCGCGATCGAACCGGTCACTGGGAACAAAACATCCTGATCCATTGCTGTCCAAGACAGCCCCAATTATGCCGGGTGACCTGTTGATTTGCTAGCGTTTTCATGGTGTTGGACGGGTTGGTTGGGTTGAGGTCTCGGGAATGCTGTCCAAGGTGTCAGAGGGCCAAGGTCAGTTGCACGGCAGCCGGCTCCTGGATCGGGACGCCGTAGGGATCGTTGAGCCAAGCCCACAAGTCGCGGTAGGTCAAGAGGTTAAACCGCAACATGGCGGCCAGGTTGGAGAGGCTCCAGTGCCAGGACGACTTCAACTGCATGAACTTCAACAGCAGCATGGCGATCAATGCTGTCCAAATCTGCGTTTTGACGGCGTTCTCGCTGGTGCCCACGAAGGTTTTGATCTTGAGGTTCTGCTTCAAGGCCTTGAAAAACAACTCGATCTGCCAGCGGTATCGGTAGATGCGACCGATGGTGGCTCCCGACAAGCTGCGCTGGTTGGTCAGCAGGATGATTTCCCGGTCGTTCTCCGGGTCCCAGATGTGGATACGGCGCAGGACGTACTGGCAGTCTCGGGCGGCCGTGCCGGTCAGCCGGATCCATTCCTCGCCCCGGAATGCGCCCTTTCCGCCGGGAATCGTATGCACCACCTCGTAGTCGGCGTTCGCCTTCAGCCGCGTGACAAAAAAGACGCCTTGGGCGGTCCAGCGCCCAAACATCGAGTAATCGGTGTACCCCCGATCCATCACCACGATGGTGCCCGGATCGAACGAAAGCCCCTGTGCCACACGCACTTCATGCGTAGAGCCGTCGGTTACCAGCGCCCAGCAGGGAAGGCAGCCACGGTCCTGCAATTGCAGATGCAACTTGATCGCCCCCTTTGTGCGGCGGAACTTGGCCCAGTCAAACACTTCCAGGCACAGGTCGATTACGGTCGCATCCAGCAGCCGCAGCGGGTTCTTGAAGCGGAACGGCCGTCGTCTGGTGGCCGAAAGTTCGTGGCAGCGCCCCAACACCTGCTCGAAAATCCGCTCGTACACCTGCCACGGCCGGTGCGAATTC
Source organism: uncultured Verrucomicrobia subdivision 3 bacterium (assembly GCA_903912925.1). Classification (GTDB taxonomy): domain Bacteria; phylum Verrucomicrobiota; class Verrucomicrobiia; order Limisphaerales; family UBA8199; genus PALSA-1440. The sequence goes on along the minus strand of CAIWJG010000608.1, from coordinate 505 downwards.
GCATAGGCCAGTGTCGAGCGTTTCGGCGCTTCCTTCAATCCCAGATGCACCATCCGGCCCAGGGCCGTGCTCAGCCCGCCGCAAATCTCCCGCAGCGAGTCCGCCGAGCCCAACTGACAGAACAACATCGCCACAAACTGGTCCCAGCTTCGGAATCCCTTGGTGCCACGTTCGGCGTCCAACTCCCGAATGGTCCGGTCAAACCCGTACCGATCCACCATCGCCAAGACTTGCGCAAAACAACTTCCCGTGCGTACCATAACCATGCCTCCGCTTCTGTGTCCGCGGCACCAACCGCGGTGATGAGTTGTGACAAACACATCGTACACAGTCGTCGGAGGTTCTTCATTTCAAACCGTTATTTTGGACAAGAGTGATCCTGATCATAATCGTAATCTGAATCGTAATCTTAATCTGAATCCGCTCGGAGGGGATTAGGAGCGGGATTAAGATTAGGATTATGGTGGATTCCCTTCAGCCGCTCGTAGTTTGCCAGTATCTCGCG
>CAIWJG010000607.1 GCA_903912925.1 uncultured Verrucomicrobia subdivision 3 bacterium | reverse complement strand
GTCACGCATGCAACCATGCAACTCATGCAACCATGCAACTCATGCAACCATGCAACTCATGCAACCATGCAACTCATGCAACCATGCAACTCATGCAACCATGTAACTCATGCAACCATGTAACTCATGCAACCATGTAACTCATGCAACCATGTAACTCATGCAACCATGTAACTCATGTAACCATGCAACCATGCAACTCATGTAACCACGCCCCACGCCCCACGTAACCATGCAACCATCGGAGCATGTCATCGCCCATGACGTCGGCACCAGCGGCCTGAAGACCGCGCTGGTCAACGTTCGCGGGGAAATCCTCGCCTCCCATACCACGCCCTACCCTTCCGTCTTGCCCCAGCCAGGCTGGTTTGAGCAGGACCCGGCGGATTACTGGAAGGCAGCCGTCACCAATACCCGGCACGTGCTCCAGGAGAGCGGGATCAACCGGGACACGGTGATCGGGATGGCGTTCTCGACCCAGGCCCAGGGCATCATTGCAGTAGATGCTGCGGGCCAAGTGCTGCATCCGAACATCGCCTGGGTGGACAGCCGGGCGGAGGAACAAGCTGTCGCCCTGATGCGCCTGGTGGGCGGACGCGCGATCTTCCGGTCGATCATCGGCATCGAGATCAGCGGCAAGGACTGCGTGCCGAAGCTCAAGTGGCTCATGCGCCACCGGCCCGAGGTGTATCGCGCCATGGAGCATGTGCTCGATGTCAACGGCTACCTCAAGTTCCGCGCCACCGGGCGGCGGGTGACCGAATGGTCCGGTGCCTGTTCCTACGCCTTCAACCTGAAAAAGAAGGACTGGGACCGGATCCTGTTCCGAGTCGTCGGCTTCGACCTGCGCAAGCTGCCGCCGCTGGTCCGCTCCATCGACCGCGTCGGCACCCTCACGCCAGAAGCGGCGCAGGAAATGGAACTCCCGACCACAGTCGCCGTCTATGGCGGTTGCGACGACACGCAGAGCGCGGCGCTGGGTACGGGCTCAACCAGCGAGGGGGCGGCGCACATCTACCTCGGCAGCTCGGCCTGGGCGGGCGTGACCACTAAGCGGCCGCTGAAACACCGGCACGGTGCGGTCTGCTTGCAGAGCGGCGACCCGGCGATGAATCTGGTCGTCGGCATCACCGAATCGGCTGGCTCCAATCTGAGCTGGTTCCTTGACCGCTTCTACCCGGTCGAGCGCGCCGACCCAGCCACCGCCGGCATCCAGCAATTGATCAATCAAGAGCTGGCCAAGGTGCCGCCCGGCTCGGATCACCTGCTTTTCACACCCTGGCTGATGGGCGAGCGTTGCCCGGTCACCACTACTACCGCGCGCGGTACGATCTTCAACATCGGCCTCGAACATAGCCGCGCCCACGTGTTGCGCGCCCTCCTGGAAGGCATCGGCCTCAACCTCCGCTGGACACTCGAACAGTTCGGCGCCGACTTCGGGTTCCCGGCGGCGACCCTTCGTGCCACTGGCGGAGGCGCCACCAACGACCTGTGGCTGCAAGGCATCGCCGACATCACCGGCCGTGCCGTCGCGGCCGTGGAGCAGCCGATATTCTCTGGCACACTCGGGGCGGCGGCCTGCGTGCTGGTCGGCAGCGGCCGCTTTGAGAGCTTTGATGCCCTCGACCAGTTGGTCCGGGTGCGCCGGACGTTCCAGCCCAACCCGGATCTCAAACCGATGTTCGACGAGCGGTTCGCCGCCTACCGCGCGGTCTACCACGGGCTTGCAAAGGCCTACCGTCTGGCCAACCATAAGCGCTTCTCGAACTGCCGATGAACGCGACCATGAGTCCAACCATTGTAGGAGACGACGTAAGGAGTCTCTAACTCGCTTTATCCGTGCCAATTCGTGAAATCCGTGTCTAACTTCAGCATTCAGCCTTTAGCCTTTAGCCTTTGTTTGAACGACTGGACTCAATTACGACAAGCGGTAGTGGACGCAGGCCGGCGCCTGCTCGCCGAAGGCCTTGTCGCGCGCACCTGGGGCAACGTCAGCGTCCGCGCCGGCCCCGAGCACATGCTGATAACGCCCAGCGGCCGCGCTTACGAGAGCATGACGCCCGAGGACATCGTTCCGGTCAACCTTCGCACCGGCGCCCACGACGGTCCGCTCAAGCCGTCCTCTGAGGGTAAGCTGCACGCCGAGATTTATCGCACGCGATCCGAGATACAGGCCGTCATCCACACCCACCAGATGAACGCCTCGACCGTGGCCGCCGCCCGCCGCGAAGTGCCGCCTATCCTGGACGACATGGTGCAGATCATCGGCCCCACCGTCCGCGTTGCTGATTACGCCTTGCCCTCGACCAACAAGATTGTGCGGGTGACCGTCAAGGCCTTGCGCGGGCGCATGGCCGCCCTGATGGCCAACCACGGCGCCGTTTGTCTCGGGCGCAATCTCGACGAGGCGTTCGTGGTCTGCCAGGTCCTGGAGAAGGCCTGCAAAGCCTTCATCGAAGCCGAATTCCTCGGCGGGGCCAAAAGCATCAACCGCATCGAGGCCTTCCTGATGCACCAGGTCTATCTGCGCAAGTACTCTGCCCTGAAAGACGAGAACCCGCGGGACCGATAAACAAAGGCTAAAGGCTGAATACTGAAGTTAGACACGGATTTGCACGATTTGGCACGGATAACTCTCATGGTTACAAAGTTACGTTAGCGTCGTTTCGCGTTTACTGAGGAGTCCGCAGCATACACTACACCCAAAGCTGCCGAGGCTTCTCCCCCTCCCCTTCCGCAGGGGAGAGGGCTGGGGTGAGGGGTTGCTCCGCGTCGTCTCTCCCGCGGTCTTGGCAGTAACGGGCAGCCCTGCTCGAAAATCCAAAACCCGAATCCCGAATCTCAGCCAGCCGCTTTCAACTTTTCACCATGTCCCAAAGGCAAGTGTCATTGGGGAATCCCTTCACGTTTCACGTTTCACGTTTCAGATTGGGTTTCAGCATGTCCCAAAGGCAAGTGTCATTGGGGAGTTGCAAACCGGCGCGGTTTGGATTTAATTGCCACCATGCAAACGCTGGAGCGAATCGAAGCCGAAGTGAAGCAGTTGTCCGCCACCGAACAGGAGGCGTTGCGCGACTGGCTGGAGCATCTCCTCGAAGACCGGCTGGAATTGAAGGACGAATTCAAAGCGGAAATCGAGGCCGGGGTGAAGGACTTAGTTTGAAGACGGGCTTGTGCCCGGTGCCGGTCTCCTCCGGCCCGGTTTGCCCCGGAATCGCGCTACTGCTCGCGCCTCGCCTGGCCGCTGGGCCGCTCCGCCCGCCCACGCTCTGGCGACGGGGCCAAACCGCCAGAAAACCGGCAAAACTTACCGGTTGACGCCCTTGGCCCGGTCGGCAGGATGGGGCCGCAATGGATGACAGCGAATTGCAGGCATGGCTATTGGTGCTAGCGGCATCTTCTTGGGTTTCTACTTCCGGTTTTGAAAACGTGCAGCGCCAAAACATTCATAAGGCTTTGGCCCGCGCAGGCCACTCCGAAGGAGGCTTCCACCGGCGGTCCGCCTCAATACTTGATGCGGTAAAACTGCACCGAGTTGGAACCGGCTGCATTGGTGTATGACTCGCCGCCGGGCACGCCGGTGCCGGTGGAATTGGTCCGCCAGTGGGTAAAGTCGCCGGACGCCTCGACCGCGTAATTGTTGCCCGCCGGCACATTGAAGCTGAACCGGATTCCCCCGCCCGGCAATGAACTGACGTCCGAGATGATCACCGGTGAGTTGGTGGGCGCGATTGAGACGGGGGCGTACTTGCGGATTTCAGCCGGTATGTAGTTCAAGGTAAAACAGAGGTTGTAATTGGCGAGGGAGGGGGAAAAGGGACTGGTTGTGGTCAGAGCCGGCAGCGTCCCGGTCTCTTGGCCATAGAGAACATAATCCGAAACCGCATATTGGCTGGCATTGGTGGCGGTCAGCACGAACGCGAACCAGTCGTTGAACAAGACATTGCCGCTGTTGTCATGCACCGTGACGCAAACCTGGTTGGTCCCCGCCGCCGCCAGCCAGCGCGCCGGCACCCCAGTTGCAGTCATCCATGGACTGATATTGATGCTATTCGTTCGGAAAAGTTGAACCCCGTTGATCGAGACATAACCCACCTGGTAAAGGGGGTCTGAAAGGCTACAGGACACCTGAACGGCCGTAAGCGTTCCGTTGGCAGCGGGCGTAAAGGCGCCGGCGGTGGTGGCTGAAATGGGGCGGGCGGGGGTGATGATGGGATTCCCGCTGTTGGTTCCCACCGCCTGCACCGACATCACATAAGGCGTGCCGGCCGCGAGTCCGGTGAAGGTGTGGCTGGTGGAGGTGATGTTGGCCGAAGCTATCCCCAGCGGCCGAAGCATATTGACCCGATAACCGGTCGCGCCGGCCACCGGATTCCAGCTCAAGGTGATGGAATTCGTGGTGGTCAAATTAGTTTGGACCACCGGAATCGGCGAATCCAGACGGTCATCGGGCAGCAGGGTGATGCGGATAACGTCGCCGCTCTCCACCGGCAGCCCGACATCCGGCGTGATCCGTTCGGAAAACGCAAACGTGTAGGCATCGGCCTCATAATACATCAACCCGGCGTAAGGATTGAAATAGCCTTTGGTGGCGTCGCTGTAAGGAGACGGTTGCGCCCAGCCATACGGATAAGAAGTCCACGCCACCTTCGAAAACCATTGCGCCGAGTTCGTCCCGTAAATCCCCCCCGCAAAGCCAAAATTGAGGGCCGACAACACATCGCCGAGCATCCACGCCTCCACGCTATAGCTGGGGTGCGTGAAGTTGGTGACCGGCGTGCCGTTGACCGAATAATTGGTGCCCACCGGCGCGCCGTAAATGAGTGCGCTCGCGCACACCGTGGTGTTGGTGTCAGGAATCGAAAAGGTAATCGTGTTGGTGTATGGCACAGGCAGGTTCACAACGTTGGTGGTGCCGGTGGGCGTAACGTTGGTCGTGCTGTTGGCAACCGCGCCCATCGCCGCCAGATCATAACTCGCCGGCACAAGCTTCGGGTCGTAAGCCAGGGTGAATGTCCATCCGCCGACGTTGTTGGTGGCCACGCTGGTCTGATACCCAAGGTAGTAGTAAAGAAAATTGGTGGTGATGGCGTTCGTGACCTCATAGGTGACCGTCACACTCCCGCCCTGCACGCTCGCCCCATTCAGCGTGAACGGATGGTTGATCAGAGAATTCAGGTAATTGGTGACCCCCGGGTATGGGGACACGGATGCGCCGGTGCCGCTGGCCTTTTCGGGTGAGACGATGCGGGCGAAGTTGGCATAGGGATTTGTCCCCGCGGCATATTGCCAGCCCGGCGTAATGTTCCCGCTGGCGGTGCCGGCATTGGTCAGGCTGCACACCGCGTTGGCGAATCCGTTGGCCGCGAACAGGTTCGCCAGCGTTTTGGTCGAGGCATACACATACGAACCGGCCAGCAAATTGGTTGCCGCCGTGTTGGTTCCGTGGAACCATTCCAACTGCAGTGGAATCCCGAATTTATCCACGTAAGTGAGGTCCACGTCATTGTTGCCATTATACGTCAGTTCCGCGTAATCATAGCGATAACCGCTGCCGCCGTTCCCGCCGTCCGGCGACGCGCTGGGAGTAATCCCATTGCTGAAAACAAAGGAGTTGTTGTAGATGAAATAAATGGCGCCTGAGGAAATAAAACTGGCCTGAAACGAATAGACCTTGTTCGTATTTCCGGAAATCGGCGAAACCAGGGTGTAAGTTCCCAAGCTATTGGTCGCCAGGGTCGAGAGCGCGACCGAAGCGCTGACTCCCGCATTCTTGTCCACAAACAAACTTTGAGGATTTAGCGTCGCCCCGGCTGCCCCCGGCACCATGATGTAGATATTGGTGTCAGACAATCCGCTGTCGTTGACGACTTGGATCGTCAACTGCCCGGAAACCGGCTGGCTCAGGCCCGCCAGACCGGCTGCCAGCAGGGTGGAATACTTGATGATTGACCGACAGGAACACCAAAACGGCAACAGGTTAGAGCTCATTTGTTTATAAGGATGGGACGGTTAACATTACCTCCGTGAACTGGTAACTGCTGGCGTCGAACGCGGCAGGTTTGAAGTTTTTCCACTTCCACTGCGCCAGTGTCCTGGAATGTCGGCAGAGGAGCAAGGCAAAAGTGTGCAGAACCCACAACCTCATACCCACCAGATGAACGCCTCGACGGTGGCCGCCGTCCGCCGCGAAGTGCCGCCGATCCTGGACGACATGGTGCAGATCATCGACCCCACCGTCCGCGTGGCTGATTACGCCTTGCCCTCGACCAACAAGATCGTGCGGGTGACCGTCAAGGCCTTGCGCGGGCGGATGGCTGCCCTGATGGCCAACCACGGCGCCGTCTGCCTCGGGCGCAATCTCGACGAGGCATTCGTGGTCTGCCGCGAGGTGTACCACGGGCTTCCAAAGGCCTACCGTCTGGCCAACCATAGGGTCGCAATCAGTTGGCTATCAACAGGCCTTGAGGGCGCATTGATGTGCATTGAGGGCGCTTCGGGATAGCTCGCGGCAATGCGTGATTTTCACGCATGGCCGGGCATAACCGGCCTCTGGATTCTGCATTCTTCATTCCACCGCCTTCCTCCGTCCTCCCGGGGGCGCCTTGCAGCAAGCCAAGCGGTATGGGGGCGGTATGGGGGCAGTGTGGGAGCGATGTG
>CAIWJG010000606.1 GCA_903912925.1 uncultured Verrucomicrobia subdivision 3 bacterium | reverse complement strand
CGGACGTGAGCCGCGGACAAAGGAACGCAAACCGTTTCTAACGGTTTCGATACCGCCAGCCGGCTGGGCCAAAGAGCGGGAAAACCGTTAAACCTGAAAACGGCACTTGCGATCAACCGCAAAGAACGCAAAGAACGCAAAGAAAGGAACTTGTGACGATTCCGAGCCAAAGAACTGATTCCCCTGCCGGGTGAATGGAAGATTTATGCCATCCATTCATAACTGCCTTTCTTTGTGATCTTTGCGTTCTTTGTGGTTAAATCAACTGCCCTATTTAGGTTCAGGAGCTGCTGGGCCATACGGACGTGGCCACCACGATGATCTATACCCATGTGCTGCAGCAAGGTGGCCAAGGGGTGCCCAGCCCGTTAGATGATCTTCCCTGAGACGGAAGCCCAAAGCCAGTCCACCGTCCTAAGTCACTTAGTATTAGAGTCTTGCACGCGCCCCATCGAAACACATCCAGACAGAGATGCCACAGATCTTCACGAAACATCGGACTGCTTCCTATTCTCCATTCTTCCTTCTTCCTTCTTCATTCATGTGGCCGCATCCATACCGCCCCGATACCGCCCCCATACCGCCTGGCTTGCTGCAAAGCGCCCCTGGGAGGACGAAGGAAGAAGGTCGAATGGAGAATGCAGAATCCGGAGGCCGGTTGTGCCCGGCCATGCGTGAAAATCACGCATGGCGGCGAGCCATCCCAAAGCCACCTCCATGCGACCTCCATGCGACATCAAAGCCACCTCAATGCGTGTTGCTAGCCAGGCGGTAGCCACCCCAAAGCCACCTTCATGCGTCCCCAAAGCCACCCTCATGCGTCCCCAAAGCCACCCTCATGCGTCCCTCATGCGTCCACAAGGCTCCCACAAAGCGCCTACAAAGCCACCGAGGTGCGAATGCAGAAGGAAGAATGCAGAATGCAGAATGGCGGGCGACGGCAGCACAACTGAGATAGGGCCTTACGGACAGGGTTGATCTGTGGGCGCGGATTCTACTCAGCAGCTTTTGGGAGAATGCCTTCCACCTGCTTTTCCGTAATCGCGGCCGGGTGCCCTTGATATCGGACCACCCCTTGGGGATCCACAAGCATCACGTAGGGAACGCTCGTGACGCCGACGGTGGCTCTGAACTTAGCCTCGGGATCGAGCATGGAGGCAAATCCTATCTTCGGCTCGGTCGTGTCCGCTACCTCAGCTTCGGACTCAGAGGTTACACCGACCACCGCCAATTTGCCGGCGAACTTCTTCTGAAGCCCATCCAGTACGGGAATGTATTTGCGACAGGGAATGCTCCACGGTGCCCAGAACACCACCAGCACCACCTTACCTTCGAGCGCGGGCTTTTCTCCCAGCCACTCTCCCCCCTCGATCGCCGGCGCCGGTTTCCCTATCAGTGATTTGTCTGAAACCGGGTCAGCCAGGCTGTCGGCGGAGGTGGCGGCCGCTCTCCGTGCGGCCAGGGCGGCCTGTTGGGCTTGTGCGACCATGTTCGCGGCTATGGACTCCCGGTAACGCGCCTCGTCGGCAGCTTGCTGTTTCTCGGCCCCGGCGGCCGCTGCCGGATCATAGTTGAAGCGCTCTTGAAGATCAGGTTCGAGGTCTCTCAACTTCACGCTGGCGCTGCCGCCTTGGCAGGTGAAGAAGACGTGGGTGGCATTGTAACTGAGAACGGTGACATTTGTGTAGCTGAGCCCGCGGGCCACCAGCAAGTCCAGTTTCACCTGCGCAGCCGTTGCTGTCCAGGCCAGCAACAGCCAGATGGCCGCGAACAGGCCTCTGATTTGCCGAGCATCGGGGGACGAAAACAAAGACTTCATAGCACTTGGGCGAAGTGTCCTTCACCCAACCTGCGGCTGCAATCAGGAAAACCCGGAATACCCGGGAAGGGGCGCATTCGCGAGTTCCTGGTTCGGTGTCCCGGCTTTAGCCGGCGAGGGCCAGGATTGGCAAGCCAACGGGCAGGGCGGTG
>CAIWJG010000605.1 GCA_903912925.1 uncultured Verrucomicrobia subdivision 3 bacterium | reverse complement strand
TGCGCACTACGCCAAAAATCGCGACCGCTGCGCGGGCTGCTCTTTCTGCCATTCGCATACGTTTGCCTTTTCTCACACCCCGCTCCGCAGGCGGGCTTCGCTCGTCCCTCGCTCGCCACGCCTGCTCCGTTCTGTTCTTGAGCTCACTGACCTGGGGGCAGGACGGAACGGAACCCAAGGCCGTCGTACCTGCCGGCCGGGTTGTTGCCGCCGCGGTCCGCCGCCCGGCAGTAGATCGCGTCGTTGCCCCAACCGCCGCCCCGAATCACACGGTCCGAGCCTGATGTGGCACCTCGCGGGTCGGTCTGCGAGCCACTCGAATACGGACCATACCAGTCCCAACACCACTGCCACACGTTCCCCGCCATGTCATATAACCCATACCCGTTAGCCGCGAAATACCCCACCGGACTCGTGTAAGGATAAACCCCGTCGTTGAAGGTCGGATTATAGCCGGTGTTGCTCATATCGTAGGCAGAGGAACCCATGTAGTTGCAGCCGCTGTAGTAGTTGGCCTGGCTTTCAGAGATGGTGTTGCCCCACGGAAACCGTTGTCCACTGGCTCCGCCCCTCGCCGCCTTCTCCCATTCCGCTTCCGTCGGTAACCGATACCCGCTGCTCCAGTTCACATACGACGACACTTGCCCACTCCGATACCTCACGCTCAGCCCCGCATCCGTATAATACGCCGGCACCCGCCCCTCCTTCTCGCTCCGCGCATTGCACCACTTCACACAGTCATACCACGTCATCGAGTGCGCCGGATGGTTGGCTGCCTTGCCCTGCGCTCCATACTCGAAACTGTAGCCGTGGCTCGTCGCCCAATTATAGACCGTCAGCCATTGACTGTAGCTCACCAGGTTCACGTCCATGTAAAACGCGCTCACATAAACGCTGTGCTGGGGAAGCTCGCCGGACCAGCCTTCGTTCGGGTCCATGCAGTTGCCCATCGTGAAACTGCCAGCCGGGATGAGCGCCATGCCAGAGGGGGAAGTCAGCAATGTGAGGCCCGCGCTGCTGCTATCCACCGAACCGGCCTGGTTGCTGATGCGTGCCCGGTAGTTGCCGGCGTCGCTGGCCTGCACATTGGCGATCTGGAGGGTAGTGCCAGTTGAGCCGGTGATGCGAACGCCGTCGGTAAGATAAACGCCATCCTTTGACCACTGATAGCTCAGCGTGCCGCCGCCCTGCGCCTGCACGCTAAATGAGGCCGCCGCGCCGACCCCTACAGACTGGCCCTGAGGTTGCAAAACTATCTGCGGCGAAGTCTGCGGCTGGATAACAGTCAGGGTGGCTGGGGCCGAGTCCGCTGTTTGTCTGCCGGCCGTTACCCGCACCTTGTAATTACCCGTATGACCCGAACTGACACTGGGGAGCGACAGGGTTCGAGCGGTCTGGCCCACCATCTGCATGTCATTGAAAAACCACTGGTAGCTCGGCGTGCCGGAAGCGGTCACGGTGCAGAAGAAGTAGGCGGAATGTCCCACCTGAACCGACTGGCTCTGCGGCTGCTCCGTGAACGAGATGGCCGTGTCGTTCGGGAACAAGTGCCACTCGTCATGCCACAAGGAGAGGCTGAGTTCCGGCTTGGGATTCAACCAATCGAAGCCCGGTCCAGCCAGGCCCAAGTCAAGGTTCACGTCGGCTTCCAGGCGTCCGCTGAGCGGTTGGCCGGTGCCGGTCTCGAATACAAGGCCGAGACTAGGCGTGATGCCCGCGGAAACCCCCGCCAATCCATAAACCAGGAATTCCAGCGCCGGTTCGAGCGAGACCGTCAGCGAACCCTCGGCGTTGATGTTCGCGGTGAAGGGAATCACCTCGGGCGCCGGGAAGTTGAACGTGTTCACCCACTGAACGTTTGAGTCGTTGTAGGTGACCCCAAAGGCCGCGTCCATATTCTGGCGTATGCCTGCGCGGAAGTTCACGGTCGCGTGGGCTTCCGCCCGGCCCTTGAGTTTCACGCCCAGGCCCAGCGAGGCATACACAGGAACGGCAACAGGTGGAACGCCGATCACTCCAACCAGCATCCAGGTCTTCGGCTGAAGTGCTTTCGGCAACACGAAGATCGTCCCCTCCAAAGCGACGCCGGCAAGCAGGAAATCCACATTCCAAACCGCAGCGGCTTCAACGTTGCCGGAGGCGATCGCCTCGAACCGCTTCACCCTTCCCCAGTTGACCTCAAGCGCCACCTGCATCCTGGGTGTCAGCCACCAGTGCAGTTCCTCCAACTCCAGGTTCACGATGTCAAAGTCGCCCACGGAGTCCTTAAGCTTGAACTCCGACCCATCGAGTGAACAGCCGATGCGCGGGAAAGTTATCGTGCCGCCGATTTGAAAGGCTTTGGCAAAAGTGCCGTTGGTGCCGGTTTGTAGAACCACCGAGTTGGCGGAAATCGTGGCTGAACCGTTGGTCGCAATCTCCGTGAGCGGCACTTCGACGGTGAACAAGGTGAGCCGCTTATTGCCGGGATCGTTAGTGATGCCGGTGATCTTGCGGTTGAAGATGTCTGCCGGTCGCACGGGCGTCAGGTTGCAGACGTAGGTGTTGGTGGCAAACCCGGGAGCGGTATTCGTGTAGGAAACCACGAGGCGGTTGCTCTCGACCAGTTCCAGTGTCCACGGATCGCCGTCGCTCATTGGGATGGGGCCGAAGCGGGCGGCCAGAGCGGCGGTGGGGATGTTGCCGATGCGTTGACCGGCCCGCTGCGCCTGCGGCGAGCCGAACACAAACAGGTTGGTCACCACCTGCGGCTGGACCTCCAACTTGAAGCTCCAGGTGTTGGTGCCGCGGTTGCCCAGCGTGTCGGCAACGATGAGAGAAGCCAGCACATTACTGCCCCAGCCACCCAACGGTATGCTGCCGCCGTTGATGAAGGTCAGCAGGCCGTTGGTCCAAGTCAGATTGGCGTTGGCCAGAGTGAACGTGCCGAGGCTGCCCACCGTCAGGCGGATGGAATTGGCGTCAATGCCGGTGACATCGGAGAGTTGCAGCGTCAGATTGGCAAATCGGGGCACGGCGAATCCGCCGTCCTGGGGAAACTGGCTTACAATGGCCGGGGGCTGCTCATCCAGCTCGCGTACCCGGAAGAATCGGGCCTTGCCGTCCGTCAGGAAAGGCATCTGCTGGGCGGGGCCATTGGCCGTGGCGGGGTATCCCGGCGCGGTGGACCAGGATTGCAGGTTGGTGGACTGCTTGACTTCGTAGCGCAGGCCGGGCGTGGCCGGCCAGACCAGTTTAAGCTTTTCGGGCGTCAGCGCGTCCTCGTCGGGGAAGATGGCAATTGGGTTGGTTTGGGCCGCCAGCGGGAGCACCGCCAGACAGCAGCAGGGCAAAAGAAGCAACAGAGTTCGAGTTCGAGTATTCATAATTTGAGGACGCCGCGTGAGGGCACGCGGCCTACAGGGGGTTGTAGGCC
>CAIWJG010000604.1 GCA_903912925.1 uncultured Verrucomicrobia subdivision 3 bacterium | reverse complement strand
CATTCCAGTCCAGGAAGCGAATCTGGCCATCGCCCCCTACGAATCCGGTCGCATCCACCGGGTAAGTGTCCATGCAATTGAATATATCCGAAAACGCGTAGGGAACCCGTTCCCCCAGGGAGGCATAAAAGGCAGGGTTAACGTCGGCGTTATCCAGGTCGCCATTGCCGAATCCGCCGGCGTTGTACCAGCCGCCCAAGATTGAAGCTGAATCGCCCACCTTATAGGCGAGGTTGGTCACCAGAATCGTAGCTGGAGCCATTGGAGTGAGAGGAACTGAAGCGCTCATCCCGTCTGCCGTAGCGCTCGGGTAGCTCACCGCCAGAGCATAGCTGTCCCCCTCGCTGGCACTGTAAGGAATAGTTATCCGCAGCAAGGCCACCACGGCAAAGTTCTGGAAAAACACGTTGTTAGAATTGCCAATGGCGTAAACTTCCAGTCCATTCGTGCTGCCGATGGTGTAGTGCTGATAATCAAAGATTCCTACCGTTCCTGCCCGCGCAAACGTTGCCAGCGGAACTAGATCATTCGTGCTGATGCTGAGAACATCAAAGCCGGATATCGGTTGGGCACCGCCTATGGGCGCAATCTCCACGCGAAACTGAAAAGACTGGATGGTGGCATTCGACTGCAGATTGACCGCCACCGGCACGACTATCTGAGAACCAATTCCGGCGTAAACGGCCGGATTGCAATCGGGCGGCACGCCAATGGTATTAATTGTGACGGGCTGGCCGGCAACCGTGTCGCTGGCCCCACTCGTATTGAACGCTTTCACCCGCAGACCACTCAGAGCGTTCGTCGGGTTGAACCACTTGATCAAACCAACATTGTTGGTCATGGCGACCGGGAGGCTATTGGTCGTAGGTTCGGAGCCGTCCACGGTGTAGTACACATTGGGGTTGAAACTGGAAACCGCAATGATTTGGCCCATGGGATAATAACCGGAGTTCGGACTAATAGTGGTTTTGGGCACAAAGTCTGACAGCGAGAAGTTGTTGATCCAAATAGCACTCGCCTTATAATTGTCGCGGAATGCCATCACTTTGAAGGTGAGATTGCTCTGGCCCGGCTGGAACTGGAGAGACAGGGTTGTGCCGCTGAGAATCGGTCCCAGGCTGGGCGCGGCATTGGTGGGATTGGAGCCATCAACCGTATACCACATCTGCGCGCCGGCCGTTATGTCCGACACCGTGAACTGGGCGGCATTGTTGCCATTGATGATGGGATTGGCGGTGATAAACTGGAATCGGGCCTGAACAATGGCGCTGTTCGGGCTGCCGTCAGGTTTCTCCCCGATGGCCTTGATGGTCAGGTCGGGCAGTTGCTGGGCGATGGTATAGAAGGCCGCCTCGCTGGAAGAGAGTCCATTCTGATAGCCTACCGGGGCGGAGGCGGAAGCGGAGGTTGGATCAGGAATGCTGCTACCGGTTGCTCCATAAGTATAGAATGTCTGGCTGCCGATGGTTCCCACAATGACAATGGGTGTGTCATTGTTGAGCACAAAGGAGGAAACGGGATGAAAGACCGAGACGAATAAGATCGGGGGAAAGTCCACATACCCAATTTCCGGGTCAGGCACTGGCGGCAGGGGGGTTGTGGCGCTGCGTGGAGCCGAGTTTGGGCCTTCGCCGCCGACCCCGATCGCCGAAATGGCATAGAAATAAGTCATTCCGTCAAGGAGGCCGGTGTCCGTATAATTTGCGGCGGATGTGTTAGCAGTAGTTGTGTAAGGCCCGCCGCTGCTGGGAGAACGCTTTACGTTGTAGGTCGTTGCGCCGGCAGGCGTTGACCACGTCAAACTAACCTGACCGAAGTTTGTGAGGACGGTCAAGATGATGGGTGCGGCCGGCGGCGGCGGCGGCCCGTTCTGGATGCGGCGGAGCGCATTATTCTTCAGATCAGCCACCAGGAACCCGTTATACATGTCTTGCGCCAGCCCAAACGGGGAATTGAATTTCGCCGTGGCAGCGCTGCCATCCTGCAAACCGCCATTCCCATCCCCGGGAGTGCCCGCGAAAGTCACCACGGCGTAATTCGTCGCGCCATACGCCGGGTTATGCGTTGCCAGACGGATGGAGTTATTGAGCGTATCGCTGATGAGCAAGCCGACGCCGGTAGCCCAGAGCAGTCCACTTGGACTGTTGAAGAGAACGTTGGTACCCCGAGAGGCATCGGTTGTGCCCGTCAGGCGGTAACTGCCCATATAGGTGGTGAGGCTGCCGTTCGTGGGGGTGGTCAGCGTGATCTGCTTGATCATCTGGTTGCCCGTATCCGCCACCCACAGTTGGTTTCCCCCGGCAAAAGCAACCGCCTTCGGGCGGTAGAAGCTCGTGCCACTGATCACGACATTGGTGATCCCAAAAGTGGGATCGTTCAGGTTCATTACCCGGATGGTATTGTTCCCCCAATCCGCGATATAGACGTTGCCGTTGGCGTCCTGGTCCAGCCCGATTGGGGAACGGAAGGTTGCGCTTGAGCCGGCCGCGTTAACCGCCGGGCCCCCGGCAGTCTGGCCTGCCAGCGTGGTGACGACGCCATCGATTAAACGGACGAAGCGGATGAGGTTATTCCCCGAATCAGCCACCAGCAGCCCGCTGACTCCCCCAATACTGACCGTCAGGAGGCCCTGCGGACTCTTGAAATGGGCCAGGTCGGGTGGCCCATCATTGCTGCCAGCCTCTCCCGCAATGCCCGCCAAGGTGCTGGCGGCCTGGGTGCTGGCGTCAACGCGGACAATGCGGTTGTTGGCGCTGTCCGATACATACATGTTGCCTGCCGTATCGACGACGACATTGTAAGGTTCGTTGAGGTTGGTGACCATGGTGGAGACGGTCACCTGGGCGCTCGCCGCGGCGGCCAGGAGACTGATGATGGCCGCTAACGCGGCTGATAGAGTTCTCGTTTTCATATTTGAATCCTGTACTTGTTTCTTAATCTCACTAACATGTTTCATATTTGAATCCCGCACTTGTTTCTTAATCTCACTAACATTTGTTGTTGCCGCAGTGTTGGCATGTTCGGTTTAGGGCAACACGCGCAGCCGGTAGTAGCGGACAGGGGCCGTGATGTTGGTGTCCGAGCAACTGGCCACGGTTCCGTCTCCGGAAACAGTCGCCAGCGTGCTCCACCAACCCCCTGACAGGTTGGAAGCCCATTGCACTTCATACGCCTTGCCCGGGGCCGTCAGCCAATGATACGCCAATTGAGACTGGGCTTTGCCCGCTGGGCTGGCCACCCCGCTCAATTGGAGCCGCGAGTTCGGGTCCGTCGGGTCCGTGCCCGCCAGATACTCCCTCCAGTTCGGGACCCCATCACCATCCGCGTCGGCCAGGTCACCGGCGCTCGGATTAGCCCGGCTGCCAAAGAAATGGATTCTCCATTCATCCGAGCAGATGGAGGCCGGCGAGGCCGAACCGCCCACCGCGACGACGGCGCTTCTGCTCTCGAAGTCGTACTGCACACTCAGATTCGGTGCCCCGTCCGCATTGGCGAAGGAAACCGAATACGTTTGGCCGGATTGCGCGGTGGCCGGGATGGTGAAACTGACCCAACCTAGAAAATTGCTGCTGCGCGACAGGTAATTCAAGCTGCCGAGCGACCACCCAAAACCCGCCTCACCCGCGTTGAAGCTTTGTTGCAGGGTCGGTCCCGGAACCCCCGGTGCCCGAGCGAGCTGCGGCGCCTGCGTGAGCGCAGGAGCCCCACCTTGAGGTGTGACCGCGACCCGGAATTGAACCCCGGAAAGCGTCGCCCCATCAGACAGCTTCACATAGACAGGTACCCTGACTGTGCTGCCGGCAACCGCGTTGCCGGTGGACACTGCACCGATTAGCACCTGGCGATACCACGGCCAGGGGGACGCCGACTTGGGTTGTATTGCCGTTGCCTTGGGAGTCGTGAGCGTGGTCGGAACATCCACCAGGTTGCCGCCTGGGGACCAGGCGCGTGCCCAATTATTTGTGTCCAGTCGCAGCGAACGCTGCGAGATGACATTCCAGTCCAGGAAGCGAATCTGGCCATCGCCCCCTACGAATCCCGTGGCATCCACCGGGTAGGCGTCCATGGCATTGAATACATCCGAAAACGCGTAGGGAACCCGCCTCCCCAGCGCAGCATTAAAGGCAAGGTTAACGTCGGCGTTATCCAGGTCGCCATTGCCGAACCCACCGGCGTTGTACCAGCCGCCTGAGACTGACCCGCCGCCTGACATTGAAGCTGAATCGCCCACCTTGTAGGTGAGGTTGGTCACCAGGATGGTGGCCGGGGCCGTTGGCGTGAGAGCAACGGCATCGCTCCACCCATCTGCCGTAGCGCTCGGCCAGCTCACCGTCAGAGCATAGCTGTCCCCCTCGCTGGCGCCGTAAGGAATGGTTATCCGTAGCAAGGCGACGACGGCAAAGTCCTGGAAAGACATGGCATTGGGGCCAAGAGCAGCAACTTCCAGGCCAGTCGCACTGCCGTTGGTGTATTGCTTGACGGTAATACTTCCCGAAGCTCCCGCCAGCACTGGCCACGCTAGCGGAATGAAATCACTCGGGCCGCCACTGAGATTGACGACCTGGAAGGAGTTCGTCCCAATCGTCTGGGCGCTGCCATTGGGTGAGATCTCCACGCGGAATTGGCAAGATTGGATCACCCCATTCGACCGCAGATTAACTACCACCGGCACGACAATCTGAGCGCCAATTCCGGCGTAAATGGCCGAATTGAGATCGGGCGGCACACCGATGGTATTAGTGGTGACGGGCTGGCCCGCAACCGTGTCGCTGGCCCCGCTCACATTGAACGCTTTCACCCGCAGGCTCCTCAGATCGTTCGTTGGGTTGAACCACTTGATATAACCGACATTGTTGGTCAGGGCTACCGGGAGGCTGTTGGTCGCAGGTTCGGAGCCGTCCATTGTGTAATACGCTTTGGAATTGTGGCTGGAAACCGTAATGGTTTGGCCCATCGGATAATAACCAGAGTTCGGATTAATAGTGGTTTTGGGCACATAGTTTGCCAGCAAGAACAAGTTGTTCACCAGGGCACTGGGCTGATAGTTGTCTCGAAAGGCCCGGGCTTTGAATAAGGTGTTGCTCGTAATGGCGAACCCGACGGTCCAGACATTCGTCGGCGAGTCCACCCTGCCCAGGTCAATCCCATTGGTGGGGGAGGGGTCGGTAGCATCCAGCGTGTAATAGAGGTGAGCATTGGCGGTAATGTCGCTGATGGTGAATTGGGCGGCGTTGATGCCGTTGAGGTTGGGATTGCCGGTTTTGAACTGGAAGAGCGTGGCAGCCACGGCACTGTTTGGGCTGCAATCAGCTTTTGTTCCAATCGCCTTGACGGTCAAGACGGGAGCCACCTGTGAAATCGTGTACTGCACAACCGGACCGGGATAGAGCCCGTCTTGATAGTCCGACGGGATGGAGGCGGAGGCAGGGGTCGGGTTGGGAACCGCGGCCGCGTTAGTGGTATATCCGTAGGTGTAGTAGGTGCCGCTACCCGGGGTTCCTTGGATCACCAGGACTGTGTCATTGTAAGCAATGTAAGACGAAACTGGATGAAAGACGGAGGTGTAAGTAGGGAAGGGAAAGTCAACATACCCAATTTGGGGGTCCGGCACCGGGTGGCAGCGCGTTGTAGCGCTGGCTTCAGCCGAGTCGGAACTTTCGCCGCCGCCGTTGAACGCCGAAACGACATAGTAATAGGTCGTTCCGTCGAGGAGGCCGGTGTCGGTATAGCTTGTGGAAGAGGTGTTAGTAATGGTGGTGTAAGGTCCGCCGCTGGAAGGGGACCGTTTTACGTAGTAAGTAACGCCAGGGCAGGGCACCGTTGACCAGGCCAAGGTAACCTGGTTGTAGAAGTTGGTGAGGACCGTCAAGATGCTGGGTGCAGGAGGCGGAGTCGGGGTGGCGCTGACTGGAGCCGAGTTTTGACTTTCGCCGCCGGTGCCCACCGCTGAAACCACATAGTAATAAGTCGTTCCGCTGAGGACGCTGGTGTCAGTATAACTTGTGGAAGAGGTGTTAGTAATGGTTGTGTAAGGTCCGCTGCCGGAAGCAGCTCGCTTTACATTGTAATTCGTTGCGCCACTGGACGTTGACCAGGTCAAACTCACCTGCCCGCAGTCGGCGAGGTCAGTCAAGATGGTGGGTGCGCCAGGCGGCGGGGGCAGCGGCTGCGGCAGATTCGCGCCCGTTACCATGCGGATCAGATGGTAGTAGTCTTCGGTGACATAGACGGTGCCGTTCGGGGCGAGGAGCACGCCGTTGGGCAGCCGCGCTTCGACATCGCCCTTGGCATCGGGCACGGTGACGTTGCCGTCCCGCCAGCCGGGGTAGAGCCCCGGGAGGTTGAGCCAGAGGTCGGAACTGACGCCGTAGAGATTGGTGACCGTGCCGACGGAGTTGACCACTTTGACGCGGTGGTTGCCGTAGTCGGCGACGATGAGTATGCCGCTGCCTGCCTTGGCCAGGCCCAGGGGTTGGTTGAACTTGGCGTCGGTTTTGGCGACCGGAAAGTTGGGGGTGTTCGTCCAGATGTTGACGTTGTCGCCCGGGCCATTGAAGCCAGTGAGGGTGGAGCTAGCGCCGTTGGTCGGGTTGATGAGGCAGATGCCGTGGCGACCCGAGTCGCAGGCCGCAATCAATCCGCTATCCATAACGACGAGGCCCTGGAGGTTGGCGCCGGCGTTGGTCACAGTCGCAACGCGGGTCGTGAGGCCCTCCGGGAAGGTAATCCGGAATAAGTGGTTGCTTGCGGTTACGTAAACATTACCCACGTTATCCAGCGTGATGCCGTTGGCGTTGGTCAGCGCGAGGGTATTCGTGGCGAGCGGGTAGTAATAGTAGGAGTCGAACACCACCACCCGGCCATTTTTCCCGCTGCCGCGATTGAGGACATAGACGTTATGGTCGGCGTCGAGGGCCACGCCGACCGGGTTGATGATCGTGCCCGAAGTGTAGCCGGGAATGGGAGCGAACGTGTAGGTTGAGTTGAAATGGGTGGATGAGGAGGGCAGGTTAACCACGCGAATCGCATTATTGGCCTGGTCGGCAACGTAGAGATAGTCGCCCGTACTATCCAGCGCCAGGCCCATGGGGGTGTTAAATTTTGCGCCGGTGGAATTGGCGGGATTGCCTTCGACGTAGCCTGGAAAGGGGGACAAACCGCCGCCGCACACGCTGCCAGCGACCACGCCGTTGGGCACCCCGGCTCTGAGTTCAACGGTGGCCAGCAGCAGCAGCGCTGCGGTCAAAGTGGCTCCGGAAGCCCGCCGGCCTGACGACGCATGTTCGTAAGACCGCCGCGGGCGGTTGAAAATGATAGTTGTCATTGCGCGTGCGCCGTTAAGCCCGGGCTCAGTTACTGGCTGGAGTTGTGGCTGAGGACTGAGTTCGGGGCACCGCGGCCTTTTTGCTCCAGTCCTTCGGCTTGCCGCTGTCCCAGGCTGACCAGTCGCCCTCTTCGATGGTGTCGTTGACCGGCACCGCTGTCTTGAGGAAAGTGCTCTTGGTAGGTTGGAAGTCCTCGTCTTCCACGATGGTCGGGGTCAGAAAGACGATCATGTTGGACTTGGTCCGTGATTTGGAGTCCTGGCGGAAGAGAATGCCCAGGAACGGAATGTCGCCGAGGATGGGGACTTTGACGTTTCCCGACGTGATGCTGTCTTCGATGAGGCCGCCCATGACGAGGGTGTTGCCGCTGGGGATGAGGACGCTGGTGAGGATCTCGCGCGTATTGAAGGAATCAACACTGTTAGGGAGGCCGCCCACGATGCTGGTCACCTTGGTGCCCAGCCGGACCACTCTCGGGGACACCTGCAGCCGGACGTAGTTGTTAGCGGAGATGCGGGGGGTGACTTTGAGCAATACGGTAAGGTTCGAGTAACTGATGGACGACCCGCCAGTGGTGTTGGCGGTGCCGGCGGTGGTGTTGACAATGGGGTATTGCGTGCCGACTTCGATGCTGGAGGTTTCATTATCCAGGGTGACGGTTCGGGGCGAGGAAATCACCTTGGTGTCGGCATACTTATTGAGGAACGACAAGACCAAGCTGACGCCGTCGGCGTTCAGGAAGAAGGTGGCGGGATTCAGGCCCCTGGCGCTGTCCACCGACAAGCCGCCGTTGCCGAGGATGGAGTCCAGCACAGTGCTGGCCCCCGCACTGCTCCCAGCGTTTTTGGACCCTGTAACAATGGAGCTGGAATCTGAATCGGATGGGGTGGTGGTGGTGTAACTATATCCACCGGGCGTCGTTATGGTCGTGGTTACGGGGGTTCCGGGCGAGGTGGTCGTCTGGCTCCGGCCGGAGTTCTGGCCGGAACTTGAACTGGAGTCTTGTGTGGTCTTGCCGAGCGTTTTGCCATTGCCGTAGGTGACGTGCTGCGCTTCGAGTGTCCCCGACCAGTCAATTCCTTTTACCGTGCTGGGGTTTATAATCGTCTCCAGCAGGCGGGCTTCGATGAGGACTTGCTTGGTCTTGGTGTCCAGGCGCTCGACCAATTGCTCCACGTCCGGTATTTCTGCTTCGGTGGCGACGACGATCAACTGGCTGGTGCGGTGATCGGACAGGATTTTGCTGCGCTTATCCGACAGGATGGACTGGACACTGGCGACGACGTTGGAGGGGCTGGCATACTTGAGCTGGATGATTTTCGTGCTGAGCGGGGCCGGCGCGGCCGGGTCTTTGGTGGTAATGCGGGCGATCTTGCTTTTGGGATCCTCAACCAGTTGGAGGGCGTAGTTGTTGAGCATGGCCGTGAGGGCCTGTTCGGCGGTGATGTTTTCCCAGCGGATGGATACACTGGGTTGCGCCGTAGTTTTGCCATCCGGGCCGGCCTGGCCGAAGCCGATCTTGGGGTCGAGCAGGTAGTTGATGCCTGCCTGGCGCGCGAGATTGCGAACCGCGTCGATCAGCGGCACGTCGTCCATGACGATGAGTGGGATGACGGTGCCCGCCTGGGCGGCGCTGCTGGTTGTGGCGGCGCCGGGGGCCTCGGCGGCGGGGGGCGCGGGAGTCTCGGCGGCGGGCGAGGTGGTTTGGGCAAAGCCAGTCAGGCTATAGGCGACGATCCCGGCGAGCGTGAGCGAGAGAGCTATAGGTTCCATGTGTATCAAATGGAACCGACTTTTAGCGGGCGCTGACAGGTCACTCTGTTTCATCCGCGGGTTATTGAGCAGTCAGGGTGCCAAGGGGATAAATGTGGGCAGATGTCTGCCTGTATGCTGGAAAGTGGCCACTTGGCGAAACCATTGTCCACCATCGGGACAATCAGGCAGCAGTTCTCATGTCGGCTGGTCTGGGAGTTTTTGAGTCCACCCTTTAGGGTGTCCGAGGCCGTGGCGACCGGTCTATGAACAGGGGCGACATGTTTATAGAACGGGCGTGCTGCGGAT
>CAIWJG010000603.1 GCA_903912925.1 uncultured Verrucomicrobia subdivision 3 bacterium | reverse complement strand
GGTGTCCCGGCTTTAGCCGGTCTGGCGCGCCACCGCCCTGCCCGTTGGCTTGCCAATCCTGGCCCTCGCCGGCTAAAGCCGGGACACCGAACCAGGAACTCGCGAATGCGCCCGCAACCCATTTCATAGTTGAACTTCCGCGTGCAAAGGTGAATGATGCCCGCCATGAGGCCATCGCATTTGTTGATTAACCTGTCAATAGCTCTGTTAACTGCTGTATGAAGAAATCGCCTTCTATAAAGCCCGTGGTGGGTATCCTCATGGGCAGCGACTCCGATTGGCCCACCATGAAGGCCACAGCGGACGCCTGCGTCGAATTCGGCATCCCGCACGAGGTTCAGGTCATTTCCGCGCATCGCACGCCGCGGGATTTGGAGCGCTACGCAAGCACGGCGCAGGCGCGTGGCCTGCGCGTCATTATTGCCGGGGCCGGCGGCGCGGCGCATTTGCCTGGCGTGACCGCGGCTTTCACCATCCTGCCCGTCATCGGTGTGCCCATTGAAAGCAAAGCCTTGAAGGGACTCGACTCGCTCTTGTCAATTGTCCAAATGCCCAGCGGCATACCGGTGGCCACGGTTGCGATCGACGGCGCCCGGAACGCGGGGCTGCTCGCGGTGCAGATCCTGGCCGTCGGTGATGCTGCCTTGCAGAAGAAGCTTGTCGCCTTCAAAGCTCGCTTGGCCGAGGAGTCCCGGGCCAAGAATAGCAAGCTGACCAGCGCCTTGGACGTTTTCGGCGATCTGCACGGCGTGCTGGGTGAGCGTGCGGGGGCAGTCCTGGCGAGCAAACTCGCACAGTAGGGTTACAAAGTTACCTTGTTACATGGGTTACATGACTTGTTACATGGGTTACATGAGGCCTGCGCATGTGGGCCCGTGCAACCATGTAACTCACTTAACGCTGCAACTCATGTAACCTCTTAAGGAATTTGTGCCAGCGCGCGATCTATTCGCTGCATCGCGCGCTCTTTGCCGAGAATAGCCAGCAGATGATATAGGCTGGGGCCGGCGGTGTTGCCGCAGCACGCCAGGCGCGTCGGATGCACCAGCACCCCGGCCTTTACCCCAAGCTCCTGGGCAACGGCCTTCAGCGTCGCGCCAATAGGATCGGCTTCGAACGGCTCCAATCTGGCCAGAGCCTCGCGGAGTTTCACCACGCGCGGCTTGTTCTCCGCCGTGAAATCTTTCTGCGCGGCCTCGGGGTCGAACTCGATCTCGTCCTTGAAATAGAAACCCGCATAAGCCGGCAGCTCGCCAAACAGCTTGAACTTGCCCTTGCAGGTTTCAAGGGCCGCCTTCACGTAGTCTGTGGAATACTTCCCGACGTCCAGCCCTGCGCGCGCAAGGGCCGCGGTGGACAGCTCGTAGCAGCGATCGTCACCCAATTCGCGGATGTATTCACCGTTCAGCCAGATAAGCTTGGTCAGATCGAACCGGGCGTTGTGCCGGAGAATCTGCGGCAGGTCGAACGCCTCGACCACTTCTGCCAGCGGCATCTTCTCGCGGTTGTTCTTGGGCGACCAGCCCAGCAGACAGAGGTAATTCACCAGCGCCGCCGGAACGTAGCCTTCGTCCATATAAGTGCTCAGCGAGGCGCCTTTGTCCCGCTTGCTCATCTTGGTGCCGTCGATATTCAGGATGAGCGGGATGTGGGCATACCGGGGCGGTTCAGCGCCCAACGCGCGGAACAGCGCGATGTGCTTGGCCGTGTTGCTCAGGTGATCTTCCCCGCGGATGACGTGTGTAATCCCCATCTCCAAATCGTCCACCACGTTAACCAGGTGAAACACCGGCTGCCCATCCGAACGCACGATGACGAAGTCCGGCTCGACTTGCTCACGGTCCGTCAGCTCGCGCCGCACGTCCCCGACGACCAGGTCCGGGATGACGATCGGCGCGCGGTCCATCTTGAATTTGACCGCGCCCTCCTGCTCGTAGGCCAGCCCCTTCGACAGCAGGCCCTCGACCCGCCGCCGGTAATTGTCCTGTCGCTGACTTTGGAAGTAAGGCCCGCAGTCCCCTTTGCTTGGGCCGGCGGGATCACCGCTCATCGGGCCTTCGTCCCAATCCAGCCCCAGCCAGCGCAGCCCGTTGAGGATAACGTTCACCGCCTCCTGCGAATTGCGAGCCGCATCGGTATCTTCGATGCGCAGGATGAAGGTCCCACCCGTGTGCCGGGCATAAAGCCAATTAAACAGCGCCGTCCGGGCCCCGCCAATATGCAGGAACCCCGTAGGACTGGGCGCAAACCGAACGCGTATTTTCACCAGCCGAGTCTGCCCCAAAACCCGCCGCACCGCAACCTCGCGATAAGAGATGGGAACGCCGGGTGAGGGCACCCGGCCTGCAAACGGGCGGTTTTGCGGGGGATGTAGGCCGGGTGCCCTCACCCGGCGGGGCCTGACAGGGCCACAATGAGAATTGCCGGGGCATTGAGCATCCTTCCCGCGCCTCAGGGCCGTATGGGGTGGCTTGCGGTTGATTTGCATAAGCATTCGCAATACTGAGAATGGCACTTTGCACCCCCTGGGCACCCTGGTAGCAGTCTGGTACCAGCATGGACCTACCATGGTACCATAGAACGGTTCGCCACCCCCCTAAACATAGCCTGCCGACTGCCCCGACCCCGTGGTTTGCCACTCCAGAAGCATCAACACTTCTAATGCCGACAAGCCTGCAAGGGATTCAGCGCGAGGCTGACTTGGCATTGGCGTAAGCAACAGTGGTCAGCTTGATGGTTGCAGATACACGGCCAGTGACAAAGTGGGTGATAAGGGCTCCCATCTGAAGCTATAGGAGACGACGTAAGGAGTCTCTAATCAGCGGGTCCCGAGCCAGCGCAGGTTTGGGCCGCACGCCAAGCGATCAGAGACTCCTTACTGAGGAGTCCGCAGCATACACTACAACTACACCCAAAGCTGCCGAGGCTTCTCCCTCTCCCCTTCCGAAGGGGAGGGCTGGGGTGAGGGGTTGCTCCGTGTCGTCTATCCCGCGCTCTTGGAAGTACGTCGTCTCCTACAATGACTTAAGAAGACTTTGTCTCTGGCCCTGGATGCAGATAAAAATAGCTAAAGAAAACGCTCGCATCCGTGGGGAGAATCTGCACCATCTGGGGCTATCTGAGGTGTGCGTTGCCCGATAATGGGCTGGCGCTGGGCTCTCGGGAAGAATCGCAATTGTGGGCGCAGGGCATCATTCGGACTTGTTGTTGGCAGACCGCGGCGGAGATACGACGGGTGTATCTCCGGTTCGCTCAGCGGGAGAGTTTGTCCTTCGATCGCGCCATGTCCTGGCGGTAACCGGCCCACGCAGCTCGCTTTAATCTTCGAATAAAAGGAATAACAATGGAACCTTGTATCAATCGAAACCTCAGCTTCGCAACTCCTGACGCGCGTCCCCTCACCCCATCCCTCTCCCCATCGGATGGGGAGAGGGTGCCCGGCAGGGCGGGTGAGGGGCCAGCGGCAAGCCGATCCAGCCTGCGCTGCCTGTGCCTCGTGGCGGCAGGCGTGCTCATCTCCCAACTGCCGGCGCGGGCGGTGGATTTCCACGTCGCCACGGCGCAGGACCTCCAGAACGCCCTCACGCTGGCGGCGTCCAATGGCGCGGATGACAACATCTACCTGACCAATGGCTACTACGTCGGCAACTTCAACTTCAACAGCGCGGAGGCCAGGAACCTTACTTTACTACCGGAACCGGGCCTCACGAACGCAGGCATCATCATTGACGGTGCGGGCGGCGGGCGTGCTCTGAACCTTGCCAATTCCGCCGGCGGCAACACTATCACCGTCCAGGGTATCACCTTTTTGCGGAACTGCGGTTCCTCCTCCAGTGGGGCGTTGCGCATCGGGGTTGGCACTGCTGCGACAATTTCAGTGAGTGGCTGCCAGTTTCTTTCGCCAACCAACACGAGTGGCATGGGGCTGGAGATCGCCTCCGGTCAGAGTGTCGCTGTTAGTGGCTGCACCGTAATTGGCTCAACCAGCGGCGGAGGGGGCATTGGCATCTCCGTCTCTGGCGTCAGTGGGAACGTGATGGTGCAGAGCTGCGTGATTGCTACTAATAGAGGGTTTTTGGTTAACGGAGGTGGACTTTCTATTGGGGCCGCTAGCCTAGCCACCATCACCAATAATACAATTAGCGGCAACGCACTCAACGGGGGGAACGGGGGCGGGGTTTACTGCGCCGGAGCCGCATTGCTATGTGGTAATACCCTCACCGGAAATTCAGCGGTTTATTACTACAATGGGAATACTTACGGCGGCACCGGCGGCGGGGCCTACTGCGGCGGGACCGCGACATTGACTAACAACACGTTCACCGGCAACTCGTGCAACTCTGTCGGCGGCGGCGGGGCCTACTGCGGCGGAACTGCAATGCTCACCCGCAATAGCTTCATCAGCAATTCAACCGGTGGTGGTCCTGGCGGTGGCGGGGCCTACTGCGGCGGGACCGCGACACTAAACGGGAATACGTTTACCGGCAACTCGGCTAGCCACAACGGCGACCCTTCTTTCGGGGGCGGCGCAGCATATTGCCAGGGGGCCGCGACCCTCAGTGGCAACACTTTTAGCAGCAACTCTAGCGGCAGTAGTGGTGGTGGGGCCTTGTGTTCCGGCACCGCGACGCTCAATGGCAACACGTTCAGCTACAACTCTGCCACGAAATACCACGGAGGTGGGCTCTCATGCCGTTCGGGTGGGACACTCACCGGCAACACCTTCAGCGGCAATTCGTGTGCTGCCAACGGCGGTGGGGTTTACATAACGGGTGGCACACCAACGGTCTCCAGCAATACCTTCAAACAAAACTCCGCAACGAGCGTCGCTGGCGGGATTTATGCTTCGGCCTCGACAATCACCGTCTTGGACAACCTAGTTGCGAAGAACACGTCTGGCACCGGCGGGGCAGGCGGCATCTGGGTCAATGCAACATCAAATCTTTTCCTGATCAACAACACCATCACCGCCAACAATTCCACCGGTGTCGGCGGCGGTGTCGCCTTCCAGGTGAGCGGCGTGGTGGAGTTCTTGAATGTCTATAACAACATCATTTGGGGCAACACTGCCACCGGGAGCGGCGGGGACGTGTTTCTCACCGGCACGGGCCAGAAAAAGGTGTTCAATTTCAACGACGTGGACAGCATGTCAGGCGTGTGGGACATCGCGGTGAACAACATTGATGTTTCCCCGCAGTTCTTCGATCCGGTCAACGGGGATTACCACGTACGCTCGACTTCGCTCTGCATCAACGCCGGCACCAACGGCGCTCCTTCGTTGTCCCCAACCGATCTTGATGGCGCACCGCGCATCGCCGACAACACGGTGGACCTGGGTTGCTACGAGTTTAGCAACACCTCTGGCCATCCGGCGGATGTGAACAACGATTGGGTGATCACTGACGCCGAATATACCGCCTACGCCGCCGCGTGGAAGAATGACCAGACGTGGGCTACCGCCCCGAATCCCATCCCGGCCGATTACGTGACCCGTGCCGGCTACCTGAAGTCGCAGAGCGGCGGTGCGTATCACAACGACGGCAGTACGCGACCGACGTGCTGGAAACCCGGCGCGCCGTAGGGGGAAATCCGAATACCGAAAACCGAAGACCGAAACCCGAAAGCGATGCCATAATGGCCGCAAGAGGACGCAAAGCAGGCGGCGGGAAACCTAGGCAGAGAGCTGTGGGGATGGGTCTTGCCAAGCCCCGTAGGGGCGCCATGTTTATAGAACAAGCCGCCGCACACACCTTTCCAAGCCCCAGCGGGGCGGCATGGGAGGCCGACCAAGAGCGCCTTCCTTCCCGCGCCTGCTTCGCGTTAACGATTCAACATGCCGCCC
>CAIWJG010000602.1 GCA_903912925.1 uncultured Verrucomicrobia subdivision 3 bacterium | reverse complement strand
GCCACATCGGTTGGACGGTCTTCCGAGAATAGGGACCTGGACCAGGTGGGGGCCATGCTGGCGGATCAAGGCCGTATTCCGCCGCCAGGAGTTGATGTCAGGGCCAGTGACAAAGTCTGCTCAAGTCATTGTAGGAGACGACGTTAGAAGTCTCTGATCTCTTGGCCGGCTACCCACACCTCGGCTTATTCGGAACGTGCTGATTAGAGACTCCTTACGTCGTCTCCTACAATGACTTGAGAAGACTTTGTCATTAGCCCTGGGGGCGATGAGCGGCGGGAGCTACGCTGTGGTTGGCGGGTTCTGGGGCATGGAAATTCGTCCAGCAACTTGCGCGTTTCCGCCTGAGTGATCGGACGGCTTCCCACCGCCACAAGGTAGCCGTCTTCACACCGGCGTGGCTTCAGTAACTGGCGGTCACGGTTGCTTTCCCTCTCAGCCCCGTTAGTTCGATGACTTCTTTGTCCTGGTTGAATCGGGTCCAGCGCTTGCCGTTGACCCGCACGCTCTGGATCGGCGCCGAGGTGGGGTGGCGGAAGCGCAGAAGGACGGTCTTGGGCGCATGGCGGTCCGGTATCTCGATGGTGGCGGTGATTTGGCCGTGGTCCACGTCGGAGACGATCTCGTAGGCCAAAGTGCCGAAGTAAGTCGGCGCGTTCCGGACGGCAATCTTCTTGCCCTGCTCCAGCCACGCGCGGGGCGTGGCGCGGGCCACCCACAGTTTTTGGCCCTCCTCCATCACCAGCAGATTGCGGAAGTTTGCGAGGAACCAACCGGAAGTCCCGTTGTCAGGGTTGTCGCAGGCCGTGTACTGATCCGGACGCCAATGCTCCCAGAGTTTTCCGTTGGCGCCGACCATGGAGACCGACTCGTTCATCCAGAAGCGCAGGAAGTTCGGCACATCGTCCTGGAGCAGATAGATGCTGGGATTAAAAGCCCACTTCGGCAGATCGATATAAGTCATCCAGAACCAGGCGTCGTCGGAGGGAAGCCCCGCTTTCTTCCGTGCAGCTTCTAACTCCCGCACGCCATTCACCGACGTTCCGCTCTCCTCCAGCACGTCCAGGGTCTGCACCATGCGGGCATCGTTGGCCGCCAGCACGGAAGCTGGCGAGGCCAGCGGCAAGGCCCCAATCATGAGATCTGGCGACTTGCCTCCACCATATTGGGGTGAGCCCAACTCGGTGATCATCAGGCCTCGTCCATACGCCTTCCAGGGAATGAAGCTGCGGTAGGTTCCATCGCGCGCCAGCCGCACCGGCGCCTGGGCCACATCGCGTTCCACGGCTCGGCGGATGTCGGCGCGGAAGGCTTCCGCCTCAGCGCGGTACTTCCGTCCGGCGGGTGGATCGAACTCCATCATCACGTCGGCGAAACGGCTCAAGCCTTGGAGGGCAAAAGCGTTGTCGAAGTAGTACCAGTGCCAATCGCAGGCCGGAAGGGCGTAATCGCCCATCATGCAAGGCGGCATGAGACCGACGACGTGGAGATCCTTCCGGTTCGGGATGCCCTGCATGTAGGCATTGCGCTCGCGGATGATCCAGTCGGCCGCCGCCTGCAAGCGGGCACGGTTGCGCTGAAACCACTCCTTGTCACCGGTCAGGAAGAATCGTTCCATCATCGAGAACATGAGCCTTCCCGTCGAGCAGTGCGTGCCCTCGTGGCTGTATCCCATGTCGTGCCGCATGTGCTTGGCCCATTCCAGGGAACCCTTGGGATCGGTATAATCCCCGTCCGACTTCACACCCGGGGAGGCCAGGAAGTAATCATAGATCCTGGCGGCTTCAGCATGCAGACCGACCAACTCCATGGCGTGGGCGACGGGAGCCACTTCAGCGGCGAGATTGCCCCACATGTGCTTGCCCCGCAACTGATCGGTGGCGGTCCGCCACATATCCACCCAGCGTTGATCCGGGAGTTGCACCTGCATGGCAGGCTCGGGGGTCGGCGGGAATGGCGGCACCGCCGTCCCGGCCGGACACCGCCACAACCGGACCTCGCGCAGAACCTCATCCCAGGAGGCCGCCTCGCGATGCTCGCGGACCTGCTGGCGGACGCTCTTGAGCTTCCTGGCCGCTAGTGCGGCGACGAAGCCTTTGGCGGAAGTGCCGCTGCCGACCTTCGCAACGAAGACACCCCGTTGCGGGATCAGGATCGGTCCATCCTCCAGATCGCGAAGGCGGATCGTGAAACCGGTCGTCCTGGTCCAGATGGTGATACGACTATCCAAACCCGGCCGGCTGTCAGGAGCGTACACCAGGGGAACGACGATACCGTGGCGAGTATCACCGGCAATCCGCGATCGCCAGGCATTCGTGCCAGTCACCGTGGTTCCCCGGTCGCCCTGCAAGGCTGACAAGGGTCCGATGTGGGCCACCTGGGTTTCCAAGCGACCATCAAAATCGGCGGCCTTCCCCGAGGCTTGGAAGCCCCATTCAATCTCCACATCCATCCGTTTCCAATTCTCCAGATTCGGACCGGTCACCCGGATGATCGGCACGGCTGGTTTGACGCCATCTGCCGTCGTGCCATCGCCTGAAAAGACGGCGACCATCTCCGTGGCCGCATCGACGCGCTGGCTGTAAGCCCAATCCATTTTCGCGCCCGCTTCGGGCTTGTAGATCCAGGTACGCCGGTCGGCTGATATCTCCGGTTTCCCCAGGACCGTATCCACCGTCCACCCGAACCAGCCCCACGCCGTGGGATAGACTCGGACCTCGATCGCTTCCGGCGAAGGGACCGCCGCGACTCCGGCCGGCCAGTGAAGTTCCACTCGATAATCCACCAATCCGCCCGTCCAGAGCAGCCCTGTCAGCAACCGTCCCTTCGGTTTTGGAGGCAGCGGGTTCAAGAGGTCAGGCTGCTGGTAGTATATGCTTTTGAGTTGTTCTTGCGGCAGCGCGGCGTGGGCGGTTCGATACACCTTGTCGAGCCGTTCGAGGCGCCGCGGGATGAAATACGCTTCCGGCTTTTGCTGGATGGCCACGTCGCTGCGCCACTGGTAGGCCCATGGCGCGATGTCCACCGGTTGCCCCACCAGTTTGTCTATTCCGGCCTGCCCCTCCACCGCGGCAAGCCTAAGGCCCGCGATCGCGAAGACAACCGCTATGCCGATCCGAATCATACGAAGCTTCATATGCGTATGATTGTTTCCGGGCGCACCCTGGCTCCGCAAACAGATTCGGCTTTCAATCGCACATTCATTTGGGGGTGCGGTTCATGGTTTCAGGGGAAGGTTAGACCCGACTGACGTCGGGTGCTACGAGGATTTGATTCATTTACCTGAAGGCACTCCAGAGCCTTGAGCGGGGCGTCGGGCAGGGTCTGGAAGGAGTGGCAGGCTGGAGGCTGGCGGCGGTGCGTCCCCAGGTCTTGCTGATTGGCGAACGCAACCGGGGACGAGCCGTCCCCGCCCCTGCCGCGCACCGCTGCCAGGTGAATAGTTACAAGGAATTACAGAGCATCGTGGACTGCACAAAGTTCCTCGACACGACTCATTCTGCCGCTATCGATCCACAGCAGATTCGGGTCTGGGCCACCGCTTCGACCACCCGGAACACCATATTATCGCAACGAGATTGTGAGGAAGTAATAGTGCTGGGACGTGGCGGGAACAGCGCAGGTGATCTTGAATTCGTTGTCGTGGCCGGCTACTCCAACCGGAGAGGAAACGGCCAAGTCCGTGAACGGTGCGCTAAGCACTGAGGTATGGCGGATGCCGAAGTTGAACCGGTTGACGTAGTAGGCCGGCCAGAGGAAATGAATTTCCACCTGCAAGCCACTCCGAATCAAGACGAGGGTCGGCGGAGCGAAATGAGCAATGGCGGCCGAGTGTCCAAACCCATCTAACGGGTCGGTGCCGTCGAGCATTTCCTGGATATTCTGGTAGCCGTCGGCGTCGGCATCGCCGAACGGGTCGATCAGGCCCACGGCGCCGAAGAAGCGTTTCTCCCAGGAATCAACGAGCAGGTTGCCGCTGGCATCGGTATCGGTGGCGATGGGGACACTGTTGAGGAGCGCGGAAGTCACTTCGATCGCCGGGTAGGCGCAACTGGAATTAGTGACATCCGTGTAACCGGAGATCTGGACCACGGTTCCGGGCAGGAGCTGGAAGTTGTTTGGGAAGATGAAGGGCAGGCCGGCAGCATCCTGCAAGGCAAAGGTGACACCTCCAACAAGGAGGTCGAGGATGTGGCAGGAGCCGGTGAGAGTATCGTTGCGGACGGTCAGGAAGACGTTCGTGACGGGGCGGCCGGAAACGGCGGCGAGGATGGCGGCGCCGCCACTGGTGGCAGCGGCGAACTGGTTGCTAGTGGTCGCCCAAGCCAGGTAATTGGAATCAAATGTGCCCTGCCAGAGGAAATAGCGGATTTCATCAACGGGCAGCACAAACCGGCTGGGGTTGGTATTGTTGAGAAGGCTATCAATGCGGTAGATGTCCTGCACAACCGCGCGCAGGCTGGCGACGGCCGGGTTGGTTGAAGTTGCGACTAAGTTGCTGATGACGCCGAAGGTCTTCTGGAGCTTGTAGCCGGGCTGATTACCGGTGGCGGTTTCGAGGGAGAGGAGCAGGCTCTGGGACGGGTTGGTGCGGCCGGTATCAGCGACGCGGGATGGGAAAAGGGTGACATTCGTCCACCAGACATTGGATCGAGCGCCCAGCATTTGCGCCACCCGCAACTCGAACAGGAGCGCCTCGAGTGTGCTGTCGTTATTGAGCGTTTGAGCCAGGGTGGCGCGGGGCAGATGGCTGAAGACATTGGAGGCCGCAGCGATCCAATTCATCGCTTCATTGGTAATGTTGCCGCCGCCATAAACATAGGGCACCGCCGGGAACTGAGGCGCCGGCACGGCGGCCAACCCGAGCATTTCACGGCCGACTTTCGTGTCCGTGTTGGTGGTCAGTATGTAGTAGTGCGGGTCGGTCGTAACGCTGACCAGGCGGTCTTCGACCACAATGGATATGTTGGTGATGGGGGCAACCGGCCAATGATTGCTGTCGGCGGTGCCTGAGCCCAGCAGGGTTCCCTGGAAATCGCACGCATGCAGCACCACGCCCGTCGCACAGAGCGTCACCGCGTTCGAGAAGCCATCCCACGGTTTGGGAGTGACATTGACATCGAAGGCGGCCTGGTCGTCGAGGTGCGGATAATTGGTCGGCACGCTGTTGGTGGAAAGAGGGTTGAAGCCATGAATGAGCTCTTCCAGGTCGGAATAGCCGTCCCCATCGCTGTCGCGGCTGCCTGTCAACGAAAGGCCGCGGGCAACCTTCACATAATCGGGAATGCCGTCACCTTTGGAATCGAGCGTGGCCGGGCCTTGAGTAAAGGAATAGAAGGCAGATTTGACGGCTGACTTGCCAACCCCCGAGCTGGGCTGGCCATAATACTGCACGGTGGTGTTGGTAAAGACGATGGCGGAGAGGCCATTGCTCCACGTAGTCCAGGCGCCGACACCCTGGCGGAAAAAGATCGAGTCGCTGGAATTGGCCGCAGTAAACTGCAGTTTGACGCTGCCGGGGTAGATGCCCGGCAGGGGGGAGATTGTGACATCGCTAATCTTGTCACCCGCCGGCGGAGTGAAGCTGAACAGCGAGATCATGTTGCTGTATTGATTGGCAAGACCGAAGACCGCCAGGGGGTGTGCGGCGCCCAGAGTGGTGAGTGTGGGATTGACCAACCCCTGGGTGGAGGTCAGGAACGTCTCCGTCTTGACCGAAATATTGCCAGGCAAGGCTGAATAGGCGAGGGTGCTGGCCCAATCGCCAGCGCTACTGAGACGCAAAAGCACGGGGTTATTGGTAACGAAAGGTTCGCTCCGGAATTGCATGACATTGCCGGAGGCGCTGTAGGCGGAAATCCGGGGAAGGTCGCCCGAGGCCGAGTTGGTGTAGTTCGAGCCGGTCCACTTCCACTGCCGGAACCTGGCCGAGGTGTTTTGGCCGAGCGGGGCGGAGTAGGCCGTGAACCCGTTGGCGCCGAGCACGCCCGCGCCAGTGAAGTGCTCGCCCGGCGAGGCCCCGAAGGACTGGACCGCCACGAGAGTGCTCCGTCCGTCGCAATTGTAAACCACCGCCGAGACGCCGTTGGTGTCGAAAGCGAGCAGTTTGGTGCTCGTCGCGCCCGGCAGCACAAAAAGGCGGTCAACGTAATTCGTAAAGTAAAAAGTGTTGGTATAGACGAGCGCGTAATTATTCGAGGAAGGCTCCGTAACCTGGTACGCGTAAAAGTAATATCCCCGGGGCGGGTAGAGGAGAAACTGCGTATAAGGATTTGTCGAGGTGAACTGGCCCGTGACGTATTCGTAGGGGTTGGGCGTCCGACTCCAGGCGATATTGTGAGTATTCAAGGCGGTGCCCCCGGAGAGATCGTAGAAACTGAGGTAGTCATTGACCCCCACATTGCGCTGGAACAAGGCCAGCCTGGGATAGCGATTGGTGTGGAACAGGACGGGGTTGGCCCGTTCGCGGAGATAGCTGATGGATAAGTCTGACAACAGAATGCGGTTGGTGGTGCCATCGTTGCGCAGGAGGGTTCCGCGATAGGGCGACACGCCATTGTAGAGGCTAGCGACGCAGAGGTCGTCGTAAGCGGTGTTGCCGACGCCGCCGATATCCATGACCACTGCCATATTGGGACCAAGAGAAGGGATAAAGACGCTGGAGGGCTGGATGGTCAGGGCAGTGTTGGTGGCATCGAGGATATTGACGCGATTGGCATCCGGTCCGGTAAGCGCGATGGAATCAAACCCCAGCGAGTCGAGCTTGCCGATCCCAAGGCCGGTGGCGTTGGCGATGCCGCTGGCGCGGGCCGAGGACCAGGTATAAACATCGGGCGACAACTGGTAGCCAATGCGGTAGCTCCCGGTGGCCTTGTCCACAATGAGCTGGTCGCGGAGACCGTCGCCATTGAAGTCGCCGTCGGACTGCAATTCCGAGGCGTTCTCATAGACGAAGCTAGCGCCGAGGCTGCCAAGGAGAGAGCCGGCAAGGGCCAGAACGCAAAGCAAGCGGCCCCTCGCAGAAGCATCGGTTCGGTGTTTCGGTGTTTCGGTGTTTCGGTGTTTCGTTGGGGGGGATGTAGGCCGGGTGCCCTCACCCGGCGTCCCATTCTCGTCCATAATGTGGGCAGACATTGCGCGATGGGCTGGCGGCATGGTTGTTCCTTCAGTTTTATCCGGGGAGACTTCGGGTTGTATTTTCATGGCACATCCACTTCGTTGGAAGGAATAAGTTGGTCAATCTCGTGGTTGGAATCGAAATGCACGAGGACATATCTATATCGAGCTCCCGAGATAACCGGCTGGTTGTCCTTGAGCCAGAGATAGAGGTTGTTGTTGCCATCGTTGTAAATAGTGCCAGCAATGAATGGATCCAGAATGACCGTATTCGTCGGCTGGCTGGCGCTGCTGCTAAGCTGGTAAGCGATGTTTTCCATCAGCGGCGACACTTGAATCGTGTCGCCCGAGGGGGACAAAGAACTGCCATTGGCAACCTGGTAGCGGTACATCGCGCACGGGAAGATAGACCCGCCAAACCCGTTCGTCTCAAGCATGGAGAGTGGATCCACGACGCCGAGCACCCGCGGATTGCCATTGATCGAGACGGTGGTGCGAGGGCTGAACGCATGATAGCCGATCAGAACCCCGTTGCCGGTGTAGCTCGAGGTTTTAAGCGCCGGATTGGCGTTGGCAGGCGAAAGAAAATAGGCCAGGGCCAGGAAGGTCGCAGCCGATGGCGGCAGCGGGCGCTCTGGCCACGGCACCTGCGGCAACGGCGCATTAGTGGGAACCCAGACGAAGCTTTCGAAGTTGCTGAAATCGCCGTGGTTGCCGTTCTTGCCGAGCGCGCGAACCGTGACATAGTAGGTCTTGCCCAGCTCGACTTTGCAGGGGATCTGGAAGAGCGCGCCATTATTCCCAAAAGCCGGCCCGGCTTTAGGGCTGGTGAAGGAGTTGAAATTCAAGGAGAGGTTTGTGCCGCTATTGGTAAAAGTCATGCTTACTGGGGGCGCGCCGGTGCTGGAGAGCTGGGTGGACAACGCGTACTGAGTTGTGATCGGCGGCGTGGGAGTGCCGGCGACCCGCACTTCAAACCGCTCCACGCCGTAGGGCGGACAGAACCAGGCGAGATTCATTTTGGGCGCAGTCTGGTCGCCGCTGGATGTGATCCTGGAGAGCACCGGCGTGGGGAGCGGAGTGGTTGGGGCGGTCTCAATGCAGGTCAGGGGTACGAGAGGGCTTGGGTTGCCGCTCGCATCGAATAGTTGGATATAGAAACAAATCGTGCCGCCGTTGACCGGGGGGGCGCTTTCGTAGCACTCGATAAACTGGGCGAGATTGGTAATGGCGCCCTGGCAGAGTAGCGACAAAGGACCGCCATCAACCCGCCGGTAAAGCCGGTATTCCGCGCTGCCGAGGGTGGGAATGATGGTGACGCTAATGCTGTTGGTTCCACTCGGGTCATGCTCGATGCACTCGCGGTTATTGGCGCCGCCGGCGATGGCCCGGAGGTTCTGCACCGTGGCCTGGAACTTCACATCGGCATACTGCTGGCTGCTCGGCGGGGTGACCAGGGTGGTGGCGAAGTTGGAAACTTTTCCATTCACAAGCCCCGCGCGGCAAGCAACCTGCAAGCTAATCATAGTCGGCTTCGTGTTGGTAAATGGATCTTGCGGCGGCGTCCACCCTGTGGAGACATCGGATGCGCCCTGGTAATAAAGACGGCCAAAGTAGTTGCTGATGACGATGGTGCCTGCCGGCCCGGCGATATCGGCATGGTAAATCGCCACACAGGAGAACTCGGCCCACTCGACACGCGAGTCCTTGCGAGTGCAGTCGAGGGACAAGTTGAAGTTGGTGTAATCAGCAGGGTGCGTTCCATAGGTGACCGGCATAGCAGTCACCAACGGCTGAATGCAATTGATCTGAACGTAGCCGGTGCCGCCCGGCGGGCCCTGGCGGTCGCGCAACACGCCGTAAGCGGGACCGCCGGCACCGGACAGGTTTGGCCCGCAGGCGCCAACGTCGGCGGCCCGCACCGTGTACCAGAAGGTCTTGTCGTAAGCGCCAAGCGTGCTCGGCGAACCGGCGCCGTTGTCGAGATAAGAGTTGTTGGTAACGGCGGAGTTGTGGGCAACGATGCCAATCAGGTTGTTAGTCTGATTGCCTTGCAGAGCATTCATCTGCACGATGTTTGTCCACCGATAAATATAGTAGAGCGCCACCGTCTCATTGGTCTGCTGGTTCTGCTTCCAAACCACCCGCAACACCTGGTTGGAGGTTTTGGCAATGGGATCGTAGGAGTAGTCATTAAGCACATGAACATGCGTGGGCGGATAGGGCGGCATCCGGTCGCACACCGTCGCCGGCAAGCCGGGCGAGAGCATCCCGTCACGACCCAGGACATCCCGGGCCGAAACGAAATAGAGAAACTGTGCGCCGTTGGTAAAACCGTAGTTGACGTAGTTGGCTCGACCGCGGCCGTCGTCATCCCGAATGAAGAAGGTATTCGTGTCGCCCGTGAACGGCGATAGATCGGCTGCATCGGCGACCGTGAAGAGCTTGCCGGGAGTGATAGGCACATGGTTGACCAGTTTCGCCGCCGCAGGATTGGTGGCAACGAGATTGGCAAGGACAGTGAGCGGCGGCGGATTGTTTGTGCTCCAGCCATGCGAGATCGCGTAGCCGCTGGCGATCCGATAGAGGTTATAGCCAAATTGCATCAGGCCCAGGCGACGCAAGTTATCGGGCGTGCCCCAGCGGAATTCGAGGTTCAGGTCACCCTTGGCGCTGGTTTCCGGCACCAGCACGGGCGGTCCAGGCGGGGGCAGGACGGTGGGATTGCCGGCTTCCACCGTGACGCGCCCGATGACCGCGAGATCCTGGCTGGCCGCCGGATCAAACGCGCGGATTTCAAACGTGGTGCGGCCAAGGCCGATCATCTCGGCATCGGCGAAACCAAGCGCCATGTTAATGCCCGCGTGGTTGCGAGCCAGAAGCAGCAGGTTTTGGTAGTAGCGCGGATCGCCTAACGAGCCGCGCATGACAGCGGAGAGCTGGTCAGCGCGAGAGATGGCCGAAGGGGGGATGAAACTACCGAACAGCGCATTGAGATCAGACTGGAGCTTGTAGGGTTCATCGCCCAGATTCTGCGCCCGTTCGAGCAACGGCTCGATAACGCGAGCATCGGTCTGGAGAGCGACAATTGAGAGTCGGACATAGGGGGTGCTGTTGGTCGGATCGCCGGATTTGGTATAGACGGCAAAGGTGCGGTTGTTCACGATGCCCGTCTGGGTGGCCTGCCACACCAAGTAGGCCCAATTGCGGCCGTGGGAATCACGGGTAACTGTGCCGACGGTATAGACGATGTCCCCGATGCCGCTCTGGGCGCGGGCCACGCCAGTGGCACCCAGTAACAGCGCTAGCGCCATTAACCTGACTGACCTTTGAGCAAGAATCTTCATGTTAGTTATTCGATATTCCAAGACTTGTTGATATAGCTAATGTCCACATCCTTGCCGATGGAAATGCAGAATGGACAAGGGCCGATATCGGCCTCGAAGTGGCCGTGGCCGTTGAAACGAAGGTCGTCGCCATGTTTAACGCCGATCAGGGTGATCTCGCCTTCGATGCTGACGATGCACAGCAGCGAGCCAGAGACGCCCAGGAACATCTTGCCGCCGTAAGTGGGGCCTTCGGCGAAGTAGAAGGCGCCAGCCCCCACGCCGGCCGAAATCTCAAAGAGACAGGAGGCCGGCACGCCCAGAAGCGTTTCGGAAAGTGGTATCCACCCCTGCGCGTAGCAGTAGGCGCCGGTGAACGGCGGACTGCCGAGCACTTTGGCCACGTCCGGATCAATCAGGATCAGCGGGTCGAGCGAGCAGGTGCGACCGAAGAAGACAGCACCGGAAAAGTCGTAACCACTGAATTTGACGCCACCTTTGAGCGCAATATAATTCTCATACTTGCCAAAAGCCATCGCCGCAGCCAGATCGTGCAACTGGAACGCCTCGAAGTTGAGCTCGCCAATCAGCTCAACTTGGCCACCGAGATTGACTGGGAACGGAGTGGAGCCATCAAAGGTGAACTTGGCTTCCACGTTGGCCTTGGCATCGGTGCCGGCAAAACTCAGCGGAATGCCACTCGCACCGATGGTGACTTCGGTGGCCGGAGCATTTGAGCTGTAGCAGCTTGAGCTGCCATCAGAGCTCAACTCCTTGATCTCCAGGAAGGCGTCCAGCTCCATGTCGTTGGGAACTTTGAACTGGAAGTGGCCGTCAATGCGCAACAGCTTGAGCGAATCGCCGACGATGTCGGCGTGGCCGTTGAGTTTTCCGGCACCCACGGCGCTGCTGACATCGCCAAGGCACTGGTTGATCGTGTCGTCCACCTCCGCCAGCGACTGGCTGATCAGATCGCGCATCATGCCGTTGACCTGCTGGAAGCTGGAGTCAATCCCCGACTTCATGGCGGCGTCAACATCATAGAGCCGCTGGCGAAGCGCGGTTTGGATTCCCGACGCGGCTTCGGTGCTAAAGAACTCATCCTCGACCTTCTTACGGATGAATTGCTTAATGTCAGCCGCGCTGACGCTTTGGAATGGATTATCAACGTTGTAATCGAATTGACCGAAATACTGGGTAACGGACAGGGAGACCTGGAGGGAAACATCCGCCAACTGGCTATTGAAACTACTGAGGATATCCTGGATCTCCTCGGTAAACTCTCCCGTCTGGGCAAGCGCACCATCCACCTGTACCAACGCATCCTGAGTCTGTTTCAGGGCATCGGCAACCTCCGTCAGGGCCGGCTCTATTTCTTGCACGAGGTTGCTGACCGTCGGACCAATGACGGCATCAATAAATTGCGGCGCGATTTCCCCGACGAGAGACTGCACCAGCTTGGGAACAACGGGCCGGGCGCCCCCCACCTTCGAAATCAAGCCGACCACGTTAGACCCGAGGGGTTGCCCATTGGTCGAGACGTTGATGGTACCAATAACCGACTGGATGGCATTGGTGGCTTCGTCCACATATCCCTTCACTTGTCCGATCAGATTGCTGGCCGAATTGAACCCGTTGCCGAGATCCTGAAGCGCCGAAAGCAGGGTCGTGGCGGCCGGGTTCGGGCCGGTGCCAACAAAGAAGTTCAGGGTGTTGGTCTGCACATTCTGCACAAACTGCAGCCTCTGACTTATCGTCAGCCCATTCCATTCGTTGGAAAGCTGGGTGTAGAAGTGGTCAATGACCGGATCAACCGTCTTACTAAACACGCCATCCATGAGCTGCTGCATCTGGCTATCCATGAGCTGGTTCATTTTGTCCAGTCCCGAGCTCAGGACATCCTCGATGGGCTGGGTAGCGGCCTTGACGATGGCATCTCCCACACCAGTGGCTTCGTCAATGGCGTTGAACGCCAGATTGGCAATGCTGATGGTTGGCAGCCCGTCATACTGCGCGCCGAAATCCATCTCAGCGTGTTTGGCATCCATGTATTTGACCTGATGCTGGACGTTGACGATGAACAGATCCTGCTGGACCTCCTTCCACGATTTGAAAGAACGCAGCGAACTATTCCACGACAACGGGTAATCGAAGTTAACGAAGCCGAGCCAGACGCGCTGGGCGCGGGGATGATACTGCTGATCATTGGCGTTATCGCGATAGTTGCTGATCGCAACCGTGCCGTTGCCCGGCCAGCCGAGATTCTTCCAGTCGAACAGGTTCGTCTCGAACGGCGTGTGGCTGTAAGCGTCAACCCAGCCGTGATTGCCGGCCGTGGTGCCAGCCCGCGGCCACCCGCCCGAGAGATAGATGGGAGCGTTGCTGGCTGCGACGCCATTGGTATGGCAACTGGTCTGGAGATGGACTTGTAGGTCTTCAAAGAAAGGCACATCGAGCTTGCCGTAGATATTCATCCAGCCAGCCGTGGGCGATGCCGGCGAGTTCGACCATGTGTTGAAATAGGCGTCTTCGACCGGCGTTAAGGTGTAGGAAGTGTCGCTCGGACCGTCCAGGGTGAACACGTTGGGCAGCTTGAGGCGCGAGGATACCCCAGACAGGTTGAACGACGGAGGAATCTGGTCGCCGCTGCTAAAGAAGCCCACCTGGCCGTAGAGCGGCTTGTCCACATGCGAGGCGTGGGCCTCCATGCCAAGAACGAGGTAGCCATTGGCCGCCGGATCGCAATTGTTGTCCGTCTTAAACTGCAACGACAGCGTCTTGAAATCAGCCAGCCAATAGGTCATGACCTTGTAGCCGTCTCCCTGGGGCAAGTCACTCGACAGCGGAGCGCCCAGACACGAGAAAAGCATATTGTCGAAGCCTTGGATAAATCCGGCCGGGGATGGCAGATTGATGGCACCGTCCGTCACCGATTCCTTGTTCTGGCTGTCCAGATAAGACAACCCGTAGCTGGTAAAGGTAAAAGCATAGCCCCAGAGTGTCAGGTTCGCCGGGAAGGTTCCGGGGACCGCCTCATGAATGCCGGTGACCCCCGCGTAGCGGACGTAATACTTCGAGCGATTATCCAGCTTCCAGGCTATGCCGATTTTACCGGCGATCGTGCTGACCGCGCCGTGGAGGTTGTCGGTCACGGCCCGGAAATTGAGGCCCGCATAATCGGCGAGGCCCGCGCTGTAGTCCGTGGAAAGCGGACGCTCGAACACAGCCGGATTTGACGCCAGAAAGCCAGAGTAAAGAATAGTCGTCGGCCGCTGCTCGGCTGCCAGCGTGTTTTGATCGCCCCGAATAAAGATGCCCGGCATGTGGAAGGCCGCATCCGTGAACTGTCTGGCGGTCTGCGCGAAATTGGCTACGCTGCTGATGTAGCCCCACTGGAGATCAAAGGGGGCCAGGGTTCCTGCCGCCACAAGGCCGCCATCCCGCGTGAATGTGAACCGGTTGTTGGTGATGGTAATGCTCGGAGTAACAGTGCCAGACCCGCCGCCGCCGCAGTCGGGGCAATCCCGCTTAAAAGCCACTCCCACATGGGTCGCCCCGCCCAGGTAACTGGAGCTGAGCGGAATCAGGTCATCCTGAACTTTCAGCAGGCCGATGTCGCCCCATTGCACCGCAATGTCATAAGGGAAATGTGCGCGGAAGGCACCGGAAGTGAAAGAGAACTGGGTGGTCAGCAGCGCGTTCGAGCCAGAGTCGGGACGCACCGTGGGCGACAACGAGACGCCGTTCAGCGCCAGCCAATACTTATCATTGGATCGTTTGTCACCCATGTTGGGCGGGTCCACCAGCAGGTTGGAGACGGATTGCAAGCTGGTGTAGTTCGCGCCGCTGACGAAGATGGCTCCGGAACCGGTGGAGGGGATGTCAAATTGCCCGCTGCTGAACCGCCAGGAAATACGGTCGCTGACCAGCCAGGCCGGCTTGGTATCTTCCGCCGCATAGATGGTGGAGCCGGGGATGTAGGTCAAGTTGATGGTGGGCGCCAGGGAGGCACTCAAGCTCGTGGTTCCGAAGGGAACATAAGGGGTGAGCACCTGACTGTTAATGTCGTTGGTGCGGTAACCCAAACCGGCCGGGAGTGTGGCAGTGATCGTGCCGCTGGCGCCAGCAGACGAAAGAGAGACCAAACCGCGCTGGTAAATAACCTTCGCCAGGCTGTCAACATCAGGGGAAGGCGCGCTCAGCGTAACCCAGCCCCCAGTGACATGCGCGTCCCCGGCAGAATCCAGGCTCACACTCAGGGGGCCGCCGCCGACGTAGGTATGATCGGATTTGAGCGACACATAGCCCCCTGCCCCGTTGATCGCCGTTGGAATCAAGCCTGCGAGAGGGGGATTGGCCGGCGGGACGGGGGAACCCAAGTCGGTCAGGATGGTGCCGATGCTGCCGAACAATAGTCGCCCGTTGAAGTGCAGCAGTTCGTTGGTGGTTGTCCCCTGGGTGTTCGCTGTCAGCACTTGGCCCGTGGCGGGATTGTTGGTGTGCGACAGAGTAACGGTAAGGTAGTAGGTCTTGGTGACCGAATCGAGCTGGCCTGCGGGCTGGATATCGAGCGTATGCGAACCAGCCACCAGGGCAGGATAATTAACCGTATGAAAGTAGGGAAAGATGTATAGAACAGGCACGTAGTTGGTGACCGCGTCGTAGAAAGTCTGGCTGCTGCTGACCAGCGGCACGTTATTGCCTGTGGAATCGCGCAGCGTGTAGTTGAAAACTACGGGGATGTTGGTGGCCGCGGTAGGCCGCAGCCAATCATCCCAGCGGCGGATTTCGTAACCGGCGTCCACCTGGAACGTGTTCTGGCCGGAAATGCTTTGCACCGCGTAAGTGCGCGACCAGTGGGCGTTTGTGAAGTTCAACAGCGCGTTATAGGCAGTGTCACTGCTGACCGTATTGGTGAAGTGATAATAGGTCGCCGGGGCAGTCGTGAGGGTCTGAGCCAGCACGCCGTTGGTCAACATGCGGCACTCCAGATAATACTGGCTAAACTGGCTCATCCGGGCGGCGGGCCGGATATAGGCGGTATCGGTAACGGTAAAGTTCGTCCCCGCCGCCAGCGATAGCCTGTTCGTGATAGTGTAGGTGTACCCGGCGTTGGTGGCGGCGTTGCCGAGATTGTAGATAGGGTGGGCCAAACCGGTGATAGAGTCGATAAGACGGAAGCTGAGCACATTGGTGTAGGCGGTGCTGACGCCGGTAAAGTTTTCAACCTTGAACACGGCCTGCGCCTGAATGTTACTGCGCCCATAGGTGGTGTCGGAATCCAGCACGTAGCCCGAATAGTTGGGGCTTTGCAGCGTTTGCAGCGCAGCCACAAAGGGTTGGTTGGCGCCATCTACGAGAATGTCGTCCAGATAAGCCCCCTCGTAGTTGCAGACGATATAATCGGAGTAGAACACAAACTTCAGTATGTGGGAGCCGCCGACGTAGGCGTTCAAGGGCAGCGTCACCAGCGCCCAATCCGCAGTCGAATTGGTGATGGACCACATCTGGGTCGAATCCATCCAAACCTGCACCTGGTCATAGTCAGTTTCTATCGAGGGGATGTTCAGCCAAAAACTGAGGTTGGCGCCCGTATAACCGACAAGGTTAATGGACCGGCTCATGTAGGCGTTCATGTAATTGGTATAGGTCGGGTTGGCGGTTGTCCCACCATGGCCAACGCCGGCGCAGTATCCCTTCCTGTTTCCCGTATGAGCGGTCACCGTGCCGTCCGTAGTATAGACATCATCCCAATAAACACCGGGCATCGTGGTATCTCCGACAGTCCAACCAGCCCCCGCCGGGAAAACGCCCTCGAAACCCTCCGACAGAATCGTCGTCTGGGCCCGCGCCGGTGAGAATGGAATTAGCGACAGGCTCGCGGCTGCCAGCAGGAACAGCAGCCGGGCAGAAACCCTGCCGGGAAAGGAAATTCGGGAACAATGGAAAAACACGCCCGAAGGGTGGAAAGAGTTTTTCATGGCATCAACACGGTTCACCATCGTTCAACTTCATAGCGTTCAGCTTCATAATCTGGCACTCGCATCAAAAGCGGTTAGCGGCGACTCTAATCAAGGCATCTACTACGGTGCATAAATTATTGAATCATCAAGCTATGTCAACCAATGGTTTCCAATAACTTATACCGCCTCCGTTTAGCCCAGCTAAGCTGTTTTCCAGCCAGCGGATTTGCTAATGTGCCGCTGCACAGGTCGAAGCGTGGGCCAGACCTCCGGTCTGACGGTTAGCCGGGCCTCTGGCCCGGAGTTTCCCCCTCCTCAGGGCCACGGAGTCGGAGACTCCGCGAACCGTCAGACCGGAGGTCTGCCCCACACCTAACCAGTTACCCCGCTAGCGAGCCAGTTCCGGAACAACCCGTGCCCGAGCCGGCTAAAGCTGCCGGGCGCATCTGGACGCCGCCACCGTCCTTACTCCTCCGCCGACCGCACCCGGATACCCTTCGCTTCGACGCTTAGTTGGCCGCCGAACTCGCTCACCACCAGCGTCTTCATGCCGGGGCGCAGAC
The DNA here is from genome assembly GCA_903912925.1 of uncultured Verrucomicrobia subdivision 3 bacterium. Lineage (GTDB taxonomy): Bacteria > Verrucomicrobiota > Verrucomicrobiia > Limisphaerales > UBA8199 > PALSA-1440. Next base: position 3,756 of record CAIWJG010000602.1, on the reverse strand, counting down.
CGGCAATATGTTCGTGTCCCGCACTGCCGAGGGTCAGGAGAGCGGTGGACAGCGCATCGGTCTCTGTCGCCGAAGGCAGCACCACGGCGGCCAGCACGGTGCCTGTGACCGGCTCGCCGGTGCGTGGGTCGATGACGTGGCCAAACGCCCTGCCCCCGGCCCGAAAGGAATGTTCCTGCACGCTGGAAACCGACATGGCCTCATCGTGGAGCTGGACGGTCGCCAGCAGGGTAGGCGGCGTGCCCTGCGCAAGGGAGGGAGTCTCAATGGCGATCTTCCAGCACTCCTCTTCTCGCGGTCGGCCGATCGCCTGCACCGAGCTGGTGCCACCGTGCAACAGCGCACTAGTGACGCCGGCCTCTCGCAGCACCTCCGCCGCCCGCTCAATGGCATAGCCCTTCCCGATTGCCCCCAGGTCCAGCATAACCCCCTCGCGGGCAAACCGGACCGTGAAGTCGCCCGGATTCAATTGCACCAAGGGCACGCCCACCTTCGCACGAGCCTCGACCACCTCCTCGGGACGGGGCATACGCCCTTCGCCCCCCATGAATCCCCAGCATCGGACCAGCGGAGCCACGGTAATGTCGAACGCGCCGCCAGTCTGCTCGCTCAGCTTCTGCGCGTGTTGCAACAGCGCGAATACACCCGGCATGACCCGAACCGGCTCGCGTGCGGCCCGGGCGTTGAGGCGGGCGATTTCGCTGCCGGGGCGAAACAGGCTGAGCTGGTCCTCCAGTTCTTCGACCAGCCTCAGCGCTTCCTCGCCCGCCGCCCGCAGCGACGCCGGATTGTCGCCGTGCAGCACGATCTCAAATCGCGTCGCCATCGCGTGGCAGGCAACCGTAACGGTGGGCATATCAGCGCTGGAAACCTCTAACGTGCGGAGCTCGGCGAACAAAATCAAAGCCTTGGTGAGTGAGGACGATTCCTCCCCCCTCACCCCTGCCCTCTCCCTCAGGGAAAGAATTCCCCGAACGGAGTTTTTCGCGCCTTGGCCCCCTGAACCGAAGAATGAGAACACCCAACAACCAACATCCAACATCCAACATCCAAAACGCCGTGGCTGCGCCATCCTTGTATGTTGGATGTTTCCGAGGCTCATGGGCAGGGAGTCCGTTAGCCTGCGCCCTTGTAAATTCGCAGCACCGGATTGTTCGAAAGCCGGGCAGCGATTCACCCTCTCCCTGAGGGAGAGGGCTGGGGTGAGGGGGAACAGGACTCTCATACACCCAGCCCGGACGAATTGAACCCTCGCCACCGAACCACCGACCTCCCGTCAGCCGATTAGGCTTTGCTCCGTTCACTTGGCGATACCCCATAAAGCCGAACGGGTTTCGCAGGGCGAGTCCCCGCGAAACCCGTCGGAAGCATCTGACGCCCGCTCAGGACTGCGGCAGCGTGCCGTAAGTGATAGCGGTCACATCGGTGCCGCCGTCCGTGGTGATCTTGCGCGTCTTTTCGTCAAACACGCAGGCAATCTTCAAGCGGTCGGACATCTCGGCCAGCGAGATAACCGTCTGCACGCGGATGGCCAGTTCGATGCTCCCGTTCGGCTGCTGGCCGGAGCGGATGCAATCGAACCAGTTCTTCTCGTGCACGCGAATCTCCTCGGGCTGGAGGTTGGCAAAGCTCTCGGGATCAATCTCATCGCCGAACTCGCGTTGCGGCATCAGGTTGACCTTCGAAGCCGACGCATCAATTTCCAGGTTGGCCTTGTGCCCGTAAAGGCTCAAGCCGGGGGTCGAGGCGTTCACCGTGCAGCACGTGACCATCATCACATAGCCGCTGGGGAACTCGGCGAGCAATTGCGCATGTTCCGGTATCTCCCGCTCCGGGGTGCCTTGCAAGTTCTTGTCAATATGCACGTTGCGCGTGCCGATGGAGACCACCCGCACGGGGTACTCGGGGCTGCCCGTGGCCAGCATCAACGGATGCAGCCGGTGTGGCGCCAGGTCGCCCAGCGGCCCGGCGCAATAACGGAAATACTTGCGCCAGCGGTGGAACTGTTCGGCGCTGAAGGGGTCACGCTGCTTCACCGGACCCAGCCAGCGCTCCCAGTCGATGCTCGCGGCGGTGCTTTCCGGCTCGATGGTGTAATTCCATTCCCCGTTGAGGCTGTTACGCGAATACCAGGCTTGGCCCCAAACCAACGTCCCGATCTTGCCGGCCTTGACCAGCTCGGCGCACTTATGGTAGCCGCCGGCGGAGCAGCCCTGCGAGCCGATCTGGAAGATCTTCCCGCTGCTCTTCACCTTGTCATAGACCTGGAACGCCTCGCCCAGATACCGCGTCAACGGCTTCTCGCAATAGACGTGCCGGCCTGAGTCAATCGAATCGAGGGTAATCTGCGCGTGCAACGGGTCCTGGGTGGCGCACAGCACCGCGTCAATATCCTTGCGCTCGAGCATCTTGCGGTAATCATCATAGACATCCGCGTCCTTGAGATTCGCGTTCGTCTTGGCGAAGTCGCGGCGCTTGCTGAACACATCCGAGGCGGCCGTGATCACGGTGTTATTCTCGTTGGCTTTCTCCTGGATGCCCTTGAGGTGGTTCTGGCCGATGCCGAAGCCCACGCCCACGATGGCGACCTGGATGCGGTTATTGGCCCCGGCGACGTTCGCCGACGGTGCCTGGTTCTGGCCGTAAACCGGCGTTCTTAACAGCGGGGTCGCGGCCACCACGGCCGCGGCGGTCGCCGTTTTCTTTAGGAAGTCCCGACGCGGAAGAGGGGAGGGCGGGGTATTTGCGTTTGTTTCCATAAATCAATTTGATAGTAGTTGCTTTGTCACAGCAATAATTTGACGAAGACTAGCGGAAAGATATTCGCGGTCAATACCACAAAACGGATCTGCCGGGACAGGTCGCTGGGGGGGCGTGAAACGGACCTTGTCGCAGGCCCCTCACCCATGCCATATTCGGAGCATGAAGACGGTTACTTTGGGTCAAGCCAAGACAAAGCTCCAGACCCTGCTGCGCTTGGTCGCGGCGGGAGAGGAGGTTGGGATCGTTGAAAATCGGCGGCTGGTCGCTCGCCTCGTACCTCCGCTGCCCGACACCGTGGAGTGGGGTGAAACGTTCGCGAAACTGGAGGCAATCTGGGGCAAGGAACCATTGCCTGGCGTGCCGGGCAGTGAAATCGTGAGCCAGGGCCGACGATGAGGCTGTACTTTGATCCGAGCCTGCTAATCGCGATCTACCTCCCGGAAGCACGCACCGCTTCACTGCGGGCCTGGCTCGACGAGCTCGGTCTGCCCATCGGCGTGAATGTGTGGCAAGAGCTGGAATTCAGGAATTCCGCCCGCCAGAAGATTCTCCGCGGGGAGGCTGCACCGGGCGACTTGGCCCGCACTTTCCGGGTCTTTGATGATGACTGCATTGCGGGGCGCGTGGTGCGCCGGACGGTCCCTTGGGAGGCAGCTTTTGCTGAAGCTGAACGCCTGTCCCGAAAATGCGCGACCGATCAATCATGCCGATCGTTCGATTTGATCCATGTAGCGGTGGCTGCAATCAGCGGGCTGAGAGACTTCGCCACGCTGGATGTGGGGCAGGCAGGGTTGGCACGGGCGGCGGGCCTCACCGTTATCCAATTGCCTGACTAAAACGAGAATGGGGTTAACCCCAATGCCTTTCGGATATTCCGTGCGAGGCCAGTGCCGTATGGAACGACGGAGCGACCGATGGCTCTGCAATCCCAAAGGGATTGTGTCCTCCAGCCCAGCCGAGTCCGCGAGGCTACCCTGGGTTAGCGTCCGTGCG
>CAIWJG010000601.1 GCA_903912925.1 uncultured Verrucomicrobia subdivision 3 bacterium | reverse complement strand
GGCCCGGTGTTCCGGCGACCCGATGGGCACGGAGTCAGAGACACCGTGAACCGGCCGGCCGGAGGTCTGGCCCGCACGTGAACAGTTACAGCGGTGAGCTGGGCCCGGCGCCGGCCAGCGCCAGGCAACCCGCTTGAATTTAATCCGGGGAACTGATACGGTGGGGTGAGTTCAATGACCTCGACCACCATGCGCTCATCGCCCGCCGCGACGGCGGGGCGAGAGAACCGATCGCTTGAAGCCAAAATCGAGCAACTGCTCAGCCGCTATCGGGAATTGGCGGCGGAAGAGCTGGGGCGGCTGACACAGGCCTATCATCCGGCGCTGCGGGAGCGGGGCGACAACGAATATCGCAAAATGCTCGAGCTGAGCGCGAAGATGACCGTGGTGGGCCACGCGTGCAGCGAGACTGCGGGCTGCCGCTTTGACCGGAATCGTCAGGTGTTGAGCGCACTTTACGGCGCCTGCTGTTTTCTGGCGGACAGCTTCCTGGACGATTACGGTGAGGCGGTGGCCGCGGACTACCTTGAGCGGTTCGAGGTTTTACTCACCCAAGGGTGGTTCGTGATCCGCAATGAGCGGGAACGCCTTTTTTATGTTATTCTCTCGCGCCTTTTCACCCGGCGCGATGTGCTGGAACCGATGCTGCGGCAGGCCATCTTCTCACTGTTCCTCGCGCAGAAGCGGGATGTGGCGTTGCGCATGGACGCGCCGACGTTCCGCGCGCTGCCCCGGCCCCGGCAACTCGGGTTGCTGCGCGAATGTGCCCGGGACCGCAGCGGTCATGCGATCCTCGTGCTGACGCGGCTGATGGCCCCGCAACTGACGTTGCCGCGCCACCATCTGCTGTTCCTGGCGGGGGCCCTGATCATGTTCATTGACGACCACGGCGATTGTCATGCCGATCGGCGCAGCCACCGGCTGACCTACATGAACCAGGTGCGCCGTCCGGAGACGCGGCTCCGGCAGATCTACGAGCACACCGTGCAGCGGCTGGAGGCGGGCCTGCCCGATAACGGGGGCAAGCGACTGCTGTGCGCCTTCCTGCAGCGCTATTTCGTCACGCGGCTGGAGAAGCACGCGCGCGAAGGGCAGGGGGGGGGGCTTTCCTGGGCCGTTTATGAGTAGCCCGGAGACAACCTTCGACGCCGGGAGCCTGGCTGATGCCATCGCGTTGGCGCTGCAGGAATTGCATTCGCGGCAGAGTCTTGATTCGGCTCAGCCGCTGGTTAGGATTGACCCGCGCGTGGAGGCGGGACAGGCGCCCTTTCAGTTTGACAGTGCGCAAGCAATACTCCATTGTAGCGGATGTGAATTGATTCCAGCCAGTTCGCGGTCGGCACTGTATGCCGTCTGGCGGATCGGCAGGAAAGACTTGGATTACGCATGCAAGAAGTGCCGTCCAATGCCAAACCAGAACAAACCGGATCGGTCAGCCGAGGTGGGCGACATCCTGCTGGGGCTGCTCTCGCTTGTGGAGCAGTTCGGCTCTATTTTGTCCCAGCGCGGGCAGGACTTTCGCCGCACCGAGCGCGGGCGCGAGGTCGAGCATTCGCTCTCGGGTCTATTGGCAGAGCTATCCCGCACCCAAAAGGAAGGCGTGAACTTGCTAACCTCCGCGGTGGACCGGCTGCTTTCGACCGTCAACCGCTACAATCACGCTGCCAACGGCAGCCCCAACCACAATGGCAAGGGCCGCCCGCGACGCCGCAAGGGCGGGCTGAAAAAGAAGCCGTCCGGCCGCACCGCCCGGCCAGCAAAACCAAGTCTTTCCGTCCGCAACTGAACCCAGCCCGCGATTAGACCAGCGCTTATGCCTGCGAATATCATACTGAAAATGCAAATCGGGCCGATGGTCTCCCTCCAGATCGAAGGCCATACCTGCCGCGAGATCTCGGAGGCGCTCGAAGGTTACGAACGCCTCAACCACCAAGTCGAGCATATGTGCAGCACTCTGGCTGAAGCGGCGTACCCCGAAACCGCGGGCTCGTCCGACACCGGGAAAGGAACCGCTGAATGAAATTCCAGGCTAATGGCAAAATGCGGAGCCATCCCGGCTTCACGATGGCGAATAGGGTCGAACCTTTCTCCGGTTCAGGCCAGCTCCGTGCGGGCTTTTCGGCGGAGATGGGCGAGGTGACCCTCGGCGTCACCGAAGTGCCCATCAAGCTGCGGATCCCGTTCCTCAAGCGCCGCCATGCGGTGCTGATCATCGGCGCCATCGGCCCCGTCAGCATCAAGCTGAATCCCTTCACCTGTTCGGTGAAAGACCTGTCGGTCTCCGGCGAGGTGTGGGTGGGAGGCAAAGAGGGCTTGGTCGTGGTCAGCGAGGGGAAGGTCGATTGCAACACGGAGCTGAGGGTCGAGGGGGCGCTCTCCGGCGACCTTTCGCTCGGCAAGCTTCACCTGGGCGGGGAGGGCGAGCTCGATCGCGCGCACCGCGAAGAGGCCGCTAAATGAATCCAACCCTGTTGCGAACACACCGTCCCCCGTG
>CAIWJG010000600.1 GCA_903912925.1 uncultured Verrucomicrobia subdivision 3 bacterium | reverse complement strand
CGCCCCCATCTCATCCATAATGCGAATTGCTGGAAGGGGAGAGGGAGCAGCCTCGGAAGCTCTGGGTGTAGGGTATGCTGCGGACTCCTCAGTAGCAGTGCAAAGGTGCAAAGGCACAAGGGTTTCGGCCGCTGGGTGCCAAGCCTACCCCTGGCCAGCATTCTGCATTCTTCATTCTGCCTTCTGCATTCGCCGAAGCCACCCTCATGCGACATCAATGCGACATCAAAGCCACCACACAGGGAATGCAGAATGCAGAATGCAGAATGCAGAATGCAGAATGAAGAAAGGCGGGCGAAGCCACCCTCATGCGACATCAAAGCCACCTCAATGCGTGTTGCTAGCCAGGCGGTAGCCACCCCAAAGCCACCTCAATGCGTCTACAAAGCCACCCTCATGCGTCCTCCATGCGACCCCCATGCGTCTTCAAGGCTCCCACAATGCGCCCACAAAGCCACCGAGGGGCGAAGGCAGAAGGCAGAATGCAGAATGAAGAATCGCCGGGGACTGAACTGCGGGGCGCGCGCAAGGCCAAGCTTCTGCATTCTGCATTCCAGATTATGGAGCCGAAATCCGAAATAGGTTTTACCTGGCAGGCGCGGTCGGCGGTGCATTCGGGCTTCGGATTTCGGATCGCTTTCGGGTTTCGGCTTTCGGGCCTTCGGATTTGGGCGGGAAACGACCGGTTTTGGCAGCGTGCGAAGTTCTGGACGCTTTGTTGCATACGCGCTTGACGATCGCGCGTTAATCCCGCAGGCTGTGGCAGTCGGCAACGATCGGTTGGTCTTCATAGCGAATGGCGAACCCCCGCGGGGGCAGCATATTCCTTGCGGGCGGCCGATAGGCTGGAATATAGATACTGCTTATGGGTTCATTAAAGAAGCGACGGAAATCGAAGATTAACAAGCACAAGCGGCGCAAGAAGCTGCGGGCGAATCGCCACAAGAAGCGCACTTGGCAGAAGTAGCCCGCCGGCCTTTTGGTCTGGCAGCGGCTCGATTCAGCGCCACCCGTTCCCCAAGCGGAGCGGGTGGCGTGTTATTGCATGCAGCGGCGTAACTGGATCTTAGGCGCAACCGCAGCCTTGGGTATTGGGCTCGTGGCTGGTTGTAGCTCTGCGCCCAGGAACCGGCCCGCGACGCAACGTGAGAAGGCCTCCGCGGCCATCAAACGCGAGCGGGCGGACGAGCTCTCAGCGCAAAGCCGCGCGGAAGCTCATGCCCGTTACGCTGCCGGCGTCATCCGGGACATGAACGATGACCGGAAGGGTGCCCTGGATGAGTACTGTCAGGCGGCGCAGATGGATCCAGACGACGAGTCGTTGATTCTGGAAGTGTCGCGCCGGTTGCTGCAAAGCAAGCAGCCGGAGCGGGCGCTGGAGATCGTCAAGCGCGCGACGGCGCAGCCGGACGCCTCGGGCCAGCTTTACGCGCGGCTCGGGCTGATCTATTCTCAGCTCGGCAAGCATGAGCAGGCTGCTGCCGCTAACCGCGAGGCTATTAAGAAGTCCCCAGGCTCGCTCGCCGGCTACCAGAACCTTTTCCTCAATTATTTGCACAATAAGCAGCCGCAGGAGGCGATCAACGCTCTTGATGAGGCGGCCCGGCAGCCAGGTGCGGATGCTGACTTCCTGGTGAATCTGGCGGAGCTCTACGTGACGGTCGGGGCGCAGGCGCCGGCGGAAAAGGCAAACAGCCGGGCAAAGGCGCTCGCCACCTTGAACCGCGCCGCCAAGCTGGGGCCCATGACACCGCTGCTGCGCTTGAAGCTGGCGGACGGGTTCAACCTGCTGGGCGACTCGGCCAAAGCCGCGCAGCTTTATCTCGAGGTGCTCAAACAGCTCCCCAATGTGCCGATGGTCGAGGATCGGGTGCGGGCTATCCTGACCAACATTTATCTGCGCGCCAGCGATCACAAACGGGCGACCGAGCAGCTCCAGGCCATTCTCCGCGACGACCCGACCAACCCCCAGGTCCACTATTACCTGGGCCGGCTGGCGCTCGAGGACAAGAAACCGGCCGAGGCCGCCGATCATCTCAGCAAAGCAGTCCTGTTGATCCCGGAGCTGGAAACCGCGTATTACTTCCTGGCGCTGGCGCAGATGGAGCAGCACAAGGGCAATGAGGCGCTGGCCACGCTCGATAAGGCGCGGCAGAAGTTCCCTCAGAGCTTTGCAATGGAGTTTTACACGGCGATGGCCTATAGCCGGCAAAAATCTTACGCCGAGGCCCTTAAGCACTTCATTACCGCGGAAGTCATGGCCAAGGCAACCGATCCGAGCCAGCTCAACGAGGGTTTCTATTTCCAGCTCGGCGCCACATGCGAGCGCAAAGGCGATTACGATCAGGCCGAAAAGTATTTTGAAAAGAGCCTGGAGCTCGTGCCAAAATTTGCCGAGGCGCAGAACTACCTGGGCTATATGTGGGCCGAACGTGGTGTGAAGCTGGAAAAGGCCCGGGAGCTGATCGAGAAGGCGCTTAAGGCGGAGCCGAAGAACGCGGCGTTCCTTGACAGCATGGCGTGGGTGCTCTTCAAGTTGAACCAACCGGCCGAGGCGCTGCCTTACGCTCTCAAGGCTGTCGAGCTCTCGGAGCAGCCCGACGCGACGCTGGATGACCACGTCGGCGACATTTACGCGGCGCTGAAGCAAATGGACAAAGCGCGCGAATTCTGGCGCAAGTCGCTTACCCTCGAGCCGAATGAGGAGATTCGGAAGAAGCTGGATGCGAGTGGCTCCAAGTGAGGTGAACGGACCACTCCCCAGCGCGGACTGGGGTCGTAAAAGGTTACATGAGTTACATGAGTTACATCGTTACAAACGCCGCTGGCCGCGGTTGCTCATGTAACCTATGTAACGATTTAACCTTGTAATCTTGCCTACCAAGCGCCATGGCCTACCGATTCGAGAAGCACTACACCCGGGAGGAAGCCCGGGGCCTGCTGCCGCAGCTCCGGCTGTGGCTGGGGCGGCTCGCGCAACTCCAAGTTGACTTGCAGAAATTCGAGGAGCGGATGGGTGGGCTCACTTCCTCAGGCGCCGACCTCGGGGGCGAACTGGTGAACGCATGGACCAGAACGCTAGCCGACCTGGAAGATGTGTTTCTGGAATTTCAACGGCGGGAAATCCAGGTCAAGGATTTTGAACGTGGGCTGTTGGATTTCCCGGCTATTATTGGCGGGAAGGAGGTGTTCCTCTGTTGGGAGAAGGACGAGGAGGACATCGAGTTCTGGCATGACCTGGATGCCGGCCTTGCCGGGCGGGAGCGACTATAGGGCAGGAAAGGCCGTAGCAGGCTGGAATTCCGGCGTGTGCAGGGGGCTGGCAAGGAGCGTGGACGCCAGCGGCGGGATAGCGCACGATTATTTTTGAACACTAATGCGGGGAAACAATCCAAACATGCCGAGAAGTCCCGGTGGGCGGTTTCCACGCGAGGGTAGGTCACCAGGTCGGCTGGGCTAAAAATGTAGTTTACAATTGAGCCTGAACCGGTTATTTGGACCGGTCATTTCGGCGAGAAATGCAACACGTAATATGATTAAGGTTCAGAATCTGGCGAAAGTCTTCGGGACTAAGCGGGCGGTGGATGGCGTCTCGTTCTCGGTAAATCGAGGCGAGGTGCTGGGCTTCCTTGGGCCCAATGGCGCGGGCAAGTCCACCACCATGCGCATGATCACCGGCTTCCTGCCACCTTCCGGCGGGTCGGTGTCGGTAGGCGGCTTTGACATTGTGGAGCACCCGATCGAAGCTAAGCGTTTGATGGGCTACCTGCCGGAAAATGCGCCGGCCTACACGGATATGACGGTATATGGGTTCCTGAACTTCACCGCGGAGATCCGCGGTTTGCGCGGCGATGCGAGGAAGCAGGCCGTCAGCCGCGTGGTGGAGATGTGCTTCCTGGGAGCGGTGCTGCACCAAAGCGTCGAGACGCTCTCCAAAGGGTTTCGCCACCGGACCTGCTTCGCCCAATCCATTATTCACGACCCGGATGTGTTGGTGCTGGATGAACCGACGGACGGGCTGGATCCCAACCAGAAGCACGAGGTGCGGCAGTTGATTCGGCGGATGGGGGAAAAGAAGGCTATCATTTTCTCAACGCACATCCTGGAGGAAGTGGATGCGGTCTGTTCGCGGGCGATTATCATTGATCGCGGCAGGATTGTCGCCAACGGCACACCACAAGAGCTACGGCAGAGGTCGGAGTGGGCCGGGGCTGTGACCCTGCGGGTCAAAGGTGTGGTCGCCAGCGCAGTGACCGCGAAACTGTATCAGGTGCCGCTGGTCAAGAAGGTGACGGTGGTGGATGACAAGGACGGTCACGTGACCGTGCGGGCTTTCCCGAAGAGCAGCGGCAATGGGGCTTTGGCTCAGGCCATCGGCGAAGCAGCTCATGAATGGCAGATCGAGCAACTCCACTCCGAAGAAGGCCGACTCGACGATGTCTTTCGCAGTATTACCATGCCCGACACGGCAAAGGAGGCAGCATAATGAATTCCTGGCGTAATGTATGGACTATCACGAAGCGGGAACTGGCGGCGTATTTCACCTCGCCGCTCGCTTACGTGTTCATCGTAATCTTCCTGCTGTTATGCGGGTTCTTCACGTTCTTCGTGGGCGGTTTCTTCGAGCGGCAGGAGGCTTCGCTGGTTCGGCCCTTCTTTGATTGGCACCCGTGGTTCTACCTGTTCCTCGTGCCGGCGGTAGGCATGCGGCTATGGGCCGAAGAGCGGCGGGTGGGCACGATCGAATTGCTGCTGACCATGCCCATTACTGCCTGGCAGGCCATCGTCGGGAAGTTCCTGGCGTCCTGGCTGTTCCTGGCGCTGGCGCTGGCGCTGACGTTCCCGGTGGTGATTACCGTGAACTACCTGGGGCGCCCGGACAACGGGGTAATCCTGACGGCCTACGTCGGAAGCTGGCTGATGGCCGGCGCTTACCTGGCGATCAGTTGCATCACCTCCGCCCTGACGCGTAGCCAGGTGGTGAGTTTCATCATTTCCCTGGTAGTGTGCCTGTTCCTGATCCTGGCCGGGTTCCCGCCGGTCATCAATGTGATCGAGCAGGTCTCGCCCAAACTGGTGGACCTGGTCACGTTCTTCAGCGTGATGACCCACTTCGAGGGCTTCCAGAAAGGGGTGCTCGATTCCCGTGACATCCTCTTCTTCCTGTCGGTCATCGGGTTCTCGCTCTTTACAACCAGCGTGATCCTGCGCACCCATCGCGCAGGCTAAACAAGGAGGCTTTGATGCAAAAGAAATCACTCGAAACAATTCTCTACTCGACTGCCGGCATCGTGGTGATGCTGGTTATCCTGGTTGCCTTTAACTTCATCGCCGGCACAGCGCGCGCGCGCCTGGACCTGACGCAGGAGAAGGCCTACACCCTCTCCGCCGGGACAAGGGCGATCCTGAAGAAGCTTGATACGCCCGTAACGATTCGCTTCTACTGCACGCAGAGCGAGAGCGCCACACCTGAGACCGTCTTTCTCAAAGGCTATGCGCGCAAGGTCGAGGACCTGCTCGCCGAGTACAAGCAGGCGGCCGGGGGCAAGCTCAAGCTCGAGAAGTATGACCCGCAGATGGATTCGGATGCCGAAGACTCAGCGCGGTTGGACGGCCTGGAAGCGCAGCCGTTGCCTGGCGCCGACCGGTTCTATCTCGGCCTGGCCGTCAAGTGCGCGGATCAGGTCCAGACCATGGCGTTCCTGGCGCCCAACCGCGAGCGGTTGCTGGAATACGACCTGGACCGGGCCATTCTACGCGTGGAGAACCCCGAGAAGCCGGTCATCGGCCTCATGAGCCCGTTGCCGGTCTTCGGCATGCCCTCCAACCCGATGATGCAGCAGATGGGGCAGCAGGGCAGCCAGCCCTGGACCATCGTCACCGAGCTGAAGAATGACTTCGAGGTGAAGCGCGTCGGCATGGACGCGGATAAGATCGACGACGACATCAAGCTCCTGATGGTGATCGCGCCGAAGGACATTTCCGAGAAGGCGCAGTATGCCATCGATCAGTTCATCATGCGGGGCGGCAAGCTGGTGGCCTTCCTCGACGCGCAATGCCTGGCCGACAACCGGCAGCCGAACCAGATGATGCCCAACATGGGCGGCGGCGGGTCCTCACTCGATACCCTGCTCAAAGCTTGGGGCATTCAGTTTGACAGCGCCAAAGTTGTGGCTGACCTGAAGAACAAGATGCAGTTGCGCGGCCGCAACGGCGAGCCGCAGGATGCGCCCGCCTGGCTGGCGCTGACCGCGGATAGCCTTAACAAGGATGACGTCGCCACCAGCCAGATCGACAACATCTGGCTGCCCTTGTGCGGGGCGTTCACTGGCACTCCGGTGGCGGGCCTGAAGGAAATCGTGCTGCTGAGCAGCTCGAAGGACTCGCAGTTGGTGGACGGCATGCTGGCCAACCTCTCCGGCGAGAACATCATTAAGGAGTTCAAGCCATCGGGCGTGAATTACGCCCTCGCGATTCGCCTGACCGGCAAGTTCAAGACGGCCTTCCCTAACGGTGCCCCGGCGGACAAGAAAGACGACAAGGCCGATACCGACAAGAAGGACGAGAAGAAGCCGGAAGAGAAGAAGGCTGGCGACTCCCTCAAGGAGACCAAAGGCGACAATACCGTGGCGCTGTTTGGCGACGCCGACATGCTTTACGATCCGTTCACCATGCGCAAGATTGATAGCCCGTTCGGGGCGATGCAGATGGCTATGAACGCCAACCTCAACCTGGCCCAGAACCTTATCGAACAGATGACGGGCGACAACAACCTCATCGCCGTCCGCAGCCGCGCCACCCTTAACCGGCCCTTCATCAAGGTCAAGGAGATGGAGGCCGCTGCCAACGTGAAGTTCCAGAGTGAAATCAAGCGCCTCGAGGACAGCGCGGCTGAGGCGCAGCGCAAGATCAACGAGATGCAGGCGCAGAAGAAGGACAAGGACCAGCGCTTCATCCTGTCGCCCGAGCAGCGCGTGGAATTGGAGAAACTGCGCAAGGAAGAGGCGGATAGCCGCCTGCACCTGCGACAGGTGCAGAAGGATTTGAAGAAAGAGGTCGTGTCCATGCAGACGCGCATCAAGTGGATCAACATTCTGGCCGTGCCATTGGCGGTCACGGCTACGGGCATCGTCATCGCGATCATTAACCGCCGGAAGACATCTGCAAAATGAACCGGAAACAGCTCCTTATTCTCCTCGGGTTGGTAGTGGTGTTGGGCATCGTTGGTCTGGCGCTTCACAAGCGCAACCAGACTTCGTGGCAGGGCAGCGGCCGGCAGGGTGCCGCGTCCAAACTCCTGGGCGAGCTGCCAGTCAATGACATCGCCAGTATTGTGATCAAAGGCGGCACTAATGAGCTGGACCTGGTCCGGCAGGACAATTTGTGGCGGGTGAAGCAACGCAACGATTACCCGGCCAACTTCACTGAGATCAGCAGCTTCCTGCTCAAGGCCGCGGACCTGAAGGCCGTCCAGACCGAAGAAATCGGCCCCTCTCAGTTGGGGCGCTACAAGTTGCTCCCACCGGGGCTGGCGACCAACACCGCCGTGTTGCTGGAACTGCGCGACCAGGGCGGCAAGGTCATCAAGTCCATGCTGCTGGGCAAGACGCACATGCGCAAGGCTGAAGCCCAGCCCTCGCCTATGGGCGAAATGGGCGGCAACGAAGGCTTTCCCGACGGTCGCTATGTCATGGTTGGCACGGGTGCAAAAACCCTGGCGGTGGTTTCCGACCCCCTGAGCAACGTCGAAGCCAAACCCGACGCGTGGCTCAACAAGGACTTCTTCAAGGTGGAGAAGATTCGCTCGCTTGCCGTCGCCTATCCCGTGGCTACCAACTCGTGGAAGGTCACGCGCGACACCGAGACCGCCACCGACTGGAAGCTGGCGGATGCCAAGCCCGAGGAGAAGCTTGATTCTTCCAAGACCTCCGGCTTCTCCTATGCCCTTGGGTCGCCCAGCTTCACCGACGTCCTGCCCGCCGACACCAAGCCGGAGCAGGTTGGCCTCGACAAACCGACGGTGGTGACGATCGATACGTTCGATAACTTCACCTACACCCTCAAGCTCGGGCAGAAGACCAACGACAACCTGCCGATGGTGGTGACCGTAGCGGCGCAGATCCCGAAAGAGCGCACCCCCGGCAAGGATGAGAAGCCCGAGGACAAGGCCAAGCTGGACAAGGAATTCAAGGACAAGCAGAAGAAGTTCGAGGACAAGCTGAGCCAGGAGCAGAGCTATGGCAAGTGGACATACCTGGTGTCCAACTGGACCGTGGATTCGCTGCTCAAAGAGCGCAACCAGCTCATGGCTGAGAAGAAGGACGACAAGACGGCGTCAACTGAGTTAGATAAGAAAGAAGAGCTTGCGGTGCCCGCCGCCCAGCCTAAGCCGGACGCTAAGAAGTAGGCGGCTTTCATCATACCCGCGAACCAGCCGCCAGGCTGGGTGTTCTCGTTTGCCACCTCAGTGGCCACGCCATGTGTCCACAATTGGTCGCCTGTGCTCCGATGGCACAGGTCGTGCATTCCCTGATCGCAGTCGTTGGTTCCAAGCTCGTTCGGTGTCTTGAGCCGATACTATCGCGTATGAATCCAAATAGAATTCAGCATTACGCCCCTTTCCGGTTGATCTGGATGGTGCTGGCGGCAGGTTTGATTCTGCTCTCGGTCACTGCGCGGGCCGCGGAGGAGAAATACCCCGTGCTCCAAGTCGGGACAAGGACGTACACTAATGTGACAGTGACGACCAAGGCGAAGAAATATGTCTTCATTGTCCATAGTGGTGGGATGAGCAGCATCAAGCCCTCCGAGCTGCCCCTTGCGGTACAGGAGGAGCTAGGCTATGCTACCGCAGGCGGGTCAAGAAGCACTACGAACATCGCCGCCGTTTGGGCTAAGCGGGAAATCGCCAAGGTCAATGCGCCGCAAGTCAAGGAACTCTGGAAGCAACTGGAGCAGAAGTGGCGCGAAAGATCTGCAACCAAGCTTTCCGTGATGGGTTTGGCTGGCTCCACGCTGATTGTCGCTGTGTTGGTAATCGCCCTGCTGATTTATCTGTTCCACTGTTACTGCTTCATGTTGATCTGCCGGAAGACCGGCAAACCGCCCGACATCCTGGTCTGGGTGCCGGTGGTGCAGCTCTTGCCGTTGCTCCGGGCCGCCGGCATGTCGGGCTGGTGGTTCCTGGCATACTTTGTGCCCGTGCTGAATATCGTTGCTCAGGTTCTTTGGTGCTTCAACATCGCCAAAGCGCGCGGCAAGAGCGTTTGGGTGGGGGTGCTGCTGCTCGTGCCGTTCACCGGCCTGTTCGCTTTTCTCTATCTCGCATTCTCCAACGGCGCGTCTGCGGACGAGGGCGAGGGACCCGAGCCTAAGGTCATCATGCTGCGAGCCGCCTGATCGGCTTCAAGCCTGGCCCTGATCCCTACCACTGCGTACCATCGCCCCCTCCCCGCGCCCGCTCCCCCGCCTGAGTGTTGCGTGTTGCGTGTTCCGCTTTTGACACGCTCCCACGCTCCCAATCGCTGCTTGCCAGGCACATGATCCGAAAGTAAGTTGCGCATCCTTATGGAAAAAGTCGTCATCATCGGATCAGGCTGCGCCGGTTTGACAGCCGCACTCTATACCGCCCGCGCTAACCTGCGCCCACTCGTCCTGACTGGCCGGCAGCCGGGCGGGCTGCTGACCACCACCTCGGTGGTCGAGAATTACCCCGGCTTTCCGGAGGGCATCGACGGCTACGAACTGATGGTGCGCCTGCAGAAACAGGCCGAACGCTTCGGCGCCCAGGTCCAATTCGGCACGGTCGAGGCGGTGGATCTGGCCCGCCAGCCATTCGGCCTGACGGTCGATGGCGAGCCGGTCACTGCCGAGACCATCATCATCGCCACCGGTGCCAGCCATCGCCACCTTGGCGTGGAAGGCGAGCACAAGCTGGAGAATAAAGGGGTCACCTACTGCGCCACGTGCGACGGCGCGCTGCCGGTCTTTCGCAACCAGCCGCTGGTTGTCGTAGGGGGCGGCGATTCCGCCTGCGAAGAGGCGATGTACCTCACGCGCTTCGGTTCCGTCGTTTACCTCGTGCATCGCCGCGACGCCTTGCGTGCCTCCAAGATTATGGCCGAGCGGGTGTTGTCCCATGAGAAGATCAAGCCGGTTTGGGATTCAGTCGTCACCGAGGTCCTGGACGTGAAACAAGACAAGGTCACGGGCGTGCGGTTGAAGAACCTCAAGACCAACGCCGAAAGCATGATCGATTGTGCCGGCGTCTTCGTTGCCATCGGGCACGTGCCGAACACCCAGCTCTTCAAGGGCGTTCTCGATATGGACGAGAGCGGCTACATCAATCCCCGGAAGGGAACGGCGACCAATGTGTCGGGCGTGTTTGTGGCCGGGGATTGCGCGGACCGCGTCTATCGCCAGGCCGTTACCGCTGCCGGACAGGGCTGCGCCGCCGCTATCGAGGCCGAGCGCTACCTGGCCACCCGGAACGCGTAACTGAGGCCGGCCCGGCCTCGAATTCCCGGGGCGGAGTTGCCCTGCCCGCCGCTTATCCTCTCGCCCACGAGTAGCCGCCGACGTCAGTCGGCACCATCATGCCCGG
>CAIWJG010000599.1 GCA_903912925.1 uncultured Verrucomicrobia subdivision 3 bacterium | reverse complement strand
AGTTATCTCATATGACTTGTTTGCTCACGTTGGCTGGTTTAACAGGTTTGTGACCCTCCGCAAGCACAAATTGTCAAAGATCCGTATCGGGGCGTGGATCAAGCTTGGAGCGTGCCAGCGCGGGCGGGCGCGAGCGTTATCCAGGCGAGTCGCTGGCCCACTTGGAACGAGGCATCGGAGCGCAGCGTTCAGGCTGCAGAAATATGAAACCGGACTCGGCCCCTGGGACTCGCCGCCGCATCACTCCGCCCTCTGCTCCTGCCGCCGTTAATTCGGGCTCCTATGCCGCCCTACCGCTTCACCGCACGTCGTTTCCCCTTCCGATAACTCACCCCGCCCGCAGCCCTGGCCGCACCGCTCTTCCCTGGCCCGCCGGCCTCGCCGAAGGGGCGTTTCAGCTCGCGAATCTGGTCCCGCAGCAGCGCGGCCTTCTCAAACTCCAGGTTGTTCGCCGCCGCTAACATTTCCTCCTCCAGCTCCTTCACGGTTTCGGTGATGTCTATGTCCACCCCGGACTCCTGCAGGAGCGCGTAGGCTTGCTTGCTCGTCGCGTGGTACGAAGACAGGCTTTCCTCGACGGCCCGGATGACGCTGCGCGGGGTGATATGGTGCTCCTCGTTATAGGCCACTTGCTTCTTCCGGCGATAGTCCGACACTGCGAGGAACTTCTGGATGCTCTGCGTCATCACGTCAGCGTAGAGAATGACCTCGCCGTGCAAATGGCGCGCAGCGCGGCCCGCCGTCTGGATCAGGCTCGTGGCGCTGCGCAAGTAGCCCTCCTTGTCCGCGTCGAGGATCGCCACCAGTGACACCTCCGGCAGGTCCAGCCCCTCCCGCAGCAGGTTGATCCCCACCAGCACGTCGAACTCCCCTTTGCGCAAGGACCGCAGAATCTCCACGCGCTCGATCGCGTCAATATCGCTGTGCAAGTATTGCACGCTGATGCCAATCTCGCGCAGATAATCGGTGAGCTCCTCGGCGCTGCGCTTGGTGAGGGTCGTAACCAGGATACGCTCCTTGGCATCGGCGCGACGGCGGCATTCTTCAATGAGGTCATCAATCTGCCCCGTCAGCGGTTTGACGGTGACCTTCGGATCCACCAGGCCGGTGGGCCGAACGATTTGCTCGACGATCTGGCCCTTGCCCCACTCCAGCTCACGCGGACCGGGCGTCGCGCTGATGTAGAGCGTCTGGTTCTGCATGGACTGAAACTCCAGGAAGTTGAGCGGCCGGTTATCCAGAGCGCTCGGGAGCCGGAACCCGTAGTTCACCAGCACGGTCTTGCGCGAGCGGTCGCCTTCATACATGCCGCCGATCTGCGGGACCGTCGCGTGCGATTCATCAATCACCAGCAGGTAATCATCGGGGAAGAAATCGAACAGCGTGCACGGGCGCGAGCCCGGCGGCCGGGCGGACAGGTGCCGCGAGTAGTTCTCGATGCCGGAGCAGAAGCCCATCTCCTCCATCATCTCCAGGTCATACTCCGTGCGCATCTTGATGCGCTGAGCTTCGAGCAGCTTGCCTTCCTTCTCAAACCACGCGATGCGCTCCCCCAGCTCCTCGCGAATCGTGAGCAGGGCCGGCCGCAGCTTCTCGGTGGGCGTGACAAATTGTTTGCCGGGGTAAATCGTGACAGCTTCCAGCGCCTCCGTCTTGTGGCCCGTCAGCGGTTCAAACCGGGTGATGCGCTCGATCATGTCACCGAAGAACTCGACGCGCAGAGCATCCTCACGTCCCGCCGGGCACAGCTCCACCGTGTCGCCCCGCACGCGAAACTGCCCGCGCGTGAATTCGATGTCGTTGCGTGCGTACTGCAAATCAACCATTCGCCGCAGGAAATCATCGCGACTCATCTCCAGCCCGGCGCGGATGTTGATCACCATCGCCTCGTAGTCTTCCTTGCTGCCAATGCCGTAGATGCAGGAGACGCTGGCGACCACGATCACGTCCCGGCGCGCAAACAAGCTGCTCATGGTCGAGAGCCGCAGCCGCTCGATCTCCTCGTTGATGCTCGAATCCTTCTCGATAAAGGTATCGGTGCGCGGGATGTAAGCCTCGGGTTGGTAGTAATCGAAGTAGCTGACGAAGTACTCGACGGCGTTGTTGGGGAAGAAGCTCTTGAACTCGGCGTAGAGCTGCGCGGCCAGTGTCTTGTTGTGCGAGATGACCAGCGTGGGCCGGTCCATATTGCGGATGACGTTGGCCACCGTGAACGTCTTGCCCGAGCCGGTAACCCCCAGCAGCACCTGGTGCTTCTCGCCGACCAACAGCCCGTCCGTCAGCTTCACAATGGCTTGCGGCTGATCTCCAGCAGGCTGATAGGGCGCGACGAGTTCAAACATCAGCACCCAAGCTACGAGCGCCCCGCACCGGAGTCAACGCGCCGAGACCCTGAAGCGGGGGAGCTCTGAAGTCGGCAAGTCCTGTGCCAAAATCCGAAGCCTCGAAACCCGAAATCCGAAGGAAATCCGAAATCCGAAGGCCGAAGGAAATGCGCACCCGTAAGCCACAGCGCACCATAGCGGACCCTTTTCGGACATCGGATTTCGAGTTTCGGCCTACCTTCGGGTTTCGGATTTCGGCCTTCGGATTTCAATCCCCCCTCACTTCCCGCCCATCAACTGCGGCACCGCCGCGCCGTCTTTGCGCGGATCGGACGCACCGTAGTTAACGCCCGCCGCGAAATCCCGCAACACCGCCTGCCCGCCCCCGCACGTGTCGTCGAAATACCCGGCCACCTTGATCTGATGCCCCCTGGCCGTCAGCTCGGCCTGCACCGGCACGGCCACCCGGGACTCCAACTCAACGTCGCGACCCGCAAAGCTGTGCTTGGTGAACCGCGGTGCTTCCATTGCCGCCTGGATATTCATCCGGTGGTCCACGATGTCGGAGACGAACTGCGCATGTGCCTGCGACTGGTTCCAGCCCCCCATGATCCCGAACGCGATACGCACCTGGCCCTTACTGGCGAACGCGGGAATGATCGTATGCAGCGGCCGCTTATGGCCCGCCAATACATTGGGGCTGTTGGCGTCCAAGCTGAAAAGTTCGCCCCGGTTCTGCAGGACGAAGCCCGTGCCGTCGGCGACAAGCCCCGAGCCGAAATTCGCATAGTTGCTCTGGATGTAGGACACCATGTTCCCCTCCTCGTCCACCGTGCACAAATAGGTCGTGTCCGTGCCCATCCCCGGCGGCCGGCCTGGCTCCGCCACGTCCTTCGCCTTGGCCATGTCAATCAACTTAGCCCGTTCGCGCGCGTAGTCTTTCGACAGCATACCCGCGACCGGCACCGCGTGGAACTTCTGGTCACACACGTAGCGCAGCATGTCGGCATACGCCAGCTTCTTGGCCTCGATCATCACGTGCAGCGCGTCGGCGGAGCCGGGGCCGAACCTGGCCAGCGGAAAGTTCTCCATCAGGTTGAGCATCATCAGCGCGCCAATTCCCTGCCCGTTAGGCGGTATCTCATAAACCGTCCAGCCGTGGTAGGTCGTGGAGATCGGCTCCACCCATTCACTGGAAAACGTGGCCAGGTCCTCGGCCGTCATGACGCCTCCCATTTGCTTCTCGTAAGCCAGCAACCGCTTGGCAATCGCCCCCTCGTAAAACGCCTTCCGGCCGTGCGCGGCTATCTGCTTCAACGACCAGGCCAGATCCGGGTTGCGGAAGACCTCGCCCACACCCGGCGGGCGGCCCTGCGGCAAATATGTGGCGGACGCGTTGGTGTCCTGCCGCAGCTTGCGTTCGCCGTCGGCCCAATACTCGGCGATAAGCTCGCTGACCGGAAACCCTTCCTCCGCGTAACGAATTGCCGGGGCCAGCACCTCCCGCATCTGCTTCCGCCCGAATCGCTTGAGCAATTTGTCCCAGCCGTCCACCGCGCCCGGCACGGTCACCGCATAAATGCCTTTCCCCGGCATCTTCGAATGCCCCTTGCTTCGCAGGAACTCCGGCGTCAGCGCCGCCGGCGCCCAACCGCTCGCGTTGAGGCCATAGAGCTTGCCCGTCTTGGCCTCATAGACGATCACAAACAGGTCGCCCCCGATGCCGTTACACATTGGCTCGATGACGCCAATCGCAGCGTTCGCCGCCACTGCGGCATCTATCGCGTTGCCGCCCCGGGCCAGAATGCTCACCCCAGCCTGCGACGCCAGCGGATTCTCCGTCGCGACGATCCCCTGGCGCGTGATGACCATCGAACGGCCCTGGGTCCGGTCGGCGGGTTCCGCCGCTGGACAAAGTTTTGCAGCAGTGATCATAAGCAGGAAGACGCTGGCAGTCAGCAAGTGCAAGGCTCTGCCGCGGCAATTGCCACCGGCAGAGCAATTTCGGATCGTTCGAAGCGTAGGCATAGGCAATGTCGAATTCGCCACTGGACTTACACTGATTGGTCCGGTGAGCGAATGCAACTCCCTTTGAGTCGCGAGCGGAACTGCACGATCAATATTAGGCCAGGCCTCAATGGCAAGAATGTTCCGCCACCGACGCGGAGCGGGAAGCGGTACATATTCCATACAAACCCCTACCGTTTACCCTTCGGATACCCTTCGGATACCGTTCGGATACCCTTCGGACGGGTTCCCATGCTTCCGGCTGGTATCCCTGGTGTATCCGGGGTGGGGCCAGCCTGCTTCGCACCAATCCAACGCAAGAACCCTGCTCTTCCCGCCGGCCAGGTCATTCAGTATTGTGAGGCCATGAGTATCCAGCACATTGCGGTCGATCGCATCTCTTCGCTACCCAGGCGCGCTTCAAACTGCAGTTCGCAAATCACCGACCTCAAGTCCGCCCTCCTCGTGGCGTTCCTTGTCCTCGCCCTCTCTTCCCCCGGCGCCGACACCCCGCCTCGGCCTGAAGTCCAGCAGGCCTGGCTGAGCAAGGCGAACCGGCA
Organism: uncultured Verrucomicrobia subdivision 3 bacterium; assembly: GCA_903912925.1. Taxonomy (GTDB): domain Bacteria; phylum Verrucomicrobiota; class Verrucomicrobiia; order Limisphaerales; family UBA8199; genus PALSA-1440. The sequence continues at coordinate 3,416 of CAIWJG010000599.1, read as the reverse complement.
CGAGAAGGCCGGCTGGGTCTATCTCCACATCGAAGGGGCCCCCCGCACCCGCGGCTTCCAGCACGGCTACCTCCTCGCCCCCGAGATCAAGCAAGGCATCAAAGCCATTCGCGCGGACTGGGAATACCAATCCGCGACCAAGTGGCCCTGGCTGCTGGCGAAGGCAGACGCCATGTTCGCGCGAAAGATTGATAAAGAGAACCTCGCTGAGCTGGATGGCATCGTCGAGGGCTTGCAGGCCGCCGGCGTTCCCTCCTCGCGCGCCGAAATCATCGCCTACAACGCCTACCTGGAGCTGAGTTGGTATTGGTGGCCGCAGGAATCGAAGAAGATCAAGGATGGGAAATCGTCGCTTGGCCGCCAGTCTTGCAGCGCATTCGTCGCCACCGGGAGCATGACCGCCGACGGCGGCGTCGTGCTCGGTCACAACACCATGGACGGCTACCACATGGCGCCGGCCAACGTGATCCTCGACATCGTCCCGGACAAGGGCCACCGCATCTTCATGCAGACCGCGCCCGGTTGGATTCACAGCGGGACAGACTTCTTCATCACGGCCGCCGGCCTGGTGGGAGCGGAGACCACGATCGGCGGTTTCGATGGTTTCGACGCCAAAGGAGTCCCCGAATTCTCCCGGATGCGCCGTGCGACCCAGGACGCCAACTCGATCGACGAGTGGTGTGCGATCATGAAGCGCGGCAACAACGGTGGCTATGCCAATGCCTGGCTGCTTGGCGATGTCAACACGGGGGAAATCGCGCGGCTGGAGCTTGGCCTCAAATACGTCGGCTTTGAGAAGAAGCGGGACGGCTTCTTTATCGGCTCCAACATCGCCGAGGACCCGAAGGTGCTGCGCTTTGAGACCTCCTCCCATGAAACGGACATTCGCCAGTCAAACGTCGCCCGCCGTCTCCGCTGGAAGCAGCTCATGGCCCAGCACGCCGGCAAGATTGATGTGGAAGCCGCCGAACGCTTCGAGGCGGATCACTTCGACGTGTATCTCGGCGAGGAACACCCGGGCGAGCGCTCGCTCTGCGGTCATTGGGAACTGGAGAGCAAGCCCATCCAGCAGTGGCCGACCGTCCCCAACGACGCCTGGGGCACGCTGGACGGCAAGGTCGTGGATGCGAAGATGGCCAAACAGATGAAGTTCGTGGCGCGCTGGGGCTCCGCCTGCGGCCTGGCCTTCGACGCCCCGAAATTCCTGTCAGCCCACCCGCAGTTTGACTGGATGAAGGACACCTTGCAAAGCCGCCCCTCCGAGCCTTGGACTGCCTTCACCGCGGGCGAGCAGCAGTGATCAGTGCGCGCCAGCGTGCCGACGGCGTCGGTGGGTTTGCGTAATCGGAGTATGTTATCCCCGCTCGGAGCGACATGCTGGGCAGTTGACTAAGAACGGTAAGTTACGAGAATGTGCTGACCTAAAGAGGTCGTACTTTGAATTTGTCTTTGGATAAATGATTTTGTCCCGAACATACTGGTAGGCAGCAATCCCCTCGCTATGAAGAAGTGCGATTATTGTGGAAAGGATTATCCTGATGAGGCAGATACCTGTGCGGTTGACGGCAATCCATTGACAGCCTGCCTTTCTGTGCCTCCGATGCAGGCTGAAGCCGCAGGAATACAGAGGATCAGCGCAGTGGTTCGCGCGGCAATAGTTTCCGGAGCCATATTCCTGCTCGGAGCTGCTAGGATTTTGGTAATCGCAAGTGGTCCAGCCTTACTCATGATGCTTGCGAGCGTTCTACTGGCTTGTCTTGTTGCGATTGCTGTGGTTGCACTTTTGTCACGTCGCAGTCCAAAACTGTGGTCGTGGCTGCGGGTTATCATTGTCACGCTCGTTAGCTACATCGGCGTTGGGCTATTGTTCCTAGCCCTGGCATTTGGATTGAGTTTTGTTGCCAGGTCCTTGCATCAATGACAATGCTGCCTAAATCTCTGCAGCCAACAGCCGCCACAGCGGGCAGTTAACGGTTTAAAAAGCTCGAACAGCATCATTGCAGGCCACGCCTTGCTCCGCCGGTTATGCCTGAGCCCGTTGGTGGTCCTCAGCACGGGAGCTCCGGCTAAACGCCTATAGGGATCCCTAGCGGGTTATCGCGGCCATGACCGACAGGTCACCAGCCTCAAAATCTTCTGTCCCCAAATCTTCTTGATTTGCCGCGCCGTCACGGTTAACCACGCCTATGCATTTGAGTCAACCGGCTTCCGCCACAGCATATCCCGCTGAGCGTATCCTTATGGGACCGGGCCCCAGTCCGGTTCCCCAGCGCGTGCTACGGGCGCTGGCGGCGCCTACCATCGGCCACCTTGACCCGCAGTATATCGCCATCATGGACGAAACCTGCGAATTGCTGCGCCAGGTCTTCCGCACGAAGAACCCGCTCACCTTCCCCGTCAGCGGCACGGGAATGGCCGGTATGGAATGCGTCGCCACCAACCTCATTGAGCCGGGCGATGAGGTCATCGTCTGCATCAACGGCGTCTTCGGCGCCCGAATGAAGGACGTGATGGAACGTTGTGGCGCCAAGGTGCATGTCGTCGAAGCGCCGTGGGGTGACATCTTCAGCCTCGAACAGCTTGCCGCCGCGCTAGAAGAGCACCCGCAGGCCAGGCTCCTCGGCATCGTCCACGCCGAAACCAGCACCGGCGCGCATCAACCCCTGGCCGGTCTGGCTGAACTTGTCCACGCCCGCGGCGCGTTGTTGGTGGTGGATGCGGTCACCAGTCTCGGCGGCCATGACGTGCGAGTGGATGATTGGGGCATCGACGCCTGTTACAGCGGCACACAGAAATGCCTGAGCTGCCCGCCCGGTCTGGCGCCCGTCACCTTCGGCGAACGCGCGTTGACTCGCATGGACGCGCGCAAGACCAAGGTGCAATCCTGGTATCTCGATGTGTCCATGCTGCGCAAGTATTACGTCGGCGGCAGCGGCGGGCGTTTCTACCACCACACCGCTCCGATCAACATGACCTACGCGCTGCGCGAGGCGCTGCTGATCGTGCTCGAAGAGGGCCTCGAAGCCCGTATCGCGCGCCATCACCAAATGCATCTGCGACTGCGCAAAGGCCTGGAAACCATGGGCCTCGGATATGTGCCCAAGCACTCGCTCCACAGCCTAAATTGCGTCCATATTCCGTCCGGAGCGGAAGACGCCGTCGTCCGGCGCCGCCTGCTCGAGGACTACGGCATTGAGATTGGCGGCGGCCTCGGGGTGATGGCCGGCAAGGCCTGGCGCATCGGCCTGATGGGCCACGGCGCCACCATCCGCAACGTGGACCTCGTTCTGACGGCGTTGCGCAAGGTGCTACATTAAGGGGTGACCGTGCCCATGCCATCGGCCCACACATTGCACACACAAGTAGCCGCCGACGTCAGTCGGCGCTATCTCGCGAGCGGTAAGAATGCGCCGACT
>CAIWJG010000598.1 GCA_903912925.1 uncultured Verrucomicrobia subdivision 3 bacterium | reverse complement strand
CCCAAAGCTGCCGAGGCTTCTCCCTCTCCCCTTCCGAAGGGGAGAGGGCTGTGGTGAGGGGTTGCTCCGTGTCGTATATCTCGCGGTCTTGGCAGTAACCACGGATTCCGATCTGAAATCCGAATCAGTGATAATCAGTGAAATCCGTGTCTGCCTTCGGCCTTCGGGTTTCTTTCGGCCTTCGGTCTTCGGCTCTCGGGTTTGGAATGGCCCGGGCCGACTTTAGAGCAGCCCTGGAGTGGATGGAAGGACTGGCGCTGGTTGGACGGATTGATTTGGCGGAGCCCGGAAAATGAGTCCTGTGAGTTCGGCGAGGCTTCTGTCTCCTGAGCGCGTATTCTATCTGGCCACCGTAAAGTTGAGGTATCCTTAATCCCCGCTCACCGCATAAACGCCCGATAGAACCGCGCTGGTTCGCCGTCACCGTCAGGGTCAAGGAACTGATAGGGGTTGGTCCCTAAATTGGTCAGCGAAAGCAGATTGATCCAGTTGGTGCCCGCCAGATTGGGGCTGTACTCCACGACGAAGTTGCTCCTCAACACGCCGCCAAGACTCAGGAGCGGGCGTCTCGCCTGCCGTACCGGGCGTCTCGCCCGCGTGGGGACCGAGGGCGAGACGCCCGCCCCACTACCTGAGCAGTTACGGCATTTGAGCCTTGGCTACGCGTCGGCCTCAGGTAAGGGACAAAATGGCACAGGTCAGACCTTTACGTCTGGGCGAGAGTAAGCTTGTCCGGCGCGGGCGGGGTGGTTTGGTTGTTCAATGGCGCTTTTTCGGGCTCGGCGACCCTGAACCGCTCGCGCAGTTTGAGCAGCGGCCGCTCCAGACCGTAGTAGGAGAGAGTTCCGGCAGCCAGAGCGGTAAGCAACCACCACGGGAAGCTCATCCACCAGACGTGGCCCAGTCCGAAGGTGGCCGGTTGCGTGCAAAATAGCATTTGCCAGATGTAGATTGAGTAGGACAGAACGCCCAGCCGACATATCCAGCCCCAGTTGAGACATCGGTAGGGCAAACGCCCCGGGATGATGATGCTTTGGAGCAACAACAACACGAAGCCGATGCCCTCGAAGCTGTGGCCCAGGGGAATACTCAGAACCGGGTATAGATCTTTGTGAGTGGCAATGTAGGGCAGCCAAATGAGCGAGAGGCCCACCAGGGTGATGAGCCACGCCGGGTAGCGATGCATCCACTGCTGAATGCTGGCCCAGCGGTTAGCCATCAGGAGGGCGAGGCCGCAGCCGATTGCCAGCGCGTCAAAATAGCGCGGGAAGGAGAACAGGCCGAAGGCCCAGGAGAGTTGACTCGGGTAGTAGTGGCCTTCTGCCAGGAATCGAAATATCGGGGCTATGATAAGGGTCGCCGCCACGATCCGCAGTCCGCGCTTCCAGTTCCGGGACAGGCTCAGGAAGATGAGCAGTCCCGGCCAGAGCAGGTAGAATTGTTCCTCCGTGGAGAGGGACCAGAGGTGGCCGGTGGTCCAGGCTTTCTCGTTTTGGATCTGTTGGCAGAAGTTGGCCGTAAAGGTAAGATCGCTGGCCCAGATGATGTTGCTTTGGTGGAAAGGGGTTGTCAGTTGGAGGATGAAGGCAACTCCCAGGAAGGCGAAGTAAACTGGAAGTATCCGCAGGGCCCGGCGGATGTAGAAATGCTTAAGGTTTATGCCTCCGGTCTTCCGCTCCTCCTGGAGCAGCAGCCAGGTAATCAGCAGCCCGCTGATGGTGAAAAAGAAACGCACGCCCAGGTCTCCGGCGAAGGGCCAGAGGAAACCATGCTTGAGCTGTTCCGGGAAGCCGGCGACAACCTTGCAGTGGCCCCCCAGCACCATGAGGATGCTGATGGCTCGCCAGCCATCCAGCGAGGGGATTCGGCTGCCAAGCTGTTTAAGCCCGTTTTGTTCGGGTTCGGTCATAAGGGTGAAACGTGGGACGTGGGAAGTGAGACGTGGGAAGTGAGACGTGAAACGTGAGAGGTGGGTCGTGTTGCGTCGTGCGTGGTGCGGGTCAGAATTGGAGCACGCAACACGGAACAGGAAACAGGCATTGCATCTGCAATACCAATGCTGATTGCAATGCGATGCACAGGATGGCCGCCGGGAGCTGATTCCCGAGAATTACGGCCATTTCTTAAGGCTTTTGTTGCTATGTCGTCCACTACAAGTCTCTGTATCGCTGGTATCGTGCCAATCTGAAGGGTGAAACGTGAAACGTGAAGGGAAGCGGGGAGCGGGATGCGTGATGCGTGAAACGTGATGCGGGTTGCTTGCCGCGATTTCGGATTCCCTTCACGTTTCACGTTTCACGCCTCCCGTTTCATTCACCAGGTAGCTCTCGATCTGGTCCATGATGACGGGTTCGGCGAACCTGACGCGCACCTCCGCATAGCCTTCGGCCGCCAGGCGCGCTCGACCTTTCGGGTCCGCATCCAGCAACAGGATTCTCTGGGCCAGTTCGTCCGGGTTGCCGGCGGTGTAGGTCAACGCGTTCTTTCCGTGGCGGAAGAGTTCCTGGCTACCGCCGGTCATGGTTCCGATGACGGGCAAACCGCTGGCCATGGCTTCGAGCGGTGTGAGGGCAAAGGGTTCCTCCCATTCGGAGGTGAAGAGCAGGGCATCGTGAGCGCGGTAAACGGCGGGCATCTCAGCGGCCTTCGCGGTGTGGAAGAAGACCGGCAGGCGATGCTGGTCCACAAACCGCTGGAGTTGGCGGGTGTAATCCGGATCGCCCTGGCCGTAGATGTGAAGCTCGCCGCTGAACCGGCCTTGTACCGCGGCCATGGCCTTAATCGCGGTCATGACGCCCTTGTCCTCGGCCAGGCGGCCCACGTAGAGCAGCTTGCGGAGCGGACGCGACTCGGACACCGGCTCGCCGCGGAACCGTTGGATGTCCACCGGGCAGTAAATGACTTCGCCGTGTTGCACCGCGTAGCCCTTCGCCGCAGTGAGTTCACGAAGGGCGCGGCTACAAAAGTAGATGCGCGGCCAACGAATGTCGCGGACGGGATTGGTCGGCGCGATTTGACTCCAGCGCGCGCGCGCGCCGGTCAGCGTCCAGAACCAGCGCAGCAGCCTGGCGGGCAGCGCCGGGCGCTGGCGATTCCACCAGTCGAGCCAGACATCGGCAACGAGGCTGCGCGCGATCCAGTGGTCGGAGACATCGAACACCGTCGGCACAGCGAGTTGCTGGAGTGTGAGGCAGAGAGATTTGGAGAGGCCGCCCAGATTCCACACGTGGACGATGTCCGGCCGGAACTGATCTACCGCGTCGCGCAACACGCGGTGGTTGTGCAATTCCAGCTCGCGCAGCTTCCGGATGCCCAGCCAGGGATGTCCGAAGAAGCCGTGGATG
>CAIWJG010000597.1 GCA_903912925.1 uncultured Verrucomicrobia subdivision 3 bacterium | reverse complement strand
TCTCAACCAACAGAGTTAACAAGGCAACATCTGATACAAAAGCAAACGATATGAATCCGAAACCCAAGTTCCTGGCAACAGCGATTGGCAGTCTGCCGCACAACGATCCCGCCAAGGCGGTGGAGGTGGTGCTGGCGAACGTCCCGGAGGCGCCGATCTGGCCGCAGCTTCCGCAACTGGGCCTTAACGAGCAGATGGAGGTCCAGTACTCGGAGGGGATGCCCAGCGTGTCCACGGATCACGAGAAGAAACGAGTTTACTTTGATACCGCCAATGACTACTCGGAAGCATTCGCCACGTTCTATGAGGCCTATATGGCCGCCACGGAGGCCACGGCCGGCACCGGTGACTTTTCCTCCATGGCGATCAGCCTGAGCTTTTCAAAAGGCATCTACGCGTTGGAGAGTCGGCTGAAGGCCGAAGGCAAGAAACGGCCTTACATCAAGGTCCAGACCACCGGACCATGCTCCTTCGCGCTGACCCTTACGGACGAGAACAAACGGGCGATCTACTACAACGAGGAATTCCGGGACGTGATCATCAAGGCGCTGGGGATGAAATGCCGGTGGCAGATTCAGAAGTTCAAGCCGTTTGGCGAGCAGATCATCTGCTTCATAGACGAACCGATCCTCTCGGCCTTCGGCAGCTCGACTTATGTGTCGGTCAAGCGGGAGGATGTGGTGGCTCACCTCAAGGAGGTCATTGAGGCGGTCCACGCCGAGGGCGGTCTGGCGGGAATTCACTGCTGCGGCAACACCGAGTGGAGCATCCTCGTAGATGCGGGGGTGGATATTCTGAACTTCGACGCTTTCGGCTACGGGGAAACCATCGGAATGTATCCGCAGGCCATGAAGGCCCTGCTGGAACGGGGCGGGGCCATCGCATGGGGGGTGGTGCCGACCTCGCCGATCATCCGGGAGCAGACGCCCGAGAAGCTGGTGGCGCATTTTGAAAAGATGACGGACAACCTGGCCTCCAAGGGCATTGATAAGCAGATGATCCTGGAGCAGGCGATTATCACGCCCTCGTGCGGCACTGGGTCTCTTGAAGTCGCGGACGGAGAGAAGGTCTTCCAAACGTTGCGAGCAGTCTCCCAATCGCTGCGGGCGAAATACGGCTCTTGATGTCCTACACCATCGCAATCACGGGGAAAGGCGGGGTGGGCAAGACGACGGTCGCGGCACTGGTGGTGCGGCGGCTGATCGCCAGCGGCCGACGGCCAGTGCTGGCGGTGGACGCGGACCCGAATACCTGCCTGGACATTGCGCTCGGGGTAAAGGTTGAACATACGGTTGGCGGAGTCCGCGAGGAGGCGAGGGTGCTGGCGAACGAAGGCACCACGACCGGGGTCGCCAAGCAGGAGCTGATGCGGGTGAAGATTGCCCAGAGCCTGGTGGAGAGCACCGACTTCGACCTGATTGCGATGGGACGCCCGGAAGGGCCTGGCTGCTATTGTTTTGCCAACAATGCCTTGCGCGCAGCGCTGAAGGAAATCGCGGACGACTATCCTTATGTAGTGCTCGACAACGAGGCGGGCCTGGAGAACCTCTCGCGGCGGATTGTGCGGGAACTCGACCTTATGATCATGGTGGCCGATCCCTCCCGGCAGGGATTGGAAACAGTGAGGCGGCTCGCGGCATTGGCGCAGGAGATGAGTATCAAGGTGAAGCAGATCGCTCTCGTGATCAACCGCTCGCGGCATGAGACGTTGCCGCCCCTCGCCGGAACGCTGCAGGCCGAAACCGGCGCGGCGCTGGTCACATGTCTGGCGGATGATGAAGACCTCAGGATCCTTTCCGAAAATGGCGGCGACCTTCAGATGCTTCCGAACTCCAATCGTGTGGTGGCTGAAATTGATCGATTGCTATTTGACGCTGGCGTGCCGACGGTGGGAAGAAAGAACTTATGAACCAAGAGATACCTCCATCCAAAGACCCTGTTCGGACCTGGAAGTCGGAAGACCGGGTCTGTGATGCGGCATCCATCGAGATGCTGAACAAGGCGGCGGTGGACTGCGTGGACACCTGCTACGGGCGGATGGACACCCAGCGCAACCAATGCACCTTCGGCAAGAACGGTGTGTGCTGCCGCCTCTGTTACATGGGGCCCTGCCGCATCACCCCCAAGGCACCGCGCGGCGTGTGCGGGGCGGACGCGGATACAATCGTGGCACGCAATTACGTGCGCGAGGTCGCGAGCGGGACCGCCGCGCATTCTGACCATGGCCGTCACCTGGTGCTGTTGCTCAAGAAAGTGGCGGAAGGCAAGGGCGGCTCTTACCGCATTGCCGACGAGCAGGCGCTCCGTTATGCCGCACGGCTCTACGACATTGCAGAAAGCGATCGCACAAAGGAAGCCGTGGCGCTCGACCTAGCGAATCTCTTTGTGTCGGAGTTCAATCGGCAGGAAGACCCTCTTGCGACCTTGAAACTGGCACCGATCCGGCGTCAGGGCGTCTGGCGCAACCGAGGCATCCAGCCGTCGGGCATTGATCGCATGGTAGTGGAGTCCCTGCACCGGACCCACATGGGAGTGGATCATGACTACCGAAATCTGCTGTTGCACGCCTTCCGAACCTCACTGGCGGACGGCTGGGGCGGCTCACGCGTGGCCTCCATCGCTTCTGACATCCTCTTCGGGACGCCCTCACCCGTGCGCAGCCGGGCGAATCTCGGGGTGTTAGGCACCAAGACGGTCAACGTCCTGGTGCATGGGCATGAGCCTGCGCTCTCCGAAATGCTTGCCATCGCTTCGCGCGACCTGGAGATCGTCGCCGAAGCGAAGGCCGCGGGAGCCGACGGCGTTACCCTCGCCGGGATATGCTGCACGGCCAACGAGATTCTCATTCGCCACGGCATCCCCGTCGCTGGCAATTTCCTGCAGCAGGAGCTGGCGATCATCACCGGCGCGGTCGAAATGCTCATCACGGACGTGCAATGCGTCATGCCCAGCTTGCCGGAAGTCGCGCAGGCCTACCACACCGAGGTGGTGTCCACCAGCGAGATCGCCAAGACCATCGGCTCCACCAGCCTGCCTTTCGATGAGGCCCACGCGATGGACAGCGCCCGCGCGCTGCTCCGCCGCGCCATCGCCAACTTCAAGAACCGCAATCCGCGCAAGGTGACCATCCCCAAGGCCTCGCAGCCGCTGGTGGCGGGCTTCAGCGTTGCCGCCATTAAATACATGCTCGGCGGCACTTTCCGCGCCTCCTTCCGCCCGCTGAACGACGCCATTATCCAGGGCCGCATCAAGGGCATCGTGGGTATCGTCGGCTGCAGCAACCCACGGACAAAGACCGACTCCTACGTCAACGCCTTGACGCGGGAGCTCATCCAGCGCGATTGCATCGTGCTCAAGACCGGCTGCGCTGCCATCGCCTCCGCCAAGGCTGGCATGTTGACGCCCGAGGCGGCGTTGGAAGCCGCCGGACCCGGGTTCCGCGAGGTCTGCGAGGCGATCGGCATCCCGCCCGTCCTGCACATGGGAAGCTGCGTGGACAACTCGCGCCTGCTGGAGGCGGCCACTGAAGTCGTGCTCGAAGGTGGACTGGGCGATGACCTCTCCGAGGTTCCGGCGGTCGGCGTCGCCCCCGAATGGATGAGCGAGAAGGCCATTGCCATTGGCTGCTACTTTGTCGCCTCGGGCGTGGACGTCATTCTTGGGCATCCCTTCCACACGGGCGGTTCGGAAAACGTCACCCGCTTTCTCAATCAGGACGCCCAGGAACTTTTTGGCGCATCATTCCATGTCTGCCCGGACGCAAAAGAAGCCGCCGACAAGGTCATGGAGATCATCAATCGCAAGCGTGAGAAGCTGGGCATCAACCGCAAGGCCGAACGCAAACTCTACGATATGAAGGACCGGAGAGCACTCAATGTCTAAGCTGATTTGTTCCAACGCCATTGAAGGCGCGATAGCCTGGGTCGCCCGGGCCGAGGGCAAGCTCGATGAGGCAGTCGCGGCCAAGGGCGAGTCCTGCGCCGTTGGATTTCCGGACACCGCCTATTTCCTGCCGGTGATCTATTCCTTCACCGGTGAGAAGATGCAGACGCTGGCCGACCTGCGGCGGATTCTCAAGCGGGCCAAAGCGCTGCTGCCGGCCCGCCCTTCGGACAAAGTGTGGCTGCCCTATCTCGGTAACACGCTGGACGCCGGCGTCGCCGCCCTGTTCGCCTGCGAGGTCATCGAGGCCTGCAAGTATCTCATCGGCCCAAAACCCGTGGACGGCATCTGGCTGGGCGCTGCCAACGATGTCATCATGCGCGAGCGCGGCATTGAGTTCGTGGATGGCTCGGCCCCCGGATTTGCCGCCATCACCGGCGCCGCGCCGACCAATCAGATCGCCGTCCGGATTGCCAAGGAGCTGCAGCAGAAGAACCTCTACGTCTTCATGGGCGGCTGCACCAACGGCAAACAATTTGCCGAACAGTTGGCCGAAGAGGGCGTGCAGCTTGGATGGGATACCCGGCTCGTGCCGTTTGGACGGGACGTGTCGGCTCTGATTTACGCCCTCGGCTTTGCGAATCGGGCCGCGCTTTCCTTTGGCGGCGTCAAGCCCGGCGACTTTGCCGCCAACCTGAAATACAACAAGAACCGTATCTTCGCCTTCGTGCTCGCGCTGGGTGAAGTCACGCCCGACAAATACGCAGCGGCGGCCGGCGCTATCAACTACGGCTTCCCAGTCATCGCGGATACCGACATCCCTCAGATCCTGCCGACGGGCGTCTGCACCTACGAGCATGTCGTTTCCAACGTGCCGCATGAGAATCTGGTGGAACGGGCACTCGAGGTGCGCGGCTGCAAGGTCAAGATCACCAAGGTGCCCATCCCGGTGCCCTACGGTCCGGCCTTCGCGGGCGAGCGAATCCGCAAGGCGGATGCCCATGTCGAGTTCGGTGGCAATAAGACCACGGCCTTTGAGTTTGTCACCATGACTGACCTGGAGCAGATCACCGACGGGGAGATCGAAGTGATCGGTCCCGACATTGATACCGTTCAGCCCGGCGCAGCGCTGCCGCTGGCAATCTGGGTCGAGGCAGCGGGCAGGAAGATGCAGCCGGATTTCGAGCCCATCCTAGAGCGGCAGATTCACCACCTGGTCAACGGCGCCGAAGGCATCTGGCACATGGGCCAGCGCGACATCGTATGGACGCGCGTGTCCAAGGCGGGTTTTGCCAAGGGGCTGCGCCTGCGGCATTACGGCGAGATCCTGCACGCCAAGCTGCTGTCAGATTACCCGGCGATCGTGGACAAGGTCAAAGTGACGATGATCACTGATGCGGAAGAAGTTCAGAAACGCCTCGCGGTGGCACGCAAGACTTACGATGACCGCAACCGGCGACTGGAGTCCATGACCGATGAGTCGGTGGACACCTTCTACTCGTGCCTGCTTTGCCAATCCTTCGCGCCGAATCATGTCTGCGTGATTACGCCCGAGCGGCTCGGCCTGTGCGGCGCTTACAATTGGCTCGACGGCAAGGCGGCCTACGAGATTGACGAGACCGGCCCCAACAAGCCGATCCAGAAGGGCGAATGCCTGGACCCGGTGCGCGGGATTTGGAAGGGCGTCAACGACTACGTTTATCCCAACAGCCACAAGACCATAGATTGCTTCTCCGCTTACTCCATCATGGATCATCCCATGACGAGCTGCGGCTGCTTCGAGGCTATCTGCGCCTACGTGCCCGAATGCAACGGCGTGATGGTCGTCAACCGGGAGTTCCTCGACGACACTCCCGTCGGCATGACTTTCTCGACGCTCGCCGGCAGCGTCGGCGGCGGCCAGCAGACCCCGGGGTTCATGGGGTGCGGCAAGGTGTTTCTGACCTCGCGCAAGTTCCTGTTCTCTGATGGCGGGCACAAGCGGCTGATCTGGATGCCGAAGGAACTCAAGGCGTTGCTCGCCAAAGACCTCGAACGCCGCTTCCAGGAACAGGGCGCCCCCGACCTGCTGGATAAGATCGCAGACGAAACCGTCGCCACCGATCCCAAGCAGATCCGGGCCTTCATGGAGAAGGTGGGGCACCCGGCGCTCACGATGCCCGACCTAAGGTCCATCACCCATGCGGATCCGGCGGCACCAACTGCTGCACCCAAGCCCGCGCCGCAGAGCGAGAAGCCGGCCGCAGGTGTGAAGATCAGTCCACCAATCAAGCATCCGCCGGGGGACGCGCCACGACCGGCGCTGAGTGGAAATGGCGGAGGCAGCCCAGCAGTTGTGCCCGCAACGCCTCCATCCGCCTCCACCAATCCCGCACTGCTGGAACAGATCAAAGAAATGGCGCTCGCCGAATTCAAGCGTGCGCTCGATGCCGCCTCTCCCGAGGACATTCTGCGCGGCGTGATGGAAGCGCTTGGACGCAAACCTGTAGGAGCAGCCGCATCCCCTGCCCCACCTTCCACAACTCCGCTGAAATCCAGCGCGGCCCCCGCGCCCGCTCCAGCGCCCGTCGCAGCCGTTGAAACAGCCGCACCGTCCGCTCGGGAACGGGTTCAGGCGGTCACGGCTTTCACCCCTCGCCGGGAGAAATGCGAACTCCCGATCTGCTCCGTCAAACTGGGCGCCTTACGCTCGGAGGGAGGCACCCGCGGACGCACCTACCGCGTCGGCGGCGCCACTGCCATGCCGTTCCATCTCTGGGAAGGCGAAATGCCCAATCGGCCGCTCGTCGCAATGGAGGTGTTTGACCTCGTCAGCGAGAAGTATCCGCGAGTGCTGCGGGAAGTCTATGGCGACCTGCTCCAGCACCCAGCGGAGATGGCGAAGGTCTGCGTTGAGAAGCACGGCGCCGACTTGATCAGCGTGCGCCTCGAAGGCACCCATCCCGAAAAAGGTAACCGCACGCCCGAGCAGGCAGTCGAACTCGTGAAGTCCGTGCTGGCAGCGGTGGATGTGCCGTTGATTGTCACCGGGCACAACCATTTCGACCGGAATAATGAAGTGCTCAAGGCGGTCGCCGCCGCGTGCACCGGGGAGAATCTCTTGCTCAACTGGGTCGAACAGAACAACTACCGCACCATCGCGGGCGCGGCGATCGGCTACGGCCACTGCGTCGTCTCGCAAAGCCCGATTGACGTCAACATCGGCAAGCAGATGAACATCCTGCTGACGAATATGGACCTCAAGCGGGAACAGATCATCATGGACCCGCTCACCGGGGCGATGGGTTATGGGATCGAATACACCTATTCGGTCATGGAGCGTATCCGCCTGACCGGTTTGGGCGGCGATGCGATGCTGGCGATGCCGATGATTGTCTCGCCAGGGCAGGAGTGCGCCAAGATCAAGGAACTGCGCGCGTCGGAAAAGGACATGCCGGTCTGGGGCGATTTGCGCAGGCGGGCGGCGTTGTGGGAGCTGACCACGGCCACGAGCCTGCTCTACGCCGGCGCTGACATCCTGATCATGTACAATCCGGAATCAGTCGCCGCTTTGAAGCGCGCGATTACCCGCCTCCTGGATATACGTCTGACCACTCCCACGCCCCTGGCCCCTCCGGCCCATTCCCCATTGGATGTTGGATGTTCGATGTTCGATGTTGGATGTTCCGGTCCCCTCGCCCCTCAACCCTCAACCCTCTGATCATGGCTCTCACTGGTCTGCAAATTCAGAAGCTCCTCCCGGCCACCAACTGCAAGGAGTGCGGCTCCAACACCTGCCTGGCGTTCGCTATGAAGCTAGCCGGCAAGAAGGCCGAGCTCTCCCAGTGCCCCTACGCTTCCGACGAAGCCAAACGCGTTTTGGGTGCCGCCAGCGAGCCGCCCGTGCGCTGCATAGAGCTCGGCCCGGAGCGGCGGCTCAAGCTGGGGGGCGAGGTAGTGCTCTACCGGCACGAAAAGTCCTTTGTTCACCAGACTGCCCTGGGGTTGAATCTCAACGACACCGACGCGGCTGAATCCATAGACGCAACGATCAAGATAGCAGCCGAGTATCTGCTCGAACGAGTCGGCGAGAAGCTCCAGCTCGATGTGGTGGCCATCACCCAGAAGGGCACGGACGCTGGAGCCTTTGCCGGACTGGCCGTCAAAGCCTGGGACCGGACAAAACGGCCGATGGTCTTGCGCAGCCGGGACGCCGCTGCGCTGACCGCCGCAGCCGTGGCGGTCAAGGGCAGCCGCAGTCTCCTCTGCGCTCCTTCGCCGGCAGCCGCCCGAGAGCTCTACCGCGTCGCCAAGGAGAATGATCACGCGCTGGCACTGACCGCGCCTGACCTCGATCAACTGGTGGCGCTGGCCGCCGAGATTAAAGCCTTGGGCTTCAACGACATGTTCCTGCAGTTCCCCACTCGCTCACTGGCGGAACAATTCCAAGCCGCCTCCATCGCCCGCCGCGCCGCTCTCAAGGACAACTTCAAGGCCTTGGGCTATCCGACCCTGCGTTTCGTGGAGACCGGCAACCTGCTGGACAACACCATCGAGGCAACCAACGAGATCATCAAATACGGCGGGATTTGCGTGCTGCCTGAGTTCGACGCCGCGCAGATGGCCTCGCTGATGACGCTGCGGCTGAACATCTACACCGACCCGCAGAAGCCGATCCAGGTCGAGCCGAAGGCTTACGCGATCGGCGAGCCCAAGCCCGACTCCCCGATATTCGTGACCACCAACTTCTCGCTCACCTACTTCATCGTGTCGGGCGAGTTGGAGAATTGCGGCATCAGCGCCTGGCTGGTGGTGCCTGAGTGCGAGGGCATGAGCGTGCTGACCGCTTGGGCGGCCGGGAAGTTTTCCGGGGCCAGCATCGCCAAATTCATCAAGGAGAGCGGCTTCGAAAAGCAGGTGACGCGGCGCGAGCTGGTGATCCCCGGTTATGTGGCCCAGATCAGCGGCGAGCTGGAGGAAAACCTGCCGGGCTGGAAGGTTATGGTCGGCCCCCAGGAAGCGGGTGACCTGGAAAGCTTCGTCAAGAGCCGGCTACTGTGAAGACCTTTGTAGCCGCCGACGTTAGTCGGCGCACTATCCCTCGTTCCGGAAAGTTAGCGCCGACTGACGTCGGCGGCTACCGCTTCCTGCATTCGCCCTGGACCTAACTTACTCATGCCCAAGGTTGAATTTCATCCCTCTGGCCAGAGTGTCCAGGTTCCGGCGCAGACCCGGCTGCTGGATGCAGCGCGTCAAGCGGGCGTGGCAATCGAATCCCCTTGCGGCGGAGACGGTGCCTGCGGCCGGTGCCTGGTTAGGATCACCGGCGGTCAGGTGGATTCACGCAGTCTCGGCACATTGCCCGACGCCGCCATAGCCGAGGGTTATGTGCTGGCGTGTGCGACGCAGATTCTTGGGGAAGACCTTACAGTGGAAGTGCCAGAACAGGCGGCCCTGGAAGGCGGACAATTCGCGTCCGAGAACGAGACTCATCTGGTTCGGCAGGAGTTGCTGCCCCGGCAATGGGAATTTGATCCCCTGGCCGTGAAGTGGTTGCTGCAGGTCGAGCCGCCCCGACTGGAAAGCGGGTTGTCCGATCTGGATCGCCTCATCCACGCCATTCAGCGTGACTGGGGTCCGCGACCGGTGGAGTTTGCCCTGCTGGGCATTCGGAAACTGGCAGATACACTCCGCGCCGCGGGGGGACAAGTCACCGCGACCCTCGTCCGGGACTCGGGGCGCCTTCACGTTATTGACATCGAGCCCGGCGACACCACGCTCCGCCACTTTGCCATTGCCGTTGATGTTGGCACTACAACCATCGCGGTGCAGTTGATTGACCTGGTGGTCGCCCAGGTCCTTGCGGCACAGAGCGATTACAACGAGCAGATTGCCTGCGGCCTGGACGTGATAGGGCGGATCAACTATGCGCGCGCACCCGAGCGGTTGGAGGAACTCCGCTCGCGCGTGCTGGGCACCATTAACCGGCTGATTCGGCAGGTAGCCGGCAGCCGAGGCGTGGCCCCGGAGGAAATCTCCAATGCTGCCATTAGCGGCAACACGGTGATGACTCACCTGCTGCTCGGCCTGAACCCGGAATACCTCCGCCTGGCACCCTACGCACCGACGCTGCTGCACGTGCCTTACCTGCACAATTCGGAGATCGGCATCGCCATCAACCCGCAGGCCTGGATCCATTTCTCCCCGTGTGTCGGTAGCTACGTGGGCGGGGACATCACGGCGGGCATTCTCTGTACGGACCTGGCTGCTCCCAGCGAAGACATCAGCCTGTTTATTGACATCGGCACCAACGGGGAGATCGTGCTGGGCAACAACAGTTTCCTGATGGCCTGCGCATGCTCGGCTGGCCCGGCTTTCGAGGGCGGCGGTATTGAATGCGGGATGCGCGCTTCCACCGGCGCGATCGAGAAGGTCTGGATTGACGCCGCAACAGGCACAGCCCGCTACGCCACGGTGGGGAACGTCCAGCCCCGAGGCATCTGCGGTTCCGGCATGATTGACCTTGTTGCCCACCTGTTCCTGACGGGCTGGATTGACCCGGCTGGCAAGTTCAACCGTAGTCGTCCGTGCCCGGCTATCCGCGTGGAAGGACGGCGCGCCACCTACACCCTCGCGTCCGCCGAGGAGAGCGCCACCGGCAAGGCGCTGATCATTACGGAGATAGACATCGAGAACATTATCCGGACCAAGGCATCCATTTACTCCGCCGTGGCCTTGATGCTCAACCAGGTGGGGCTGGGCTTTGAGGACCTGCGTCATATCTACATCGCGGGCGGTTTCGGACGCTACCTCGACCTGGAAAACGCTACGATCATTGGCCTGATCCCCGATTTGCCCCGCGAGCGATTCCGCTACATCGGCAACTCCTCGCTCATGGGTTCCTACATGGTTGTCGTCTCCCAGGACTTCCGTCAGCGCCAGCTCGAATTGGCCCGGCGCATGACCTATCTCGAACTGAACACGGACCCCGCCTACATGGAGCAATACACGGGCGCGCTCTTCCTCCCGCATACCGACCCAGCACGGTTCCCCTCTTTAAAGAAAGGCTAAAGGCTAAATTATGAGGCGCGCACAACTCCCACGAGTGGACTCCCGAGAACGTCAACTCCCGCCGTTTGACAGGGCCGAAGTGAGGCATCAGGCGAAGGCGGAGGACTCCTTGACCGTAAGATCCAAGTCTTCGACGACCGGGACAGGGAGTTGTCGGGAAATGCGAAACAGCAGCCAGTCTTCCAGCGTACTCGCCAGTTCGCTGCGACAAGCTTCCAACGTATCCGCTTGCGCCAGCACACCTTGAAAACCTGGAATCTCACCGCAGAAACCCTCCCCGCCGTCGAGCAACTCGTAATGCGCCTTGGCCATCGCCGCGCTTAAGTATTCGGTCGACATACTAATGAAGAATACCATTCCGACCTAAAGCAAGCAAAGTTCTTCTTGCCCCTTCTTGCCCCTTCCAGGGCTGCTCTAAAGTCGGTCCGGGCCATTTCAAACCCGAGATTCGAAGACCGAAGAAGGGCGAAGAAGGAAACATCGAACATCCAATACCTGAAAGGCAGCCGCCACCGCCATTGGATGTTCGATGTTCGATGTTGAGATCCTTCGGCCTTCGGATTTCGGCCTTCTTTCGGGTTTCGGCCTTCGGTCTTCGGATTTCAGGGCTGCAGAACATGATTCCCCCTCAACTGGCCGGACTTTAGAGCAGCCCTGTGCCCCTTCACATTGAGCAGCGTTAACTCGCCTACGCAGTCCCTAACCACTTCGCTCCCGCGCGCACTTTCTGAAAGCTCTTTCCGCAACGCCGCAGGTTGATTACCCTCAGCCCACAACTGACACCATGAACTCGAAACCGCAATCCCCTCTCATTAACACCCAACTTCAGTTGGGTGCATGGCAGCTTGAGGCGACAGGAAACCGTTTCAACGGTTTCTCGGCGGCGCCGGCATCTCCCTCAGCCCACAACTAACGAACACGCAACACGCCGTCTATGCCAAAAGAGACTTGGATCATTGCGAGCGTCCTGACAGCGGTGCTCCTGCTGGGGTTGCTTGGCTTGGCCTCATGGGACAAGAAGAAGGAAGTCGAGAAGGTCAGGGCTGAGCTAGCCGAAGCGCTGGCAGCCGCCGCCAAGACTCAGACCGAAGCCGCCGGCCTCAAGGACAAGCTGGATGAAAGCCAATTCCGTTTCTCTGAGTTGGAGAAGGAAAAGAATGCCGCCGTGCAGACCCATCAGAGCCTCGAAGACGAGATGCGCGCCATGCTCGAATCCAAGGATGTCACCATCTCCCAGTTGCAAGGCAAACTGACGGTCAACATCCTCGACCGCGTCCTGTTTGACTCTGGCGAGGCCGACCTGAAGCCAGCCGGCGCGGCTGTCCTGCGCAAGATCGCCACTATCCTCGCATCGCATCCCACCCTCAAGGTCCACGTCATCGGCCACACCGACAACGTGCCCATCCGATCCGCCGCCCGGAACCGCTTCCCGAGCAACTGGGAACTCTCCACCGCCCGCGCCACCGCCGCCGTCCGTTTCCTGACCGAGATTGCCGGGGTGGACCCGCAGCGCCTGGGAGCAGTGGGTTACGGTGAGTTCCGGCCCGTCGCCGACAACGCCACGCCCGAAGGCCGCGCCCGCAACCGCCGCATCGCCATCACTATCCTTTCCGAAGAGCTGGCCGGCGCGGACACCACGCCGACCGTCGTGCCCAAGTCCCCTGCCCTGCGCGGTTCTCCGGCTGTGACCACCAACGCTGTGGATGATCCCTCGGCTGGCACCGACCGCTCCGAGCAAGCAGTCCCTGCGACGAGGTAGGTCCCCTGCTCTTTTCAAGTAGCCCAGTGAAGTTAGAGCCGACTGACGTCGGCTGCTACGAGCTAAGGGAAAGACTTCACGGGGCGAGCCGCCGACGTCAGTCGGCGCTTTCTCCGCTGTGACAACAACGTGCCGACTGCTGTGAGTGGCTACGGTCTGTCAGCGGATCGTGCGGGGTGTAAAGCAATCGGGCTATCCGGAGCGCTGGGTCTTCTCTCTTTGCGGCTGCCCAGCCTCAATGTTGCTCAACCAGTAGCCGCACGGGCCCCAGCAATCCGGAATCCATTAGCGGAGTATCCTTGGTGAGCTTGCGGATGTTGGTCCGCGTGAAGCGCTTCTCGGCGGGAAGCAACTCGTCCCCAATGATGCGGTTGGGCCAGAAGTTGACCAACTCGATCTCCAGGTTGTTGCCTGTGGGCTTGATCGCATCGGTCACGTCCACGCGGAAGGGCAGCGCCCAGAGGACGCCGAGGTTCTTCCCGTTCAGGCGCACCTCCGCGAGGTTCTTCACGTCGCCCAGGTCCAGAGTAAGGCGGCGGCCCTGACCCCGCAGGGCCTCAGGCGCATCGAAGGTCTTGCGGTAGATGGCTGTGCCTGAGTAATGCCTGATGCCCTCCTCGGGTCGCTGCGTCCAGTTCATTAGCTGCTCGAACACCACTGATGCCGGTCCGCCCCATTTAGGATCAAACTGCACCGTCCAAGGGCCGGTGATCTCTTGCGGCGAAGCGAAGTTCGGGAAGTTCCCCTGCGCGGCACTTTCCGCAGAGCGATCGAGCGGCTTTCTGAATATGACAAACATCGAGCCATAAGGCGCAAACCGCAGCGGCAACCCGGTTTGTCCGGCAGTGACCGTAAAAGCCCGGGCCGGAGTAATGACTCCGCTGACCGGATCCCATAGCTCAGGAGCCTTATCAGCCACCCGGAACGTGCAGTAGGCGTCTATCCAGACGTTCGTGGGGTTGGCGACAAAGTAGATGTCGGCGTCCCCATCGGAGCGGTGGATGTAATCGAGGATGGGCGTGCTCCCTGCAAGCTGGCTCGAAGCCTGCCCCCCGGGAAGGTAGATAAAGTCCGGCTTCACACCATCGCGGGCAAGCACCTCGCGGGTGGTCTTACCGGAGATGACTCGGCCCTTACCACGGTAGCCTGACGTTGGGGCAGCGCCACTGGACTGGGCGCTCCCATTGGTTGAAGCCGCTGCCACTCCTCCCCTGCCCTCTCCTGCTGCCTGACCCGAGCGCGCGCCCCAGAGATCATCAGCCAGACGCGCAAGCTCCTCTTCACTTCTCGGGTAGTCGCTGAGGGAGAAGGTCTGCGTGGGCCGCGGACCAATGACCGTCGCACCGGCCTCGACCAATTGCTTTAGCTTGCGCAGCACCGGCAGTGAAATCCCCGCCCTGTCCGGCAACACCAGCACCCGGTAGCTCATGCCATCGGGCAGCACAATCCGCCCGTCCCGCACCGACATGCGCGTGAGGATGACCTCCTCGGTCACGACGTCGTAGTCGTAGCCGGGCAACACCCGCGCAGGATCCATGCGCTTGAGCTGCGCGAAGTTCGGCACATGATCGCCGTAATAATAGCACGCATCCGCCACAAACAGCCCTTGCTGGAGCAGAAACTGGCAGCGATTGAGGTAGGCCAGGAAGGACGCAGACTTTGACCACCAGGTGGTATTCGGGTTGAAGTGCGTGCCGGCGAAATACTGCTGGCCCGGGATGCCCATCTCCGCCGGGGAACAAACGAAGGCGTGCCAGACCAGCACGTTCATCCCCTCGCACAATGCCCGGTCAAAGGCCGGCTTTAGATTCTCGGACAGCGACTCCTGCCAATGAGGCCCGATGTCCGTGAATCCTTCTGCCAGCACGAGACGCCGGCCGTAGGCATGCGCCGCCGAGGCTGGCTGTTTCAAAAAGAAGCGGTTGGTGTCACCGATGCGGTGCTTCCAGGACCACGCCCAGAACTCGGACATCGGCGCATCGTCCATGCCGAGGCAGCGCTGGGCGTCAATGGGCACGGCGTGCGGGCCGCCGGACTCGGGATGAATCTGCAAGCCATGCTTGTGCGCGCGGTCGCGGAAGAGTTGGTAATGGTTGTCAATGGCAAGATCGCCCAGCGTCTTGCGCAGATCATAAAGGAACCGGTTGCTGACCGGGCGCGAGTCCACGATCCGGCCCGCCATGACGGGGAGGAATGGGAGCAGGTCATAGCCGCGGCGCTTGCGGAACTCCTCGCGCAGCGTGGGCGTCCAGTTATAGCCTGCGATCTCCCAACTGTCCGTGTGCAGATATTTCAGGCTGCGCCCGGCCAGCGGCCCGGCATCGGCGATGAGCGGCTCCACCACGGCATCCCAGTAACGCGCAAAAACGCCGGCATCCAGCACGTCCAGCGCATAGCCATGCCAGCCATCGCTGCACGTCGAGACCTTCGGATGGTCGCCGAGGGTGCAGCCGAACCGCAACACCTGCCACGTGCCAGCCGGCGCGTCCCAGCGCAGGACGCCGTCCTTGGAAAGCTTCGCCGTCAGGTCCACCACCTCCACCGCGCGCGTGTCCTCCTCGTCGGGCTGGGCCGGGAATTCCTGGAACAGCGGCGCAGTGTCCGGCGCCGAGAAGCTCAACGACTTGTAGAGCGCCTTCTGCGCCCAGTTCTGAATCGGCTTCTGCGGTTTCAGCGCCCGGGAGAGAGCGTTCGTAACGCCACGATCCGCTGACTTGAGCCGATAGGCCACTACCGCGATGTCCTGATAGTAGTTGTCGCGGATCGGCTTGGGCAGCGGCAGCGCTCGCTCGAAGCTGGTTGGCCCCGCGACGAGGGTCTCGGACCAGGCGAGCTTCTTGGTTCCCTCCTCGGCCTTAATCATCGGCCCGCCCACATTCCAGCCGCTTTGGATGTTGAGGCTCATCTCCAGCCCCAACCGGTCGGCTTCGCGCAGGGTGTGCTTGTAAAGTTCGCGCCATTCGGGAGTGAAGAAAGTAGGACCGTGCGGCACGCGATCGTTGCCGTCCTGCTCCGCGCCACCGGCATCGCAGATCAGCGCCCCACCGAAGCCTTTGGCCTTCATCTCCTCCAGGTCACGGGTGATCGCGGCCTTGGTCACGTTGCCGTTCAGCCACCACCAATAGGCCCGCAGCCGGGCGCTGTTGGGCGGATTGGCAAAGCCTTGCACCAACGGGTCGGCTTCCGCCGCTCCGGAACGGCTCTCCAACAGGCCGACTTGCGCCAGGGCACTAACCAGGACCGCGACGAAAATGGGCAGCCCTTGCGGCAGGAATACACTGTTCACATTGAGTTTCATTGGATCACCAGTTCAAACCGCTGCGGCTTCTTGGACTCGATCGTCCGCTTAAATGCAATTCTTCCCGTGGCATCCGCCTTGAAGGTGCCGACCTTCCGCCCTTCACAGCGCAAGTCATAGACAGCATCCGACTGGAGATCAGACACCACATGCCGCGCTGTGACGCCTCGGACCGAACAGGATTCAGTCCACGTTCTCGTTTCAGTCGAACCAGCCGGCCAGGATTCGATCTTGATGTCCACGGGTGCCCGGCGCGAGCGGGTCACCGACAGCGCGGGAGTGCTCCTCATGCCGGGGAAGTATGCCAGTGTATCGCCCTTCACATTCAGCGCGGCGGGTTGAGCCAACATCACGCCAAAATCGTCTACCGTCACGCGCGACATCCCTACGTTCAGATCAATGAGATACGTCTGGCGGCGCAACTGGTAGCGGAGCCGGGTGCCATTCAACTCGGCGGTCAGGTGCGGTTCCAGGTAAAGCCGGTTATGCTTCGGCTGGATTCCGTAGATGTCGCGATAAAGCCCCACCACCGGCATGCAATTGCCCGCCAGGATGTCCTCGCCTGCGCCCCGTTGCGACTTGCGCAAGTAGCGCTGGAAGGAGAGCCCATCCTCCTCGTACTTCGCGAGGACATTCCTGATATACTTGACAGCGACCTCCGGCTTGGTCTTCGCGTAGGCGCGAGCGGCCAGTTCGCCCCAGGAAAGGAAGATGTCGCCGTTCTCGTAGTTGGGATAGGGGAAGTTATTCGCGTGACCCTCGCCCACCTGATACGGGAAGAAATTGAGCGGCCAGAAGAACAGGTTCTCCTTTTGCATCTCCGTTTCCATTCGGCTCAGGATTGCCTCCCGGCGGCCGGCATCATCGCAAAGGCCGTAGCCGATCGCCGCCACGTTCACCGGTGTCACGAGGTTATTGCCGTGAACGGAACCGTCTTTATCGCGCCAATAGACATACCACTGGTTCTGCGGATCCCAGAAGCCGCCTTCGGCAATGGTCCAGTTGAAGCTCGTCTTTAGCTTCGCGGCGTGCCGGCGGTAGTCCAACGCGCGAGCACGGTCGCCAAGGACCTCCTCCGCCTCGGCCCACAATGTCAAGGCGTAATACAGCTCAGCATTGACGAGCGCGTTCTCGTAGGAAGCCCAAATAATGTCAATCCAATCACTGCCCCGCTGCTGCGTATGGGAGTCGGTCATCATTTCGACCAGCCCATTGCCATTGGTGTCGCGGTTCAACAGGTAATCCAGCACGCGCTCGCTCGCCGTCTTTTGTCCGCGGAGCCACGCCTGGTCGCCGGTGAGGTCAAACAGCTCTGCGATGCACATGACGTAGCATGGCTGCGAGTCGAGCAGGTAACCCCACTGCGCCTCGTAAAAGCCGTTGGTATCGAACGTCCCGGGCATGGCGTCCCCGGCATTGTAACACCATCGGGACTTGACCCGCCCGCTGGGCTCGATGGCATGGTCGCGTTCGTAATCGAAAGCGGCCGCGCAGTTGGCCAGATAGTCGGGGGCATCAAGGGCGATGCCCATCTGGGAGAACCACTGTTCGTGCAGGCACGCGTAGCCGGTGCGCCAGCCATTGGAGCCGACGAGCCGCCGGTCAATGACTCCATACCGTCCAATCGTGTTCAGCAACTCACGGATGCTGCGACCGTTCAGGCCCTGAAAGGTTCCCCGATCATAGGCCGCATCGTAGTCCAGCGCCTGAAGGCTGTATTTCACGCTGACCTGCCCCGCCCTGACCTCGAAGGGCGCCCACAAGTCCTGCCGCGATGGAAGGTAACGGCAGAAGTCATGTTTCGGCTTCAGTTCGCTGTCAGTCACAGAAAATGCCACCGCCTCGATGCCGGAAGGCTGGTGTGAGAATCTCATCGCCGTGGATGGTCTGCTGGCTGACTTAGCCTCCTCCCCCTTGCCCGGTGTAGCAGCCGACGTAAGGAGGCTCATACTTGTAATGCGCAAGCAGTCTCCCTTCCCCCGGTTCCAGAACGTGACCGCTCCGGCGTGCGCGCCGTAAGTCGCATTAGTTGTCTCCAGGTACTTGTTCCAAACCACCCCACCGTTATCCAGCATCCCGCCGGTCCACGTGGTCATGTCCTTAAAGTCCCAGCCGGGGAAGCAGGTATCCTCCAGCCTGCCGCCCGAAAGGTAGTTGCGATCAATCTGCCAATCTATCCCATCCGGCTGCACCGTGAACGTCCATGTCTCGTTCACCCGCACGCCCCCGCCGCCATAAAGAATATCGCTCACCGTGACCACGTTTCGGACAACCGCTACGCGCGGCGACGGAATGCCAGAGCGCGTCGTGAACCATTGATTGGCAACCTGTATCGCGCTGCACACACCTGTCTCCGGACCCACCACTTCGCGCCCGCAGACAACCACCCGGTCCAGCAGACAACGACCGTCCCAGTTCAGACGCAGGACAAGGTTGCTTGAGCCGTCAGCTATCGTCACCAACCGGTTAGCGGCATCCTGCGTAATGGCAGTGGCGCTGGCGTCCCGCCTGCGCTCTCCCGCAGCAGCCTTGGCGGGGCTGCCTGTTTTCGGAACGTCGGCCCGCTTGGCCTTACCACCGGACCCTACTGTTTCCGCCACCAGGGCCACCGGCCCCAGGAGCCCGGACTCCAGCAGCGGCGAGTCTTTCGTGAACGGGTTCCACGTCGTCGAGGTCAGCCGCTGAGATGCCGGAAGCGATTGGTCGCGGATCAACCGGTTTGGCCAGAGGTTCGCCACAGCGATCTCCAACTCATTGTCCTTCGGCTTGACCTCGCCGGTAATCTCCACCTGCCAGGGCGCGCACCAGACCGCCCCCAGGTCGCGCCCGTTAAGTCGCACCCGCGCCAGGTTCTTCACCACGCCCAGGTCCAGATACAACCGCTGCCCGCGCGCGACTCGCGGCGCATCGAACGTCTTGCGATAAACGGCAGTGCCCGAATAGAACTTGATCCCGTCCTCCGGTCGCTTGGTCCAATCCACGAGCGTGTCGAAGGTAACATGCTCCGGCCCGCCCCACTTCGGGTCAAACGCCACTTCCCAAGGCCCAGACAGCTCAGCCAGTCTATGTGAGCCTGGGAAGTTCCGGGAGTGCCGTTCCCCCTCACCCCTGCCCGCTCCCCCGGGGAGAGGGTGAACCTCATCCCATCTCTCGCCCATGCCGGAGGCGCCAGTTCCCTCGACCCCGCCGGGTGAGGGCACCCGGCCTGCACCCCCCGCAAAACCGCCCTCTTGTAGGCCGGGTGCCCTCACCCGGCGTGCCTCATCCCTCTCCCCTGGCGAGTGAGGCGAGGTGAGGGGGAATGAGCCGCCGCTAGTCGCAAGTGACGCCTGTTTTGCACTCGCCTCACGGCCACCCGCCCCGCTCGAACGCTTCCGGAACACCACGAAGAACGATTGCGCCGCCTCAAAGCGCAGGGGCACAGTCGTGCGCCCATCGCGCACGGCCGACTCGGGCAACACGCGCGTCTGCCCGTTCAGCGGATCCCACAGCTCGGGCGCTCGGCCCGACACCCGGAACGTGCAGTTTGCCTCGACTAGCCGGTCCTCACGATTGGCGACGAAGTAGATGTCGGTTTGCCCGTCACGCCGATGCGTGTAGCGCAACGGGCCGTCCGACTCAAAGTCCGGCGGCACACCCATCTTGCCCAGCACATTCGTTACGACGCCAAAGTCGCAGTAAACCTGGGTCTCCCCCGTTGCCTGCTCGACATTTCCCCACGGCCCGATCCCCATGACGCCCAGTTCCATTGCGGCACTCCAATCCTCCTGTAGGCTGGGTGCCCTCACCCGGCGTTCCTCCGCAGCCATTGCGCCGGTCGTCCACTTGCCCCGGACGCTCTGGCTCGCCTGCCAGGTTTTGCCGGTCGGCACGGTCAGCGTGTGGCCGTCGCGAAACTTGATCACGACCGCCCCGATCAGCCCGGCTGGGTTCGGCGCGTCTCCGCCATTCTCGGCAGCCACGGCCAGCAGGTTCGTCCCCGCCCGCAGCATCGGCTTGACGTCGAGTGCCGACGCCAGATGGAAGTTGTCGCCCTTGCCCGCCTTGCGACCATTAACCCAAAGATCAAAGCTATTATCCGCAGACATGAAGGCACACGCCGACTCAATGTTCGCCGTCTCCGACAAGACAAAGCTTTGGCGGAAGTAACGCTTGCCGACAGGTGCGCTTGCCGCAGGATTCCCCTCGCAGTACCAAATCCAGTTGGCCTTCTTGAGCGGGTTCTCAGCACCCAGCGTCACTTCCGGAGTCTTGAAGCCAGCCTCCCAAATCACATGCCGCCCATTCCCGTCACTCCGATTCTTCCCATCACTCCCATCTACCTTCTCCCCACCGCCCCACATCTGCGCCACGAGCTTCCGCACCTCCGCATCACACCCCGGGTAACCGCTCAGGCTCGGGGATTTCGACGGCGCCGGCCCGATCACCGTCGCGCCGGCTTCTACCAGCCCCTTGATCTTGCGCAGCAGCGCCGGCGTCATTGTCGGCACTTCCGGCAGCATCAACACGCGGTAGCTCATCCCGTCGGGCAGCACCAGCCGCCCGTCTTTTACCGACATCCGCGCCACCAACGTCTCGGGCGCACAACCGTCGAAGTTATAGCCCAGGCGCTCGGGCGGGTTCCCGCGGGTGGCCGAGGCCGGGGGGCGGAACACCTGCGGCGAGCCTTCCGGCACAAGAAAGCAGACATCCGCCACGGACAACCCCTGCCGGAGCACGAACTGGCAGCGCGCCAGGTATTGATGATACGCATCCGCCATCTCCCACCACGTCTGCGTCCGTTCCCAATGGACGCCATAGGGCCCCATCGTCATCCCTGGCCGGCGGTCGAGCGACGGCTGGTGCTGGGAGCGGTGGACCACGATGCGGTTCACCCCCGCACTAAAAGCCCAATCGCCGAGCACCTTCATCGAGCCCGGATAGGCCTGCCACCGCTCGGCATCGCCGGAGGTGAACGACTCCGCCGCCACGATCGGCCGCCCGCACGTGTGCGCGATGGATGACGCCTCGATGACGCTGAAAGCCGTATCAAAGCCGTAAAGCCAGAACTCGCACATCGGCACATCCGCCACCGCGCCGACGCTCATATCCGAGCACGGCATCATATCGTAAGGCTCGATGGACAGCCCGAGACCGTTCTTGTGTCCCAGCGCCTTCAGATGCTCCGCATGATTCTCGATCACCAGCTCCTGGGACGTTTGCCTCAAGTCCCAAAGGAACCGCTCCGACACTTCCAGGCTGTCCACCACCCGCCCCGCGATGGCCGGCAGATAGCGCACCGGGTCATAGCCTCGGCGGCGGCGGAACTCCTCGCGAAATGCCGCCGTCCAGTTCTGCGCGCCCATCTCCCAACTGTCTATGTGCAGCATCGTCCAGCCGGTGTCGGGCGCCGCCTTGCGCGGCCCGATCTCGCGCAGCAGCGCGCCGACGAACGTATCGAAATGCACATCCAGCGCGGCCTTGTCGAACTTATCGCTTTCCAGCCCCAGGCCGGGCAGCGGTGCGGGCCGCGTGCCGGCACCGTTGCTCGTGCGGCCAAATCGCATAATGGTCCACTTCCCCTCCGGCACCTCCCAGGCGAGGCGACCACCCGCATCCAGCTTGGATGTGAGGTCCACCACGCGGTCTGCCGCCACCACCGCCTCCGCCGGCAAGACCGGATAGCTGACCAGCGATGGCAGCCGCGCCTTCACGCCCGGCTGCGACGAATACGGTGCCCGCACATACAGCGCCTTCTCGTCTATGTCGCTAATGCGCTCGTTGCCCGTCGGCGTCGGGAAAGCCAGCACCAGCACATCGCGATAGAAGTCATTCTTCGCCTTCTCCAGCTCCTTCGGCAGCGCACCGTCGCCGAAGAACGCCGGTCGCCGTTGCGGACGCGGCAGGGCCTCGTCGAAGTGTTTCGGCCAGGCGACCTCGACCGCGCTCGCCACCAGGTGCTGCATGGACTGCTCCGGCTTGACCCACGGCCCGCCGCTGCCCGTCCACCCTGGCCCGGCGTTGAGCGTGATCTGCAAGCCCAACCGCTCCGCCTCGCCGACCGCGTGCTTGAACAGCGCCCGCCACTCGGCGCTCATGAACTTCACCGGCCCGCGCGGGATGCCGACATCCACCTCCATCATGATCACACCGCCAACCCCAGCCTTCTTCAGCGCCTCAAAATCCGCCGTGATCCCCTCCCGAGTCAGGTTGCCGTCCATGACGAACCAATACACCCAAGGCCTCGCCGATTCCGGCGGCTTACGAAAGCCCTGTTCCAGGTCAGCCCCCCGCCCCGTCGCCTGGCCAGCCGCGGCCAAAGCAAAAACCAGCAGAACGAAGTGGACATACCTGAGCGGATGACAGATCGAGTAGTTCGAAATTGTGCAATTCATGCCGGCTTGCGTCATTGTTGTGGCATTGGATCGTGCGGCGACCCCGAATCAGGGTCAAGGTCTTTAGTGGCGCAGGCGTCTCGCCTGTGCTCCACGGTGGCACCCCTCCGCCAACCGCAAGCCGCGCCACCAGCAACACCACAGGAGGCGAAAAAACACCCCATTCCTATGGAGTACCTATGGAAGTCCTATGGAGATCCTATGGAATCCCTATGGAACATCATGGGAGCAACACGCTAGCAATACCGGATCAACACGCAAGCAACTGGCTTGCACCTGGCTGAGCTACCCATGACCGCCGCGTGAGGGCACGCGGCCTACCAGCCTCCTGTAGGCCGCGTGCCGGTATGGTGTCCACCCTTTAGGGTGTCCGA
>CAIWJG010000596.1 GCA_903912925.1 uncultured Verrucomicrobia subdivision 3 bacterium | reverse complement strand
GCCGTTCCAGAACGGCCATCCATTCCTCGCCATTAAGAGCAGTCGCCATCGTGTCTTGAAAAGACTCGCCCTGTGTTGCCAGAGCCGCCTCCAGCATAAGGTCCGCTGGCGGAGGTGTCACGCCCAAAACCTTGTGCCGTTAGATGCCGTGCGCATCTTAGATTTTTCCAAGAGCACTACACAGGGAATGGGAGTGATGAGAATAATGGGAGTAATGGGATCAGGCGAGCCCGAAGCGGACAAGAATGTCCGCGCTCCGAACAATCTAAGATGCGCCGTTAGATGCCTCTTTGCTGTGCTTCCGGTGAGCAGGGGTTTCGCGAAGTGGTCCGCTGATAGGCCCTCGGCGCAAAAGCCGCCATCTTCCTCCTTTGTCAATTCAAGGGCCATTTCGCTCATGCGAAATGGCCAGGGCATCACCGCGCTGCCAGTAATCCCACCACGGTACACGCAATGGCAATGATTGCGGCGATAAGCGATTCGCCCGCGATCATGCCCGAAGCGATGGGCACATAGTAAAGCTCCGAACCTTTCTTGTTCAGCCGGGTCCAGGCGGCGACGAGCACCGCGCCGATGGCAAAGGAGAGGCTGTTCTGAAACAGCATCACCCACGAGAGGCCCAAGCCCATAGCCGAGGGCAGATAAGGCTCCGCTTTCGGGAAAAGCTTCCCCGCCACGGGCAGCGCGACCCCGACGAGCGCGCCGATGACGATGGCCCAGATCGCAGTGACCGGCAGCATGTGCAGGCCTTGCGTGAGCAAATCCGCCACCGCTTTCCACATGTAAGTGGCGGGCGGATTGAAGGCCTCCAACGCCTTCTTGTTCGGCACCATCGCGTACCACGCCGGCACGACGGCCACCAGGCCGAAGAAGATGCCCGCGAACTGCGCAATGAACTGCTTCCTTGGGTTCGCGCCCAGGATGTAGCCGCTCTTCAAATCCGTCAGCAGGTCGGCGGCCGCGCCTCCGGCGGAGGCCGTCACGCCGGCGGCCATCAGGTTGATGGAGGCGATGCCTTTTGCGCCCGGCAATGCGGCGTAAAGCAACTGCGTCAGCTTGCCCATGGCGCCGATCGGCGTGGTGTCCGTTTCACCGGTCGCCCGGCAGCAGACCAGCGACACCACGAACGAGAGCGCAACGGCGATCAGCCCCAGCGGTATGGAGATATGAAAGGCCATATACTGCACAATGACGAGGCCGATGGTGATGGGAATGAGCCCGATCACCATCCAGGAGCCCGGCACTTCGATGGCGTCCATGGCCACGCTGTGGGCGGGACGCTCGGCCTTCTTGAAGAGGGTGAAGGCGCGGACCAGCGTCCGCCATTGGAGCGCCACTGTGGCCAGACTGGAGAAGACCATGATGGAGGTGCCACCCCACAAGGCCCAGCGGGTGGGATTGAAGCTGCCGTCGGGCGCAAGCGCAAACGCGCGCACGTAGCCCGCCACCTGGGCGTGGGTCAGGTCCATCAGCAGCACCCGGGGGGCGACGACAAAGTAAAGCAGCACCGAGCCGAGCAGCATGGAGAGGGAGACCCGCAGGCCCGTAATCATGCCCGCGCCGATCAGCAGCACGCTCGGCTCGAACACCAGCCCGGCCATCAGGCCGTGCGGGATCGGGTTGAGCCACTGCGGGAAGCGAACCTGCTCGGGGATAAACAACACGCGCTGCAACTTCTCCAGCCAGACCTGCGGTCGGTGCGTGGCGCGGAGTTCCTCGGCCAGCGTGCCGTAAGAGCGCAGCAGCCCCACCACCCCGCCCGCTACCAGCGCGATAAGCAGCGCATACGCCTTCTTCATGGCCTCCGCCCCGTGGGAGTAGAGGCTGCGCAGCGTCTCGGCTGCCGCGATGCCGCTGGGGAATTTCAACTGTTCCTGGTTCACCATCTGCCGTTTCATCGGGATGGCCAGGAACACACCCAGCGCCGCGGTAAACCCCGTAAAGGCAGCCACTACATACCAGGGCTGGTGCACACCATTGATCAGCAACAACGCGCCGAAGGCCGTCCCGATCGCCGCGCCGGTCGAGGAGCCCGCCGCCGTCGCCGTGGACTGCATGCAGTTGTTTTCCAGCATGGTCATTTGGCTGAGCCGGCCACCCCAGATCGAGCGGATGGTATTCCAGATCACAAAGGACAGCACACACGCCGTGATGGCCACCCCGAACGACCAGCCCAGCTTGAGCGTGGTGTAGAGGTTGGAGATGGACATAAACATGCCCAACACTCCGCCCATCAGCACGGCGCGCAGGGTCAACTGCTTCTGCCGGTCGCCGCGGCCGGTATAGATCTTCTCGAACCACTGCCGCTCGATCTCATCCGGCGTGCCCTTGAATCCTTGTATCGGCAAGTCAAGGTCAGCGTCCGAGGGAGCGCCCGCAGGTCCGTCGGGGGCACTCGTCAGTTCTTTCATGTCCGGGCTCATCGGCCCAATTGTCGAGTGCCGCAGGCCTCCGCGCTAGGTTTTTTTCGTCTATGCAATGTTTTGCCTTGGCGGGTCCCGGCGTGCTTAAATGCGTCATGCGGCTATCCCTTTACTTTCCGTTGGTGGGCCTCGGTGGCCTCGTCATGCTCGCGCTGCTGCCGTGGCCGGCTTCCGCCGATTCCGACCCGGCGCACATGCAGGCCAATTCGGAAAAGCCGCAGCCGTGGCCGGGCGGCGTCATTCCGTATGACATCTCCAAACTGACACCGGCACAGCAAACCGTTGCCCTGCGAGCGATGCAGCGCTGGACGAATACCGGGGCGAAGATCGAGTTCATTCCGCGCACGACGGAAGTGGAATACGTCAGCTTCACTGGTAACACCAACGCCGGGAACAACACCAGCCTGGTTGGTTTCAAGCAAGGCGTTCGCGCGGACATTAACATCACCGCATTCTGGTGGCGCCAGGGGCCCTGGATGCCGGCGCACGAACTCGGCCATGTCCTCGGCTTCTTTCACGAACACGAGCGCTGGGACCGCGACCAGTGCGTCACTATCCACTACGAGAACATCAAGCCTGGCCGCGAGAGTGATTACGATTGGATTCCGAAGACAAACTGGCTGGTCAGCACCCTGCCCTACGATTACCGCTCCATCATGCACTACCGTATCTGCTGGGCCTCCAGGTGCGAGCCTGAATGCAAGGACGGCATCGGCAGCAGCCCGTGCGCGGTGATTGAACCTGTGGACAAGGCATACGACGGCGTCATCGGCCAATGGTCGAAGAATGGCATCAGCGCACCCGACGCGGAGAAGGCGCGGCTGGCTTATGGTATCTGTGGGGTTCTTCGGAAGCGATAAATCACTACAGGTAGTGTGATTTGGCTGGTCCAGGGGGCTTCTCCCTCTCCCCTTCCGAAGGGGGGTGGGGAGAGGAGGGCCGTGCTAACCCCGCCAATTCCCCTCACCCCAGCCCTCTCCCCTTCGGAAGGGGAGAAGGAGAAGCCACGTCGTGCGCCCTGTCATTCCTTAATTCAACGGCAGTGCACCCCAGCCCTCTCCTTCCGAAGGACTGGAGAGATGATGGCCGTGCCCCCCCCCAATTCCTCTCACCCCAGCCCTCTCCCCTTCGGAAGGGTAGAGGGAGTAGCCGTGGCAGCTTTGGGTGTAGCTAGGTCCTGTGCCGCCGCGCCCTTCGCGGGTGTTCCCATCTGCAATGCGCACCCGAGAGCGCACATGATTGTGGCCGCGCAAAGCAGCCAACTGTATCGTGTTGTTTTACTGATAGATTTGCTTTTCATGCGCCCGCAGGTACTCGACGCTACGCGGGTGAGGGAGAATTGGTTTTTGGTCTCACCGAGCATGGCGCGACACTGCCAGAGTGAGGGCGGGGGTGTCAACGGGCAATTCTCGCCTGCTTCCGGGTCGCTCGCGGGCCGGTTTCTGCGGTGCGGCACGCAAAATGTGGAATGCTGGGCGTGGGACGGGGCACCTTGCCCGTGGAGCGAGGGGCGAATGGCCGTCGCGAGACAGGCCCCGCCCATCGCCCAAGACGCTTCAGGTTAGCCTAGCTCAGTCGGTGAGCACGTTTTCGTAGTCAGGGTCAACATCGTCGCACGGTTCGTAGGTGTATGCACCCGGGAGTCCCTGTGGCGGCGGTCTGGGTGGTGGGTCGTGCCAGGCACCGAGATGACGAAGAATCTTCTCAACCACGCGCGGGTCGTCAACGACGGCGATGACGCGCATCGGGCTTTGACATACCGGGCAACGCAGCGGGTCCACATGCCAGACGCGCAGAATCAGATCGCGCCACCGCTTAGAGGGTAATTTCAGCGGCGGTGGCGGTGAGAGGCCCGGCCGGCGCGCAACCAGCTCCGGCCGCAGTCCCCGCTGGCGCACGCCGCGCATCTTGTTGCTGTACCACCCGTAGTAGCGGACCATCTGCGCGCCTTTGTCGGGGATGTGCTGGGTGATAGCGGCCAGGAAGTCCGTTGGCGAGAACACCTCGAAGTTGCGGTTGATCTTGGCATTGAGCCGGGAGCGATAGATGACGATGTCGGTCGGGGACTCCAGCGTCATTTTCTCTACGGAGAAGGGGTTGCGCAGGATGTATTGAGCCAGGGCTTCGAGGTCGGCCTTGGCCTCAGGTGGCACCTGCTCGCCGGCATGCAGATTGAACCCGCTGTGTTTCCAGGAGTAGAGCACCTGCACCCTCTCCGCGGGCAGCAGCTTCTCTTCGACCAGGAGATGGATGATCTTGACGCGGAACAGTTCCTCCAGCGGCTTGAGTGGCGTCTCCGGCAACGGGAGGAACTCAGGGCCGGGTGGAGGCGGCTTGTCGGGCGTAGTTTTTGCCGCAGGCTAGGGCGGGCACGCCTCTCGAAGGAACAGACCGTCCGCCACCAGCGCATGCACATGGGGATGGAAGTCGAGGTATTCGCCGAAGGTGTGGAGTGTCATGATGATGCCGGGCACGCCCTTGGAGCAGTCCAGCGCGGTGCGGAGGTACTCGGTCAGGCTCTCATGCGCCAGGGCGCAGAGCCGCTTGAGCAGCCGGCGGTGGCGCTGGAAGTAGGGGCGGAGCATCCTGGGAATGGCCAGGACGTAGTGCCGATGGGGAACCGGAGCCACGACGTGGTCCAGGATGAAGCGGGCACTCGATTGGACATTCTTCTGGTGGCAGGAAGGGCAGAACCAGCGGCTCTTGCACGAAAAAGCCAGTAGGTATTCGTGCTCGCAATGGTCGCAGCGGATCCGGGCGAAGCCGCGGGCCAGGTCGCCGCATTCGAGGAACTTGTGAACGACCTCCGGGATGATGGGCCGCAGGCGACCGAAACGCGGCTGGTATTGTTCGGGATAAACCCCCTCGAACTCGTCGTAGTGGCGGTGGACACACTGCCATAGGGGCGACTTCTTCGGATTTCTGGCGCGATAGACTTGCATGTATCCATCCGCCAGCATAAAGGGGACGTGTGCCATCTAACGGCACAGGTCCAAAAAGATGAAAACCGCCACCCGCCCCCAGTACCACCGGCTGCAGCGCATCCTGGAGCTGATTCGCGAAGGCACCCGCGCCGGCTCGCTGCCCAACTGCGGCCATTTCACGCTTGAGCTGGCAGTGTCCCGCCGTACCCTCATGCGTGACCTGGACTTCCTGCGTGACGACCACCACGCTCCCATTGCCTACGACGACTCGCGCAAGGGTTTCAAGCTCACCGACCCCACGTTCAAACTCGCCCCTGTGGAGTTGACGCGCCGTGAGGTGTTCAGCTTCTCCATTGCGCGAAAGCTTCTGGAGCGCTTCGAGGGCACACCGCTGGAGTTGGATATGCGCTCCGTGCTGGCGAAGATTGCCGACAGTCTGCGGGGAACCGTCTCCCTCGACGTCGAATCACTCACCGACCAGTTCACCGTGCTGGCCGAAGATCACGCCCGGGTCGAGCCCGCCGTGTGGCAAAGGGCCGGGCGCGCCATCAACCAGCGAGAGCGGCTGCGGCTGCGCTACCAGCGCTTCGACGGCGTCGGGACTACCTGCTGGAGCCCTGCCACCTGGTCGCCCACCACGGCAATTGGTACCTTTTGGCGCTCAACACAGCCGCTGGCCGCATGGAAACCTTTGCCCTCTCCCGCTGCCGCTCCCTCGCCGGCACCGGGCAGCACTTCCCGAGCCCCGTCGCGTTCGACCCGAAAACCTTCTTCAAGGACGCCTTCGGCATCAGCCAGGCTGACCAACCCTGGAGCGTGCGCCTGCTCTTTGCCCGTGAGGTCGCCACCTACATCCGCGAACGGACGTGGCACTCCAGCCAGCAACTGCGACAGCGCCGCGACGGCACCCTCGAAATCCGCATCCAAACCTCCAGCCGGAAGGAACTCACCCGTTGGATTCTGTCATGGATGCCGCACGTCAGAGTGCTGGCCCCGCGCCAGCTCCAAGAACGGGTGCGAGAACGAATGCGTGAGGGACTGGCTCACTGCGGATGATCCACACCGGTGGTCCAGCAGATCGTCGGTCAAGGCAAGCGCACCTGGGCATCTCAGGCTCTCGCTGTGCCAGCTAGCCTCGCCCAAAGAGTTTGCACCGGCCTCTGGTTTCAGCTATAGGCAGTACCCGAGTGAGCATGACGGCCGCTGAATTCAAAACGAAATGGTCCCGCTACCAGGGCAAGGAATCGGCCGCCTATCAGGAACATTTCATTGATCTCTGCCGCCTCCTGGGCCAGCCGACGCCGGTCGAAGCCGACCCCAGCGGCAACGATTTCTTCTGCTTCCAGAAACGCGTCGTCAAGGGCGCCGAGTTTCTCAACCTCGAACACCCGGACCGCGGCGACCCCACCGAGCACGGCTTTGCCGACGTGTGGAAGAAGGACTGTTTCGGCTGGGAATACAAAGGGAAGAAGAAGAGCCTCGACATAGCCTACGAGCAGCTTCAGCAGTACCGCGAGGCCCTCCTAAATCCACCCTTGCTGATCGTCTGCGACTTCGACCGCTACATCATCCGCACCAACTTCAACGGCACGGTCCAGGAAATCCACGAGTTCACCCACGACCACATTGACCGCCCGGAGAACTGGCGCATTCTCCTTGCCGCCTTCGAGGATCCCGAGTTCCTCAAACCCCAGCGCACCACTGCCGAGGTCACCAAGAAGCTTGCGGAACAGTTCGCCGAGGTAGCCCGCTCCCTGCACCAGCGAGAAAGCGCCGAGCTGGCCGATGCTCACACCCGCGCCGAAGTCAACGTCGCCCAGCGCAAGAGCCTCCG
>CAIWJG010000595.1 GCA_903912925.1 uncultured Verrucomicrobia subdivision 3 bacterium | reverse complement strand
GGGTGTCCGCCGTGGCGACGCGGGCAGGCGACGGGGGCGGGGTTGGCCGGCACGGTGGGCTTGCGCGACCACCGGCGCTGATGGCCGGGCCGGGGTGTCTGCGGTGGCAACGGGGTTTACCTGGCTGCTTGGTCCGGGGCCGGGGTTGACCAGGGCAGCGGGATTCATCCGGTCCCGGCAATCCCTGGCATGTCACTAAAGGCGGCACTGGTGCCAATTCTCCCCCTGCTCCGAAATCGTGTTTACCCCCGGCACAAAACTAGTTGTGCTTTCAAATCATCTGGTGGATGGTGTATGGGAAATGACAGCGGAATTGAGACCGTGAATCCAGACCGATTCAACCAAAGGTTTGTGTCTCCTCCATCGGCGTTCATCGTTACGTCTCCAAGTGGAGAATCACGCCGGCTGGACGGCAAACCATTATCCGCTTACGACATCGCATTGCTGCGGGGAAAAAAGCCGATGCCAGATGTTTACCACGATCGCGACAAGTCCTCAACCAGGGCTGTATAAACGCTGCTCTAGCCGGGTGTCGTTTCGGATTTCAGCCTTCGGATTTCCTTCGGTTTTCGGTTTTCGGGTTTCGGTCTTCGGATTTCGCCCCATGAGATCCCTCAGCTTCAAGGTCACAAAGAACGACATCAGCCCCGCCCTCTCGCGCATGGCCGCCGCCGCCACTCGTCCGGGTGCTATGCAAGTCCTTCCAGTCTCAAGATTGAAAGCACCTTGATGCGAAGCTCTCCGTGTGCGCCTCGCGGCCAAACCCGTCGAAAATCCCTTCCATCGAGGAGTTTCTTGCCCTCGTGACAAGCCGCCTGGATACTCCTCACGGAGACACCGCACAGCATCGCAGCATCGGCTGTGCTGATTTCATCTCCCAGAATCTTGTAAAGGGTGCCATCTGGTCGCAGCATGATCCATCCCCGATTAATTGGCACCTGTACCCATAGGTGCTCAGCCGGCTTGCAAACATTCGATCTTTTTGCGGTAGCCGCCCCGTTTTGCTTTTGCTTCGTTGTGGCCATAAGGTGATTCCACTGTTGTCCCCAGTGAATTGCAGTTGCAAGCCGCATTTTGTGCTAGCCGGCCAGAGCGAGCGGGCAGTCCGTGGGATGCCAGCTTTCCTCTTCCCTATCCAAATGAAAAGCGCCGGCCAGGTTGCCCGGGCCGGCGGCGTGTGACGATTAGTTCAATCCGGGGTTGCAGGCCGGGAGATTAAGGCATTGAGCGGTAACGACTTGCGGAGCGGACGACGGAGCCGAATTGACGTGAACGGCTACGGACTCAACCAACTGTCCTGCCCATCGGCTTAACTTGCTGGCCATTTCGAGGCGCTCCGTAGGTCTCAGGTCGCCGGCAATCTCCTCAAGTTCGGGTTCGAGGTGCCCAGACTCGACGGGGCGATTTGTGGTCTTTCGCCAATTACGCATGGCTTTCACGCTGCCGCCCTCCCCTGCCCTGACAACAGTCTCTCCACCGCGCGGAAAATGAACTTGCCGACGTTCATTCTGTCTCGTGTGGCGGACTCATCTATAATGGCCATGAGCTCAATCTGGAAGTCAACGAAGAGCAATCGCTTCCCGGTCTTCGCTTCGTAGAATTGCAGGCGAACGCCCGATTTACCGAGGGGGATTCGGTCAAACGTGACGTGGATTCTTTTGGATTGTCGCGCAGCCGCTACTGCGCTACGGTTTTGGCGGACCCGATTTGGAGTGCTTTTCATTGGACCTCTGTGATTGGGTCTTGGGCGCTGGCGGTGCGGATACACTGCCGGCGCTTTGTTTTTGTTGTGCCTCGTGCTGCTCGACCCATTGGAGCAACCGAAGCGTGGTTTCGCCATTCGGCTCATATTTGCCGGACAGCCATTCAGAAACGCGAGACAATGGCACCGAAAGGGCGTCTGCGAGCTTGGCTTTGTCACCTTTGGAGGATGTCATCGCCCGCACCTTTCTGAGCAGTTCTTGCATCTTCATGGCGGTCACATTACGCTTTTCCGACTCCGCCGTCAACACCTGATTTGCTTTTTCTTTATGGGGCTGCTGCCGGTCGCGGGCCCCTCGTTCAACATCAAGAAAAGCCGCGCCCTGTATGGTACTTTTGAACTCCTGGAATACGCGGCGCGCTAGCGCAGACACATCGGAAAGGTCTAAAGCCGTCTGCGCGAGGATGTCCATTAGGGTGAATGCGTCGCGCTCGGCCCGGTCTGCATGTAATTGGCGGTCTGTCCAGTGTCGGAGATAGGGATCAAGCCAGGACTCGGGCAGCCTCACCTCGCGCGGTGAATCCAACGTGAAGCTTTGAAGCAGTCGGAGGTTTTCACTAACAAAATCGGAAAACCTGAGAGTGGGGCTTAGCCCAATAGCAGCCGGGTCTGGTAGCAGCATTGGCCAGTCAAGTTGGATTGGCCAGTTCTGCATCCCTGCCAACCACAGAGGATTGAAGGGCAACAGCATCGGCTGTGCGGCTCCACGCTCAGGTGCAGCCAGTAGAGCCAGGCGGGCTTCCTGGTACCGCAGCGGTGCCCGGCCATATTCTGTATTGGCGATGCGGGCACGAGTAACACCAAGACTATTAGCGAACTCGGATTGTGACAGGCCTCGGAGATTCCTGAGTTCTCGGAGCCGGGCCGAAATCCGGCTTTCCGTCTCCGCATTCGGTGGATGTCGCAAGCGAGGCACCCGTCAAGTATGCCATCAAAAAGAAAACGCACAATCCCGTTGACAAGTACACCGTAATTGAGTAGCGTGCTCAGTAATGGCTACTACACAGAGCAGACAGAAGTTGCGCGGGCCTTGCCGGTTCCCTGGCATCACGGCGGACGCGCGGACGCTCGGTGTTTCGAGGAACTGGCTGTATTCGGTGTTGTCGGGACGCTATCAATGCGCGGAACTGCTGGCCCGCTACGCGGCACTGCAAGGCGCTCCATCGTCCGCAAACGCCGTCACGGAGTCGAACGCACCATGCGCTTAACAGATACCAGGAAGATGGGAGAATGACGGGAATATTGCAGGTTGAACCTGCGCTTTTTTTGAAACCGAAATTAACAGAAGGTGACAGGGCCGGGGGCGAAACGGCGACTATTTGGCTGCGGATTGAAATGATTCGCCAAGGGCTGACCGTTCTCGATATGGCTAAGCGTGTCGGGGTTTCCCGTCACCAGATGCAACGGGAGATTACGCGAGGATTTCCTACCTGGAATTTACGCCACCGGGCGGAGCGGGTGCTCGACTTTCCTCTGACGCTCTGGAGCCGGGTCGAGGAAATTCGATTTCGGAAAGCCTGGATACGGGAACATGGGAATGACCCGCGCGGGCTGAGTTTTGAGGAATTGAAAACGATTGGCCGGCGAATGGGACTCCGGCACCCGAAGCGCCGGCGGCGAGAGGATTGGTTTCAACTGCTCGTAAAGCATTTTGGTGGGAAACAAGCGATTAGACTACAAGGAAACGAGAATGATTAGTGTATTAAATACGGACGTTAAGCGCGCCCTTCGGGCGTATGGTGACTATGTTGAGCAGGGGAACGCGGTCTTGGGTTCCAACCCGCGTATGAATGCCATGCGCGCAAGGTGCGCGGCGGATGC
This sequence comes from uncultured Verrucomicrobia subdivision 3 bacterium, assembly GCA_903912925.1. GTDB lineage: Bacteria > Verrucomicrobiota > Verrucomicrobiia > Limisphaerales > UBA8199 > PALSA-1440. Next base: position 335 of record CAIWJG010000595.1, on the reverse strand, counting down.
GGCGGCGGTTTGGGCGAACGATCTGAGCCCGGCCTTTAGGGCCGGATGGGACGTTCCTATCCAGGCGGCCAGTTACGCTGACGTGAACTTGCAAACGCTGAGCGGAACGCTGGTCGTGCAGAAGTCGCTGGAACTTTTGCGTTACAACTACCCTGTTTTGACCAGGGTGATAACTGATTACTCTCAGGAACGCGCGGGGCTGAACCAAGAAACCATGTCGCGCACCATCACGTTGCCAGCGGTCAAGACCTACTCGACCGCCACCGGCTGGGCGGATGCGACCCTCACGGCCACGGATGTGCCTATCACGATTGATAAACATATCGGGGTGCCGC
>CAIWJG010000594.1 GCA_903912925.1 uncultured Verrucomicrobia subdivision 3 bacterium | reverse complement strand
GGCAGCTCGATTTTGGTCTTTCGCGGATACTTCACCACCATCCACGGTAAGGCCGGGTTCGCCTGTGCGGTCCAAAGCTCCCGCAGTGGCTGTGGCATTTCGGCGGAGACATTGACATTGCTCACGGACAGGTTGGCCAGGTCGTCCCGCCCGGCTTTCGCCAGCCTTTCCACCAGGGCCTGCTGTTGGGCCGTCAAAGGCTCGCGCTGGAACACGATGATATCGTACGGGTCAGCCTCCCACCGCTCCAGCGCGTAGCGGCAGACCGGCACGTTGCAGGCAGGCGCCGCGAAGGTCCAGAGCGCCGCCGTTACCAGCGCCGCGAGTCGGAGAAGTCTATCGCCAAGGTTAACCATGCGTGCCAAGTCACAATGTCGCCCCCCGGCCCGAAACTCAACCGAATTTCATGCCATCACCTGAGGTAGCTCTAATCCGCAAGCGGTTTTCTCTGGCCCAGCGCTGGCAACATGGTGGAAGATGAGGGGTGACCCTAAGCACCCTGGATATGAAAAGATATTCTCTCATCGCAATGATGGCGGCACTGGCTGCCAGCCTGGCCGGCTGCACTACCTCTGATTCCCGAGGCGCCTCGGACGCAAAGGCCAATGCTGCGACCATTCGCCTCTTCAACGGCAAAGACCTCGGCAACTTCTACACGTTCCTGGAAACAAACAAATTTGAGGACCCGGGTCGCGTCTTCAGCGTAGTCAAGGAGGACGGCGTGCCCGCGATCCGCGTTTCCGGCGAGGAGTTCGGCGGTTTCGTCACGCGGGCGGAATATGAGAACTACCGGCTGGTGGTTGAGTTCAAATGGGGCACCCAGACTTGGGGTCGGCGCCTCAACAAAGCCATGGATTCCGGCATCCTCCTGCATTGCAACGGCCCCGACGGGAACTACGCCGGATTCTGGATGGCCTCGGTGGAATGCCAGATCATCGAGGGTGGCTGCGGCGACCTCCTGATGCTCGAGGGCAAGGATGCCGCGGGACAAACCATTAAATCGTTGCTGACGGTGGAGTGCGAGCAAGGTGGCAAGGAATACTGGTATCATCCCGGGGCGGTGGCGATCACCCGCGGGGAGGGCCGGTTCAACTGGTACGGACGCGATCCACAGTGGCAGGATGTGAAAGGTTTTCGGGGGCAGCGCGATATCGAAAGCCCCGCTGGAAAGTGGACTCGCATCGAGGTGATCTGTGACCGCGGCAATATCACCAACCTCGTCAACGGACAGGTTGTGAACATCGGCACCGGCTCGAGTCTGCGGAAAGGCAAGCTCTTGTTCCAGTCCGAAGGCGCGGAGATCTTTTACCGGCGAATCGAGCTGACGCCACTCAGCAGCATCCGATAAATCACGGGCGTTCGAGCGGGCTTTGTCTGATGGACGTGCGGCTGCCAGGGGCCGGTGGAGGCCGATGTGCTTATTGGCTTGAGAATCGTCTGACCGCACAGGGTGATACCGCCGCGCCGACGCTGAGGGTTTGGGTGGTGCGGGGGCGGGCGCCGTGAACCATCGCGAGGCCCAAAGCAGCGCCGAGGAGGGGTGCGAGTCGTGCGGCGTCGATCAGTTGGTTTCTGAGCTGCCAAAGGCAATCAAGGATAGGACAGCCGATAGTAGGCCTGCGGCGGTTTGTTCGTGAGGTCGGCAAAATCATCCCAGATGTAAATCGAGCCGTCGGCCCAGGCTTGGACGGGCCAGGTTTGCAGCGTGCCGGTGAAGGTCGCGTTCGTGGCGCGCTGGGCTGTGTAGAAATACCACGGCACGCCGGCGAAACTCGCGTTCACGCCACCCGGCCCGCTCAAGTCGAGCGCGTTCACCTGACTCGTCGGGCGGGTGATGATGGAAATCGTCGCCGTGCTGGTGGCCGTGACGCCGCTGGTGTCGGCGATGGTGTAGCTGAAACCGTCGGCCAGTGAGTTTGTGGGAACAAGAATCTCTGTGGCTTGGGTTGTGAGCGCGAGGCCGTTGGAAGTCGTGGCGCTGACGCCGACGAAGAATACCGGTTCGCCGTCGGGGTCATAATCACTCCACGTCAGATCGGCGATGTTGATGGCGAGCGGCTGGCCGGCAAGCTGGAAGAAGGCACCCCCGAATGCCAGCGGCGGCGCGTGCGGGGGCGGCGGCGTGGCGAGTTGGACGACAATGTTGTCCACGAAGAAGAGGTCGCTCGGCACGGGAATTTGCGACGGCACTTCAATTGTCACTTTCGTAAACGGTGTCGCCGAGCCGAACGACAGCACGCCCTCCGGATACGCGCCGGATACCCATGCGCCACGCGCCGAACCAGTCGCGACCGGACTCGTCATTGCGGAATTCGTGTACGCCGTGACGCGGACGAGTCCGGCGGTGTTGTATTCGCTGGAGATCTCGCCAGTGAAGAACGCCATCGTGAAGTTGGTGACTGGCTGGCTGAACTCCACGGCCATCGTGCTGCCCCAGGTGCTCGGATAAAGAAAATTGCCGGAGAACACGGCGGGAACCCAGTAATAGAAGTCGTTCTGAACCGACCAGCCGCCCGCAAGCGTGCTGAACGTCGCCGTGACGCCGTTCTTCGTTTGCGTCGCCGGCATCCCCTGGCCTGGGCCCACCGCAGGCGCGCCGGTGTCGAAATCAAACGTCGCGCTGACGCCGGCGGGCGCGAAGTTCGCCACGAGGCTGCGGTCGGCCGTGAGGTTGAAGCTGTAGTTCGCCGACGTGCTGACGGGCGTGCCAAACTCGGTCCAGTTCACAAACGTGAAACCAGTGTTCGGAGTCGCCGTGGCCAGGACGACTGAATTGCTGTTGAACGTGCCGTCGCCGGATGCCGAACCGCCATAGACGGGCGATACGCTGGTCGTAACGGCGAATGCGGGAACGAAATTCGCGACGAGGGTGTGGTTGGTGCGCAACGTGAACGTGTAGTTGGCCGCCGTGCTCACTTGGACACCGTTCTCGGTCCATTTCTTGAAACCCCAGCCGGGATTCGCTGAGGCCGCGAGCGCGCAAATGGAGTTGCTCGGATAAACTCCGGCACCGCCTGCCGTCCCGGCGGCGGAGGGCGAGGCACTGGCGGTGATGGTGAAACTGGGCGCGGGTGGCACCGGCGGATTGGTGTCAATCAATGTGAGGGCCGTTAGCGCGTAATCGCCCCACATGTGGATCTGGTAGGTATCGTATCCGCTCAAGGCCGTGGTGTTGGTGAAACTCATCCCCGCATAACCGGAGCAGTCATAGGTGAGCGGGTTGTTGAGCACGTCGTTGCCGTTGGTCTGCGGCATGATCTCGAACGCCCCACCCGCGCCGGCGGTGTTGAGAAGAATCTTCCCAGTGAATGCCTGCAGATCAAACGCCTTGCCGTCTGCGCGCCGCAGCGTGATGTTGGCACCCGCGCCGAGGCTCGGCCCGGTCGTGATGGCCTGCGCCTGCACGCCGGTCGGCCAGATGACACTGAAAAAGCGCCCCGTCGGCGGGCCTCCGCCTGACGACCAATAGCCGTCTGCCGAGTAGGTGAATCGGTAATCACCGCTCTGGATGGTGACGGCATTGATGTTCGAGACGACCAAAGTGGCGGTTTGGGACGGGTTGAAGAAATAGT
>CAIWJG010000593.1 GCA_903912925.1 uncultured Verrucomicrobia subdivision 3 bacterium | reverse complement strand
CGGGTGCCCTCACCCGGCTTCCCCGTCTCGTCCATAATGAGAATTGCTGGCTGCTCGCTGAGTAATGCCCAAACCGCGTTTCCAAATATGGATGAGCGCCGGGTTGCTGGCCTTGGTAACGCTTGCCCTGTACTGGCCGGCGACGGGCTACGACTTCGTCAGTTACGATGACGATCTCCACGTCACGGAGAATGTCGAGGTCCAAAAGGGATTGACCTGGGAAAGCGTGAAGTGGGCATGGTCCAACCCGGTAAACTGCATTTGGCATCCGATAACGGTGTTGTCCCACATGGCGGACTGCCAACTGTTCCGTTTGAATCCCTTTGGACATCACTTGACCAGCGTGCTGCTCCACGCCGTCAACACAGGGCTGGTGTTTCTGTTGCTTCGCGGCCTGACCGGGGCGCTTTGGCGGAGCCTAATCGTAGCGGCGCTCTTTGGGTGGCACCCGCTGCATGTGGAATCGGTGGCCTGGGTGTCTGAACGCAAGGATGTACTGAGCGGTTTCTTCGGTCTGCTCGCGCTGATTGCTTACGTCCGCTACGCGCAAGGCAGGCGGAGGCGGAGGCGGAGGCGGTGGCGGAAATCCGAAACCCGAAACCCGAAACCCGAAGGAAATCCGAAATCCGAAGCCCGAAACCCGAAGCCGGAAGGCGCGGCGCGGGCCGCAGTGCCAGGTTCGGCGTTCGATGTTGGATGTTCGATGTTCGATGTTCGAGTCCCATCTTCTATCTTCTACCTCCTCTCCCTCTGCTTTTTCGCTTTGGGCCTCATGTCCAAGCCGATGCTGGTGACTTGGCCGTTCGTGATGCTGCTGCTGGATTACTGGCCACTAGGGAGAATGCAGAATGAAGAATGCAGAATGAAGAATGCAGAGGCTCCCGACACGCACCACGCACCACGCACCACGCCACACGCCTCACAGCTCACTGCTCAATCGCAAATCGCAAATCGCAAATCGCAAATCCTCTTGCCTCTGCTGGTGGAGAAAATCCCGTTCTTCGCTGTGGCGGCGGCAGCGAGTGTCGTGACCTTCGGAGTGCAGCAGGGTGCCGGCGCTTTGGCTTCCGGTGAAAGCCTGCCCCTGGCTGCGCGCGCCGGCAATGCGCTTATTGCCTATTGCTGCTACCTGGAGAAGTTGTTCTGGCCTGCGGATCTGGCGGTCTTTTATGCGCATCCGGGTCACTGGCCGCTTGAGCAGGTGGTGCTTGCGGGAGGGGTGCTCCTGGGTCTTTCGGTGCTGGTTTGGATGACGCGGCGGCGGTATCCCTATTTGCTGATAGGGTGGCTGTGGTATTGCGGAACGTTGGTGCCCGTGAGCCAAATAGTGCAGACCGGCAGCCACGCGATGGCGGATCGGTACACTTACCTCCCGCTGATTGGGGCTTTTATCCTCATAATCTGGAGCGTATGCGAGTTGACCCGAGGCTGGCGGTATCAGGGGCTGACATTATCGGTGGGCGGGGGGGCGGCAATCGTCCTTTGCCTGGCGTTGACACGGCAACAGATTGGCTATTGGAAGGACAGTGAAGCCCTGTTCCGGCACGCGCTGGATGCCACGGAGAACAACTACCTCGCCCACAACAGCCTGGGCACCGCTCTCATCAAGAAAGGACAAATCAACGAGGCCATCCGCCAATGTCAGGAAGCAATCCGCCTGAGACCGGGTTACGCCCTGGCCCACAACAACCTCGGCCTCGCCTTCGTGAAGCAAGGCCAGGCGACCGAGGCGATCAGCCAGTATCAGGAGGCCATTCGCGTGAAACCGGATTTCGCCGCTGCCTGCTACAACCTCGCCAATGCGCTCCTGATCAAGAACCAGCTCGACGAGGCCATCCACCAATTCCAGAGAGCCCTCGAACTGAAACCGGATTACGCCCCCGCCCACAACAACCTCGGCGTCGCCCTCGCCAGAAAAGGCCAGAAGAGCGACGCTATCCGCCATTACCAGGAGGCCCTCCGTTTGAATCCGGATTATGCGGAGGCACACAACAACCTCGGCAGTGGCCTCAGCAGGGAAGGCCAGGCCTCCGAGGCCATCCGCCAATTTCAGGAAGCGCTTCGCCTGAAACCGGCTTACGCCGAGGCCCATTTTGGCCTTGGGGTCGCGCTGGCCGGCACTGGTGAAACGGACCAGGCCATCCGCCAATTTCAAGAGGCACTCCGCCTGAAGCCAGCTTCCACTGAGGCTCAGAAAGACCTCGGCGCCGTCTGGACCGAATTCCCGCAAGCCCTCGGGGATATAGCCGGCAGACTCGACAGCCAGGGAAAATATGGGGAAGCCATCCGATGCTACCAGGCCGCCTTGAAAGTCCCACCCGAGCAAGTGGGAATCCTGAATAATCTCGCCTGGCTGTTGGCTACCTGTCCGGACGCCGCGTTTCGGAATGGCCGGGAAGCGGTGCGCCTAGCGGCACGGGCGTGTGAGCTAACCCAATACGCCCAACCGCTGCTCATGGGCACTCTCGCCGCCGCGCAGGCCGAGGTAGGCGACTTTCCAGCGGCCATTGCCGCGGCCCAGCGTGCGGCCACCCTGGCCGACAGCTTGCATCTGGAACAGGTCGCCGTGCGGAACCGGGAGCTGCTCCAGCTCTATCGCCAGAACCAGCCTTTCCACGAAAAGCGGGAAGCAACCGCAGATGGCCACAGATGAAAACCGTTGTTAAGCCACAGATTGCACAGATTGCACAGATAGGAATTCCTACTGCTTCTGCTTCTGTGAAATCTGTGCAATCTGTGGCCAAAGTCCTTTCGGGTTCTGCTTCCGTAAACACTGTGTCCATCTGTGTCCATCCGTGGTTAAAACCCGCTGCTCGCTGAGTAATGCCCAAGCCGCGTTTCCAAATGTGGATGAGCGCCGTGGTGCTTGCGCTGGCGGCGATTGCACTTTACTGGCCGGCGACGGGCTACGACTTCGTCAACTACGATGACCCTGTCTATTTTAGTGAAAACCCGCATGTGCTTGAGGGGCTGACGTGGCGCAATCTGGCGTGGGCTTTCCAGACGACCTTGTGCGCCAGTTGGTATCCGGTGAGCTGGCTGTCGTTCATGCTCGATGCGGAGCTCTTCGGACGCGGACCGGCTGGGCCCCATCTGACAAACGTGCTACTGCACGCCGCGAATGGGGTTTTGCTCTTTCTGCTCTGGAAGCGGTTGGCGGGGTCGCTTTGGCGCAGTGCCTTGGTCGCCGGCCTGTTCGTCCTGCATCCGCTCCACGTGGAATCAGTTGCGTGGGTGTCCGAACGCAAGGATGTGCTAAGCACCTTCTTCGGGTTCCTGACGCTGCTGGCTTATGCCCGCTATGCGCAAGGCAGGGGGAGGCGGAAATCCGAAACCCGAAACCCGAAATCCGAAGGAAATCCGAAGCCCGAAACCCGAAGCCCGAAGCCGGAAGGCGCGGCGTGGGACGCGGTGCCAGTTCCAGCGTTCGATGTTGGATGTTCGATGTTCGGTGTTCAAGTCTTCTATCTTCTATCCCTGACCTTCTTCGCCCTGAGCCTGCTAAGCAAGCCGATGCTGGTGACGTGGCCGTTCGTAATGCTGCTTCTGGATTACTGGCCGATGAAGAGAATGCAGAATGCAGAATGCAGAATGCAGAAACCCGAGGCCCCCGACACGCCTCACGTTTCACGTTTCACGTTTCACGTTTCACGCCCTACGCTCCACGCTCCACGCTCCACGCTCCACGTTCCGCTCCCCCTGTTCCTTGAGAAGCTTCCTTTCCTGCTTTTGGCAATAATCGCCAGCGCCGTTACCATCGCCGTCCATAAGCAGGAGGGCGTCATCACGTCACTCGCCGGCATTCCCATGTCGGGACGGATTTCGAATGCCTTCGTGTCCTACGCCCGCTACCTGGGGCAGATGTTCTGGCCGGTGGACCTCGCGATTCCATATCTGCATCCCGGGCATTGGCCACCGGGGTTGGTTGGTTTGGGAGCAGCCCTGGTAGCGGGGCTTAGCGCTGTTTCATTGTGGCAGGGACGCCGCCGGCCGTATTTGCTGGTGGGTTGGTTTTGGTTCTTAGGGACGCTTGTTCCTGTCATCGGCCTGATCCAATGGGGGAACCAGGCTATGGCAGATCGGTTTCTTTATGTGCCTTCCGTCGGCCTGTTCGTCGCCCTGGCTTGGGGTCTGGGGGAGGTACTCGATCGGTGGCGATTGCCGAAACCAGCGGTCGCATCGGCGGCGGCGTTGGTGTTGCTGGCCTTGGCATTGCGGTCGCGCGATCAACTGCGCTATTGGCGAGACGGCGAAGCCCTGTTCCGGCATTCGCTTGAGGTCACCGAGAACAACTACTTCGCCCACAACAACCTCGGCGCCGCGCTCGTTGACAAAGGCCAAGCCGAGGAGGCCATCCGCCAGTTTCAGGAAGCCATCCGCCTCAGACCGGATGAGGCCAACGCCCACCACAACCTCGGCAACGCCCTCCTCAAGCAAGGCCAAACCGACGCCGCGATCAGCCAATTCCAGCTAGCCGCCCGCCTTAAACCGGAATCTGCCACTATCCATTACAACCTCGGCATCGCCCTCGGCAATCAAGGCCAAACCGATGCAGCGATCAGCCAGCTCCAGGAAGCAATCCGCCTCAAACCGGCTTATCCCGAAGCCCTGGGCACTCTGGCCGGCGCTTTCGACGGCCAAGGCAAGTATGCGGAAGCCATTCGTCTTTACCAGGCTGCCTTGAAATCGAAGCCTAACCAGGAGGAAGTCTTGAATAACCTCGCCTGGCTTTTGGCTACCTGTCCGGACGCCGCGTTTCGGAATGGCCGGGAAGCCGTGCGCCTGGCGACTCGGGCCTGCGAGTTAACGAGTGACGCCAAGCCGCTGCTGATCGGCACGCTCGCCGCCGCTCAAGCTGAGGCAGGCGACTTTCAAGCGGCCATAGCCGCGGCCGAGCGGGCAGCCGTAGTGGCCGCCAGCCTGCACCTGGAGAAGGTCGCCATGCGGAACCGTGAACTACTTCAGCTCTACCGCCAGGGTCAGCCGTTTCATGAAAAGAAGGGGCAGTGACTTAATTCCGGCAGTTGGTTTCAGCCACAGATTGCACAGACACGAATTTCGTCTTCTTCTGCTTCGGTGCAATCTGTGGCCTGTGCGCTAGGATTTGCTCTCAGAGAAGCCCCGTAAATCCGGGCCAAGTCGTTGTCCCGGAGGGACATGCGACAATAGCCCAACGTTTCAACGTTGGGAACCCGCCGCCACAGCCCGATAAGTCCCGGAGGGACGGCTGACGAATCGCACAGGGTTTCAGCCGTCCCTTCGGGACTTGCGCCCCTCTAAGCTCGCGTCCCCAACATTGAAATGTTGGGCTATTATCGGCCATCCCTCCGGGATGATGAGGGTCAAATCCTAGCGGCATTGGACATTCTTGTCCGCCGGTGGGCTTGCGGGTTGCCCGCCACGCAAAGGCGGACAAGAATGTCCGCGCTCCAGAAAGATGTGGGATGCGCACTCGTGGCATCATTCCCTCACTATCAACTTTCATCTCCCCCAGGTATCAGCTAACTTCGCATCACTTTATATGGCCATATTCGTCGTCACCGTCTTTCTAGGCTCATTCCTCCTCTTTGCCGTCGAGCCTATGGTCGCGAAGTTCCTGCTGCCTTCGTTTGGCGGCACGTCCGCGGTGTGGAGCACCTGCCTGGTCGTGTTTCAGACTTTGCTGCTCGCGGGCTACGCCTACGCCCACTTGTTGCGCACAACCCTCTCTCCGAAGGCCCAGCGCTGGACGCACCTCGGGGTGCTGGTGGTGGCGTTGTTTTTCCTGCCTCCGGCGCCTAATGTCCACCTGGCAGCCGACGCGAGCGGCACACCCGTCTGGGCGCTGCTGCGCTGCCTGTTCACTTCCATCGGCGTGCCGTTCTTTGCCCTCTCGGCTACCGCCCCGCTGCTGATGGAATGGTTTCGGCAATCGTTTCCCGGGCGGTCTCCTGACCGACTCTACGCCTTCTCGAACGCAGGTTCGCTCCTGGCCCTGCTGACCTACCCGGTCTTGCTGGAACCGGCTTTCACCCGCACCACCCAGGCTTGGCTCTGGGCCGGCGGGATGGGGCTGTTCCTGGCCGTCTGCGCCGCGGCGGCCTGGCGCTCACGGCCCGGGCCGGCCCTGGCGGCGGCCTCCTCCCCCCAGCCGAAGGTAGCCGCCGACGTCAGTCGGCGCCCGGGTGCGAACGATAAGAATGCGCCGACT
>CAIWJG010000592.1 GCA_903912925.1 uncultured Verrucomicrobia subdivision 3 bacterium | reverse complement strand
TCCAAAATGCGGGCAGGCGTGTTTTGGTCGCATCGTGGGTGGCTAAAATGACCGGGTGCCCCTGCCTCACTGGGATTGTGGCCGTTAGTGGTGAGGCGCGGTCGGGTGGCCGCCGTGAAATAGGGGCGCACGACAGATTTCTTCGGGGTGGGCGGCCGACTCTCATTAACACCTCGCTTCAGCGAGGTGGGTGTGGCACGCGAACCGGCTCCCCAACCGCTTCAGCGGTTTACGGTGGCGGGTAAACCGCTAAAGCGGTTCCGACGCCGAGACCGCTGCCCACACCCCACTCAAGTGCTTGGCATTGTACACATCTTTTTCGGGCTTGTTTCATGTTTTCTAATCTGCAACTAATTGATGCCGTTATAGTTACTCTGGTCAATCGACTGCGGTTCCTCACCGACGCAGATCATGACCAATACCTTATTAACGTCCGCCCAGTGGGCGGTTTCGGAATTCGCGTTGGCCGAACTGGGAGACCAACGCCGCACCCAACGACTGGTGAAGATCGCCACCAACCTGGCTCGAAACCCTGGCGGGACACTGCCGCAGGCCTTTCCAGAGTGGACCGATCTCAAAGCGGCCTACCGTTTCTTCGATCAACCCAAGGTCACCTTCGAACAGATTCAGAGTTCCCACTGGCAGCGGACCCGGGAGGCCTGCCACCAGCCTGGGGAGTATCTGCTGATCGAGGACACCAGCGAACTGGACTACACCGAACATCCGGCTACCGAGGAGATGGGCTCGATTGGCGACGGCAAGGGACGCGGGTTGCTGCTGCACAGCACGCTGGCCCTGCGTCTCGAGGGGTGGGACGGCGAAGATCGCCCCCAAGGGATCGCGCTGGGCTTGTTGCACCAGCAATGTTGGAGCCGGTGGGGGCGACCCCAGCGGAAGCCGGAAACGCGGCGGCAACTGATGAACCGATCGCGGGAGTCGCAACGTTGGGCGGTGGCGTTGGAGGAGGGGGGGCCCCCGACCGGCTGCACTTGGATTTATATCACCGACCGAGAGGGGGACTTCTACGAGCCCATCGAGCGGTGCCAGCGCCAAGAAGTCGACTTCATCATTCGAGGATTTCACGACCGGTTACTGAGCGAGGGCGCCGGGCACTTGAACGGGGCGGTGGCCAAAGCGCCGGTGTGCGGCTGCTTGAGCATCGAGCTGCGAGCCCGTGCGGGGCAAGCGGCTCGTGTGGCCCAAGTAGAAGTTCGGACCCTTCGGCTCAGCTTCAATGGACCCAGGCGCCCGAGCGGCAAGCAGCCGGACTTTCAAGCCAATGTAGTGGAGGTGCGGGAAGTGGGGGCGCCGGAGAGAAGCCAGCCGCTGCATTGGCTGTTGCTGACTTCGCTGCCGTGCCAAACCTGGGCGCAGGTGCGGCGGGTGATTCGGCTTTACGCGATGCGGTGGTGCGTGGAGGAGTATCACAAGGCGCTCAAGAGCGGGGCCGGCGTGGAGGACAGCCAGATGGAGCGAGCCTATCGCATCGAGACGTTGGTGGCCGTGCTGGCGGTGGTGGCGGTACGGTTGCTCAATACCAAGTGGCTGGCCCGGGCACGTCCCGACGAACCGGTGGACCCCAAAGTATTTGGCTCCGAGATGCTGGCCATTTTGACGGCCAGGTTTGGCAAACCGCCAGGCGGCTGGACCCACCGAACGGTAATGGTGTCGGTGGCGCGAGTCGGCGGCTTTCTGGCGCGGCGTGGCGACGGAATGCCCGGCTGGCAGACCATCTGGCGCGGCTGGAACCGTTTGATGTGGATGTGCCATGGATTAGAAACGCTCAAACCGAAAGGAAAAAGATGTGGGTAATGACAAGCACTCAAGTGGGGTGTTAATGAGAGGCAGGCCGCGTTGCTGTATATGAAGCGATACGGAAGGCCCGGATTTGCAGGGGAATATCACCCCGAGAAGAATCCTGTCTTGCGCCCGTGAAATAATTGTCGTTTGGAATTGACTTTTGGTGCCGGTTCGGGTTTAATCGGTCCGGTATGCGAGGATTTATGTGGCGAGCGGAAAATGCGGTAAATCTGCGGGAAATGGCAAAGCAGTGAGGAATACCCCCCAATCATTCAGGGTGCTTACAATGTCCATTACTCCCAGCAGACTAACCTGCGGATGCAATTCAACCGCTCGGGGAGAAGACCGCGGGAGAACAATATGAGAGATTACCTCTCGACACAGCCCCCGGTTTCCAGCTTCACTCAAGCGTTGGGGAATTCAGAGTGGTGGAACATGACGCGTATAGAGGACAATGTCGGTTTCCTGGGTACTGGAAGCGGAGTGCAGCAGTTTCAGCTTTCTTTACGGGGATGCTTTGTCTTTACGTGATGCCGCTTCTCCGCGTAACTGAACTTATTTAATCACACAAGGAACTGAACAGAATAGCCTATGAAACTACACTTTTGCGCAAGCCTTACCCTGTTGCTCGCCCCCTGGATCTGCGCCGCCCAGGTAACCTCATCCACCCACGCGTTCGACCCGTCAGCACCGGACATCAACAAATACAATTTGGATATGTCCCAAGATAATATCTCGGCGGCAAACTTTATGTATTGCCGGTGGGGCTTGCTCTCAGACGCCCAGTCTCCGAGCCTCTTTGGCTTTGCCGATCTGCAATTTGACTACCTCACACCGCCACCGTCTTCGCAGGATAACAAAGCTCTTTTCATTGTAGGCAGCAGCTTCGCGGACAACCAGTTTCAATTGGCTTCTTTCCCAAACCTCTGGCCTTTGCCCTCCTCCTCGTGGACCGCTCCTTCAGGCCCGAGCACCCCAGGCGAGATTAGCGCAAGCGGGCTTCAGTTCGGCTCCACCTACTACCTTTTCCGAAAATATAGCTTTCTGCCGTTTCTTTTCGAATGGCAGGGACCGAATCTCCAACCACGGCTGAGCCAGAACGCCACCAAGCTCATCATCATGATTCATGGGTGGAATGTGAACCGGGATTACGACGTGTACCAGCAGGAAGCCGAGTATGTGGACTTGGGGACTGCGATTCATGGCCAAACCAGCGCCACCGAGTGGAAGTTGGTCGGCTACCATTGGGAGACTGATGCCGACACCGGCCCGATTTTGGGCAGCTACCCGTACAATTTCGCTGGTGCCAATGGTGCTGAGGCCGCCGAAGCGGGGTATCTCCACGGTCTTCACCTTGGGCAACTGCTTCTGAACAATTACACCAGTCTCCAGAAGGTGCAGTTTGTGGCTCACAGCGCTGGGGCATGGTGTGCCCGGACGGCAGCGAAATACCTCATGCAGCGGGCTCCGGGTATCAAAGTGCAAGTTACATTGCTCGATCCATTCGTCCCTGGAGCCCTTACGCCGGAGGAGATCGATCCAGTGGACATGCCATCCACCTCGCTTACGGATGACCGCATAAACGACCTCCTCAGCATAGGCACCCCTGCGTATTTGCTGGAAAACTACTATTCTGTGGACACGGCTGTGCCCGGAACTCAGGAGACGTTCTGGGGGAGCGGAGGCGTTGATTGGGCATCCATGGCGATCAACGACCAGGTCGGAACTTCAATTGACGGATTTCACTCGACCGACCGCTATGGAGGGCACTCCGGCCCAACTCACTTCTACACTGAAACCGTCAGCAATACACTGGCGGTGCTCCCCCTGAGCAACCCGAACCTGGCGTCATTTGGCGCCAGCCTCCAACAGATCGGCTGGTGGCGCAGCATTTTCCTCAACGAACTGATGATTGACCAGCAGCCAGTATCTGCCACCGGCATCGCTCAAGGGCAACCGGTTACCTTCACGGCCCATGCGACAACGCGCCGCGAGCAGCGGGGATATTCGGCTCCCGGCCTCAATTTGGAATACACCTGGCAAAAGTACGATGATGGAACCGCAACCTGGCAGACGGCATGGGGGTCGAGTTTAAGTGCAACCTACCACCTCAGCGCAACGATAGTGAGCGACGCAGGACAATATCGTGTAATCGCCAACAACAGGGCGGGTGGTGCTACCAGCCAGGTCTTTACCCTCAGTTTTGACACCGGTTCGGGTTCTCCGCAAATCAGCATCTCCTCCCCGGAAAGTGGAGCTGCGATCAATGGAACTGTCACGGTTGACACGACAACATTGCCATCTGTCGGAAAAGTGAAGTTCTTCGTTGACGGTGTGCTTGCGGCCACCGATACGAGCGCTCCGTTCACATGGTCCTGGGACACGACACAAATGCCCGATGGCCCGCACACCCTTACTGCTGAAGCCTACGATAGTTTGCTGGGAACAGATCTTGGTGCCAGCGCCCCCGTTACAGTCACTCTTGATAACGGATCGGGGACAACCACAAATCCCGATCCTTTCGAGCCGAATGATTCTTCGCCCGAGGCTCCTCTGCTTGGTTTAGTAACAAACATCCAGGCCTACATCTCCTCACCGACGGACGTGGACTGGTTCAAAGTGAGCGTGACCAACTTCGGAACGCTGCAACTGAATCTGTCAGTTCCAGCCGGCAAAGACTTTGATCTTGAGCTTTATGGGCCAGGTGGCACTTGGCAGGCAGGTTCGTATCACCCGGCTGGTTTTGCGGAATCAATTCAGCAAACCCTTACCACGCTCGGGACCTACTATTTCCGAGTTTATGGCTACCCGATCGGGGCGGGCGACTGTAGCCCTTCCAGCGCCTATACGCTCTCCGTCGGTTTTGTTCCTCAAGTCCCCACGAATATCGTCTCTGGCGGCGTCACGAATGCAACCTGGTCGGGAGTTGTGAACTTGACTGGTGACGTGACCATTGGGGCCGGGAGTTCGCTGACGATACTGCCAGGCACACTGGTCCGCTGTCGTGCTGGTGGCGATGATCGGACTTCGGGCGCTGACCCGAACCGCGTGGAAATCATCATTAACGGGGGGAGGCTCAACGCGCTAGGCACGGCCGCCGCACCGATTGTCTTCACTTCTGACGCGTTCAACAAAAATCACGCTGATTGGTATGGTATCCGGGTCCTGGAGGGGGATGTGACGATGACGAACTGCGTCGTGGAATATGCGGTAGACGGAATACGGTTTGAGGACAACAACACGCTGTTCAATAGCTATGCGCTGGGCAACGTGACGGTGCAGCGGTGCAGCGGCAGCGGGGTGGTGACGACTGCGGGTCAGTATGCGCAGGTGACGTTGAATAACTTCAACTTGTGGACTAACGGGACGGGGCTGAGTGCCAACGGGCCAGTGACGCTGGTGGGTGGGCAGGTGGCGGGCAACAACGGGTATGGGATTAACGGCCAGAGCCCAACCCTGGTGGCAACGGGGACAGTCATCAGCCGGAACGCGGGTCATGGCATTAACAACTACTACGGCGGGATAACACTG
>CAIWJG010000591.1 GCA_903912925.1 uncultured Verrucomicrobia subdivision 3 bacterium | reverse complement strand
TCATCAGCGCAAAACCCCATGAGCGCTGAAGGCGCGATTCATCCTTCGCTATGAAGCAGGCCGTTGGCCTGCAACCGGATGACAATTGGACGATGAACCCAGGGCGTTGCCCTGGGCTGCTATGAATCAGGCCTTCGGCCTGAAGGTCCGGCTTACGGCTCAAGAAATCTTGCCAAAAGTGCGCGATTCTCGGGTATAGCACTGCAGAGGAACGCGGAGAAACGCAGAGAAGAAGAACTCTCTGCGCCTCTGCGTTAAACCTTCGCCGCCTGCGAGCAAAGCGCGATATAGCAGTGCAAAGGTGCAAAGACACAAGGGTGCACTGCCGTTGAATTAAGGCGGAAAGGGAGCGTATTGGCCCCTGGGGTTCAGCGGTAGAAGAATTCATTGGGGCCTCCTCTCCCCAGCCCTCTCCTCCCTCGGGGGAGGAGAGGGAGAAGCCGCCGCGCCTCGCGCGAGAACTTCCTTAACTCAACGGCAGCGGGGCTGGGGTGAGGGGTTGCTCGGTGTCGTCTATCCCGCGGTCTTGGCAGTATGTAACCTCGCGTCGGTTCGGTGCCCGGCGCCCTCCGTCCAGCCGACCGTCACCCTGCCGAACGGGTCACTTCCGACGCATGATGACGTAGGCGGCGAAGCAAAGCCCGATGAGGTTCAGTGTCACCAGAACAGCCAAGACTTGCCCGATTGTGATTACAGCCAACATTTCACCTTGAGTTGCCCGCAAGATAGCACAACTTCGTAGCTTGCCATATCGAAATGAAAACACGCCTGCGCTTCTCATTGAATCTGCTTGTGGTCGTCTGCGCTTTCCTCGCCCCGGCGTTCCTGGGCACAAGCAGTTATGGACAGGACGACCAGGCGCCGACCGCTGCGCCGAAGATCGAGCCGCAGGAGATCGAAAAGGTGGAAAAACTCATTGGCGCGGCCAATGAACTCCGGGATCGGCTCCAGAATGACCCGCAGCGGCCCAAATACCATTTCATGCCCCCTTGGGCGTGGATCAACGATCCCAACGGGCCGATCTTTTGGAAGGGCAGGTATCACCTCTTCTACCAGTTCAATCCCAACGCGGGCACCTGGGGGTTGATGCACTGGGGGCACGCCTCGAGCAAGGACCTGATCCACTGGACCCATCATCCGATCGCGCTCCGACCGACCCCGGGTGGCCCTGATCGGGAGGGCATTTTCAGTGGCGGAGCGGTCATCAACCACGGCGTGCCCACCCTCATCTATCATGGCGTGCCCGACGGCACCTGCATCGCCACCAGCGAGGACGACGACTTGATCCATTGGAAGAAATGTCCTCAGAACCCGGTAATTCCGGTGCCCAGGGCGGACCAAAAGGTAGAATACGGAGTTTATGATCCGTGCGCATGGAAGCAGGGCGACACGTGGTACGCCTTGACCGGCTGGGGACGGAACTTCGCTCGGCCTAACGCGCCCGAAGGGGATACGGCTTTCCTGTTCAAGTCGCCTGATCTGGTCCACTGGGAATACGTGCATCCGTTCTACCAATCGGACCGGCGTTGGACGGACGCCGACGAGGACTGTGCCGTGCCCGATTTCTTTCCCCTGGGCAAGAAATGGGCGCTGTTCTTCGCCAGTCATAAGCGCGGGTGCCAGTATTACCTCGGACGCTACGAACACGATCATTTCTACCCCGAGCAGCACGCGCGTCTGAACTGGTCTGGCGGACAGGTGATTGCCCCGATCACCATGCAGGACGATCGTGGGCGGCGGATTTTGTTTACTTGGATCAACGAGGCCCGCCTCGAGCCCCGTCACCGGGTGGGTGGTTGGGCCGGCGTCATGGGTTTGCCTCGCGTGCTGACGTTGCCCCATGACAACCTCCTGCGCATGGAGCCGGTGCCCGAAATCGAGTCGCTCCGATTCAATGGCCGGCAGCGCAGCAAATTCATGCTGGAAGGCAATGCGGAGGTGGAGGTCGGCGAAATGCGGGGCGATTGCCTGGAGATTCAGCTTGAAATAAGTCCGCTCCACGCGCAGCAGGTGGGGCTTCTGGTCCGTTGTTCTCCCGATGGCACAGAACAAACTGCCATCTTCTATGATGTGGCAACCAAGACCGTACGAGTGGATGGCAGCAAAGCGAGCCTGATCGCCGAGGAGCCGCCGTTGGTGCCGATTCTTCCGGCCGAGGAACGGAAGATTCGTACGCAGGCGGCCCCGTTCACCTTGGCCGATGGGGAACCACTCAAGCTCCGCGTATTCCTGGATCGCTCCGTCGTCGAGGTCTATGTGAATGGTCGCCAGGCAGTCGTCCAACGCATCTACCCCTCACGGCCGGACAGTTTGGGAACTCGAGTCTTCAGTCGCGGAGGGCGAGCAAAAGTCACCCGGCTTCAAGCCTGGGACATGGCTGCAGCGGGCAGCTTTTAAAGAACCGTATTTCTTCGACTGCCCAAGGTTGATGGATCAACAACCACAGCGCTCGGTGAATGCGGAACCCCGAATGGGGATTTCATAATCCAGCCCAGCCCCACCCACCCATGACACCACACAGCTTCACTTCCGCGCTGCCAACGCGCTTGCATCCAGCAGTTAGGCGGTCATCGCCCAAAACCCTTCAGGTGCTTCTTGTTGCGGGAAAGGCCGCGCAGGCCGCTTTGGACGCAGCCGCACAGGTCCGCCGCCAGATCGAGGGCTGACTGGTGCCGGCGCTGCTGGTGTTGCTGCAAAATCTCCCGCACGAGAGTAGATTTGGGTCGCTGGGCGCGCTTAGAGCTCGTGCAAAAACAACTTCCAGACCTTAGGCGTAATCCTAACATTATGGCCCGCGAGCACCCTGAGAGCGTGAAGCGTTTGAGCGTAGAGCGTGGTGACCTCGAACGCGCT
>CAIWJG010000590.1 GCA_903912925.1 uncultured Verrucomicrobia subdivision 3 bacterium | reverse complement strand
GGGTTGACCATCACGCAAAGGCGGACAAGAATGTCCGCGCTCCAGTCGCCCGTGCCAACAACGTTGGAAGAATCTAAGCTGCGCACGTCATTGCCAGAGCCGACGGATTCTTGTGGACAAAGCGGGTCAGTCTCGATAGCGTAAGGCCGTGTTAAGAACCACAAAATAACATGAATAGAACCAAGCTTTCATCGGTCACCCGGCCGCGGTTTTTCTCCTGCTTGAGCAAGGCTGGTATGGTTCGGAAGCTCATTTGCGGATTGCTTTTGCTCGGAGCTCTGCCGACCTGTCATCAGGCCATCGCCTACGACACGGACGGGCATTTCTACGCGATCTACCTCATCGCCAGGGACAGCGGGTTCACCGCTCCAGAGGCGACTCAACTCGCCGCGTTGGGAGAGTACGTTGACTGGGATCCGCGGACCGAGCCGCTAAAGATTGATGGATATAATCAGCGGCGTCTCTATCACTTCAACTGCTCGAGCGAACCGGGCGCCGCAATGACCCGGCAGAACAGCCCCTACGCGAAGCATAACATCAACGAGGCCCTCAAGCACAACGACCTCGTGTGGCTCGGGATGGCACTGCACACCTATCTGGACAGCTACGGTCACGAAGGCTTCGGCCCTTTGGTGGGTCACGTCGACCACCTCCCCTGGATTCATTGGCCCGACGAACCTTTCACGAATCCCGCGAAGTTTCAGAAGATGACCGACGCTGTTTACGCCATCCTAAAGCAGTACCGGACGAACAACAACCTATCCATCCCGCGACGCCAACTGACGAGCGATGACTATTATGCCTACGCGACTTTTACCCCGGATTATTGGTGGCTTTCTCAAGGGCCAGGATACGAGCATTACAATCTGCAGCCGAGGATTGAAAGGTGGGTGGAGAACACCGGGATCACTTTTTCGAACGAACATCCCGTCTATGTGCCGATCTCCGGCACGTTCCTGACGAACTTTTTCTATCGGATTGCAAACAAGTGGCGCATTCCGCAAACCCAGCCTGGGTGCAACAGCATCGAATGGGCCAAGCGGACCGCAACCAACTCTGCGCCAGCGGTGACAGCGTTGTCTGTGGCCAGTTCGCCCGCCGTTGTGGCCACCGGGAATCATGTGGCCGCCAGGAATGAGTCGCTCATCCGCCAGATCCTGGCCATGCCGGTTAAGCGGGCCGCCCTTTTGCTGGTGACCTGCGCACCCCCGGTCGAGGTAGTCACCAACGCGATGATTCAAGCAAAACTCGTGAACACCGAGGGATTCGGAGCCTTCTTGGACTCGGCCAAAGCTTGTAATAACACCGTCAGCCTGTACACTATCCTTTCCCGCTACGACTGGGGTTCGACGGACTATGTGGGTCAATGGGAGGCCCATCTGGACTCCAAAGATTTCAAGACGCGGATGTTTTGCGCCAGCCTGTTCGCAGGCTTATGGAACTACCGGTTTACGAACACCCCGTCCATCTCACTCGCCACGACGGCGAAGCTGAACGCAATTTACCAGTCGGTTGCTAATAGAAGGCTCACGGCCAGCGACCGGAGCTACCTCGCGCAAGTGCTCCCCAGCGAACCCTCCATCATCGCAGCCTGCGCCCCGGCGGTGATCAAAATCTATCAAGGGATGCTGCAGAGTCCCGAGTTCGCCAGTCAGGCGGCGGCCGCGCTGGTCCGAATCGGCGAAAGCCGGCAGTACTATGTGATCACAAACGTCCCCACGCCGCAGCTAGACGCCATACGTTTGCAGGCCATCTCCTCTCTGCAAACAAATAAGATCGGGCTGATTCGCTATCCGCACATCGAGGCCGAGGTGAAATACTGGACCATTCGCAGCTATGCGGCCTTTAACGGCAGAGTCCCCACCCCGATTCTCGACCAGCAATATCTGGCCCACCTCGGCGATACTCTAAGTTCGTCCGAGGTCGCTGGTGACAAGGAGGCCCTCCAGGCCGTCGCCATTGCCCTCTCCACCTACGCCCCGCTCAACGCCGTACCCGAATCCCTCGTCACCGCGCTCAGGTCCGCCAGCGCCAACCCCGCCAACTCGGACATCGCCTTCGATCTCGGCTACGCCTGCAAGCAAGTGACGGGAACCCCGTAGCCTGACTGGTTGATTCCAAGTCGCGCTCGAGGTGAGACAAACGGCCCCTCACCCTGCCCTCTCCCCATCGGATGGGGAGAGGGAGAAGAAGCCGAGGCCGGGTTGCTGATAGCCCAGTGAAGTAAGGGAAAGACTTCACGGGGCTAGCCCAGTGAAGTAAGGGAAAGACTTCACGGGGCTAGTCTCAGCTTGAAAGCGAAGTAGAATGAGAAGCACCACCGTCCGCCCTTCATCCAACGTTCCACCGGGCACCGGGTGACACCCCACAGCGAAGCGTGCGCGCCAGAGATTCTGCGCCTCAGAAACTCACTGGCATTTCACTCAAGGCGCGGCCTAACGCATCCAGCGAGGCAACGGTCGCAACCGAAACTTCGCGGCCGACCAGGTCCGTCCGGGCCAAAGTCTCGAGGCGGTTCCGGTGGGCGGCCAGGTCCAGCCCGGCAAAGATGTGC